>CANRCZ010000018.1 GCA_947629265.1 uncultured Bacilli bacterium | reverse complement strand
TGGAGGGCCTAGTCGGATTTGAACCAACGATCAGGGAGTTGCAGTCCCACGCCTTACCACTTGGCTATAGACCCACGAGCAAGTTAATTATAACAAATTTATAACCGATTTACAATACATTTTATGAAATTTATTTTAAATATTGACAATATGTAAAATGGAATAAAAAAAATAATACTTTTCATAAATGGAATTAAAAAAGTATTACTTTTTTATATAATGGAAAAAATACTATCTATGTAAAAAGGACTACAAATTTTAAATGGTGGGAGAGTAGTATTATCACTTAATCTTCCATCTATTTCTTTAAAAATTTGACTCCAGTTAAGTATTTCTGTTTTCGATATTCTTTTACATTCTTTCTATGAATTTTTTATAATATCATATACTAAATCTTCTTTATTATTCATAAAACTACCACTTATAATCACAAGATTTGCAATGCATGGTTTTTCCTATTTTACTACTTGCTAAACCAAATAATCCAATAGATACAGCTCTATTTAATCCAGATATTTTTTCGACTGAAGAACTGCCACAATTTGGACATTTTATGCCATCATCAGTAAAATGAACTTTAGTCATCTCCATAACTTTTTTATGATATTCTATTCGATCTTGTAGCTTTAATAAATTTATGTAATTTTCTTCCGATTTCCTGTTTTTTTCTACATTGGCTAAATTTAATTCGCGCGCTTTACAAATTTCATCATATGAACCATAATATTCATTAGATTTATCTTCTTTCAAAAAATAATCAAAACATTTAATTAAAATTTCTTCAAAGTTTTCATCAATAAATTTAGCTTCAACATCAGTTACTATTTCCTCGTCATCGTCTTCAAAAACATATCTATGATTTTTTACGTAACTTGCATATTCTTGTGGGGTACCATAATAATAGCTATTATAACTAATACTTTTTCCATTTGCTGTTTTAATATAGTCACTAGGGGTATCTGGATAACAAAATAATATTTTTCTACTAGAGCTTACAGAGTCATTTATAAACCCAATAATATCTTCTATTTCATATTTTATATTATAATTTTTCTTTATATAATTGCTCAATTCTAATGCACCAAAGTTCTCATCTTTAGTTGGTTTAATTGTTTCAAACAACTTATTATAAATATAATCTAGATATTTTTCATATACTGATTTGCGAATTCTATCTAGCGTATCATATAAATTTTCTGGATTTTGGTACTCTAATTTAGCATTGGTACTTGTAATATCAAAAATTGCATTTTTTCTTCGTTCTTGATGATTAAATTGTTCTTCAGTAAAAATATCGATATTTAATCCTAATTCATCAAAATGATCTGCTATAACTTTTCTTATTAAGTCTGAATATTTTGCAATCCATGGATCATGATCTCTATTTTTACCCATAAAAACACCGTAATCTTTAACTGCTTCTTTTGATAAATTATTTTTTTTAATAACATAATATAATGCTGGAGCTTTAAGTCTCCTTACAGGTCTAAAAAAACTAGTAGTATAATTTATTATTTTTTCATCAATATTTTCTGAAATATTTTTTAAGTTTTTGATATCTAACATATAACTAAACATTGGATTCAACTCTTGGTCCATCAATTCACAAAAATAACCAAATCCCCATTTATCACTTTCATATACTCTCTTAAACCTTTTTGGAATTTCATCAAAATCTTTAACAATTTCAGGATATTCTTCTCCATAATATTTTTTGAATTCATTAGAATAAATCATTATAAGTTTATTATCAAAATATTTTTTTATTGAAAAACCGCAATGAATACAATTTTCCACATCTGTTGATATATTTTTTGTACACTCAGGACATTTTATTATTGCCATATTAATCACTCCTTTTTCTTATAACTTTTAGTAAAATTTATATAAGTCTTCAAATAAATGTTCAAAATAAAAATTTTCTTCTTCTAATTTTGCATACGAATAATTTTTATAATTTTTGTATTTATTCATAAATTCTTTAATTTTTTCTGTGTTTCCTTTTCGTAATAGGATTTCATATATGGTTGAAAAAAAGTCAAGTTGTAAACCATCACTAAATTTTTCTTCTGGTGAATTTACTATTTTTCTCAATATATTTTCAGTTCTAATTAAATTTGTCATATCTTTATTCAAAAACACACTCCTTTCTAGTAAATTATCGTAGAATAATCTAATCTATGTTATTAAATAGTCATATATTGAACAAGACTTTCAATCGATTTTTTCTTCATATCATAAGTTGGATGAACATATAATTTTAGAGTTATTTCAATAGAAGAATGACCTAAAATTTCGCTTAATGTTTTAATATCCATTTTTGATTCAATAGAACGAGTAGCAAAGGTATGTCTTAAAGTATGAAATTTATTATTTTTTATATTACATTTTTTAAGTATTCTATTATAAAATGACTCTAAATATCTTGGGTCATATAGTTTTTCACTATTGGATAGTAAATAATAATTATCATTTTGTTTAAATTTTCTTAACATTTCAATAATAAAATTAGGTATTGGTATTATTCGTTTGGATGTTTCACTTTTAGGAGTACTTTCCATTAAGATTGTTTTAGTAGTATTATTTTGATTTTTAACTCTTATAATCGTTCTTTTTATAATAAGTGATTTATTACTAAAATCAATATCTTCCCATTTTAATCCGCTTGCTTCACCAACCCGAATACCTGTATATAAACAAAGTAATAGGCATATTTTACGAATATTTGTATTTTCTTTCAATACAATTTCTAAAATGTTTTGTTCTTCTTTAGATAGAATAAATATTGTTTTGTTTTCTATTTTTAACTTAATATCTGTTAAATCTATATAATAACAATATTTATTTTTGTAGGCATAATTAATAGCTGATTTAATTATATATAATAATGTTTTTTGGATTGATATTGATAAATTATTATTTTGTAATTTTTGAAAAAACAATATAATGTCATTTTTGGTTAATTTTTGAATAGGAACATCTGATAAATATTCATTGTAAATATAATTTTTAATTAACATTTCGTATTTTTGGTAGGATTGAATTTTTATATCTCGTTTGGAATTTAACCATATATTCAATATATTTATAAATTTATATCGTTTTCTACTAATAATTTTTTTCATTTAACCACCTCCAAATCATATATTTTACGATTTTTTTCATTTATATGGATAAAATTTAATTTTTATGATAGAATTATTTTGGAAGAAATATTATCGTATAATAGATTATTCTACGATAATTTTAAAAAGAATGTTAAAAAATTAGCATTCTTTTTTATTTAATTACAAATCTGTGACAACTAAAGTAAAAAATGAAATTTAAGTACAAAAAAATCCCAGAATATAGGGGCTTTTAATTCTATATTTAAGGTCTAGGGTAGGGAGTTGCAATCCCAATACCTTGCCACTTGGTTATAGATCCATAAACAAGTTATTTATAACCGATTTACAATACATTTTATGAAATTTATTTTAAATATTGACAATATGTAAAATGGAATAAAAAAAATAATACTTTTCTTGTATAATATCCAAAATAATAGTATAATTATAGAAACTAAGGAGAGATACAGATGCGTAAGCAAAAAGGACAAAAGAGTAATAAAATAAAGAAAATTTTGATTTTAATTATAAATTTATTAGCTGTAGTAGCAACAGCATATTTAATATATTCACTACTTTTATTAACAGGAATAGAAAATAAAATAAGATTACTAATGATCATCGATTTAGTGATAATTTTAGTTGCCATAATTTTATTTTTTATAAAAGCCATAAAGAAAAAATCAAAAGCTATCATCGTATTAATAGTAGTCACTATAGCTTATATAATGGCTTCCTTATGTGCCGGATACTATATCAATAAAACCTATAAAATAATCGATAGAATGACTACTAGTACTACAACTTATTCAACTAGTTTAGTCACAAGGTCCGATAACAAAGTAGATGGCATAAACGATATCGATAAAAATAGCAAAATCGGTATGATCGACGATGAAACAGATTTGATAGGATACCAGCTTCCTACCCAAGCTATCAATGAAAATAATTTAAAAAACGAAATAGTAGGTTATGGTAACTATATCGATTTAATCAATGACCTATACGATAAAAAGATCGATTATATCTTCTTACCAAGTAACTATGTTAGTACATTTAAAGCGATGGATGAGGTCGATTTAGATGATATCGATGAAAAAACAAAGATAATATTCAGTAAAGAAAAGACGAATAAAACAGAAGAGGTAAGTAAAAACAGTAACTTAAACGAACCTTTTTCGGTCTTAGTTATGGGTGTCGATTCAACTGAAGAAGATTTAGCTAATACAGCATTCAATGGTGATGCTTTGCTATTAATCACCTTTAATCCAACAACCTTAAATACTACAATGTTAAGTATACCACGTGATAGCTATGTACCTATTACTTGTACAAGCGGAAATAGAAAAAACAAAATCAATTCAGCCGCATTATATGGTGAAAAATGTATGGTTGATACCGTAAGTAACTTTACCGGTATCGATATCGATTATTACGTTAAAATCAACTTTAAAGGTGTCGTTAACGTTATCGATGCTTTAGGTGGTGTCGAAGTCGATGTACCTTATAGCTTCTGTGAACAAGATAGTAATCGTAAATTTGGAAAACATACTATCTATGTTAAAAAGGGTTTACAAAAGTTAAATGGTGAACAAGCTTTAGCCTTATCTCGTAACCGAAAAGCTAACAGTAGCAAATGTTCAGAAGAGTGGACTCAGGGCGTACGTAACGACTTTGTAAGAGGTCAAAATCAACAGTTAGTTTTAAGAGCTATCTTAAATAAATTAAAAGAGGTAAAAAGTATCGATAAAATATATGACGTTTTAGATAAAATAAGTAAAAGTATGGTTACCAACATGCAAAACAGCGACATATTATCACTATATAACGTTGGAAAAGATATCATCGTTAAAAGTCATAATGAAAAAGTCGAGGATTTACTTGGTATTCAAAAACTATATCTAAACGGTTACGATGGTAGAATGTACGATACTAACACTGGTTTAAGATTATATTACTACATACTATATCAAAACAGTATTGATGCTGTTAGTAATGCTATGAAAGTTAATTTGGGCTTGAAAAAACCAACTATAATTAAGAAATTCTCATTCAATATCGATAAAGCATACGAACAAGAGGTTATCGGTAAAAACGTTACTGGAGGAACAACTAATGTCGTATCCTTACCAAGTTTTATTGGTATGAGTGAAAGTACAGCTAAAACAAAAGCAGCTAATTTGGGTATCACCGTAAGCTTTAATTACGTTAAAACTGGTACTGGTGTAAATGGAACAGTCATCAAACAAAACTACAATTCAGGAACTGATGTCAACTACGTTAAAAACTTGACTCTTACCGTTTTAAAAGAAGAAACCGTAACTCAAAATCAAACGCCAAATACTCAAACTAGTACGAGCGTTAATGAGACAACTACAAATACTACTAGTACGTCAACTAGTACTAGTACAAGTGAATCGACAAGTACCCAAACTAGTACTGATAAGTCTGATGATGTATTAAGTGATGCTGGACTGGTTCCATCAGCGCCATAATAAGAAAGTATTTAGTACTTTCTTTTATTAAAAAAATATGATAAAATTTATATGTTAGGAGATAAAAATGAATATAGGATTATTGTTTACTTTGCTAACAGGACTTTTTATTATCATCGGTGCTTTTATAGGCTATTTCGTTAAAAATAACAAAAAGTTTATCAATTTTTCAATCAGTATGGCTTTTTCAGTCATGGTCTGTTTAAGTATTTTTGAACTGATACCTGAATCATTAGAGTACTTAGAAAAAGCTACTGATAGTAATATCAAGTATTTGTTGTTGATCGGTTTAGTCTTAATAGGAATTATTATATTAAAAGTACTAGATTATTTCATTCCTAATCATGAGCATCATAATGAAACCGAATTAGAAGAAGATAAAAATTTATATCATATCGGTATCGTATCTTCAGTAGCAATTATTTTACATAATATTATCGAGGGAATGACTATCTATTCGACCACGATCGTCGATAGTCATCTAGGATTACTTATGTTACTAGGTGTTGGACTACATAATATACCAATGGGCATAGTTATCTATTCAACCTTATCAAAAGTCGATAATTCAAAATACATAAAAATATTTTCTTTAATACTAGTATCCATATCAACTTTTATAGGCGGAATTATAATGTACATATTAGGTGATATTTCAAGTATCATCATCGGTATCTTATTATCCTTAACCTTAGGAATGATTGTCTATATTGTCGTCTTTGAATTATTTAGTGAAATGTTAGAAATAAAAAATAAAAAAACCTTAGCGATAGGTATAATAACAGGAGTTATAATCTTTTTAGTAAGTTTATATTTTGGATAGAGGTGGAATATGAAAAAGGGTTTTACATTAATCGAGTTATTAGCGACCGTAACTTTATTAGGTATTTTAGTCGCTATAACGTATCCTAAAGTGTTAGAACAGATAGATAATGAAGATAAAAAATTAAGTAACGATAAAAAAGAATTAATATATAGTGGGGCTAATGCGTATATGAACCAACATGAAAATGATTATCCTATAAGAAATGGTAAAGTTTATTGTATACCAATTAGTACTCTTGTAAATGATAATTTAATAGCAGTCGATATATCGGATATCGATAATTCCTTAGTAGTTAAAGTGAGTATAACCGATAGCAAAAACTACGACTTAGTCGCCAGTGATAAATGTATAAGTTCATAATTAAACTTAAGTATCAGCTTAAGTTTTTTAGTTTATAAATAAAATAAGTGTACACTTTAATCATATCTTCTTGATAATTATGCCAATAGATGATAAAATATAGGTATATTCTAAGGTAGGTGATAACTTGAATTTAACCAAAACATACAATGTTAGTGATTTCAACGATGCTTACATAAAAGAGACATTAAAAGAAATTATTCAAATACTAGAAATGAGAGGATATAATCCGATCAATCAAATCGTCGGTTATTTGATGAGTGGTGATCCTGGATATATAACTAGTTTTGGTAATGCCAGAAATAAAATACAATCTTTAGAGCGAAACAAAATAATCGAGGTATTAGTTAAAGAGTTGATAAAGTGAGATATTTAGGACTTGATTTAGGGACTAAGACACTAGGTATATCGATAAGTGATCGAACTAATACGATCGCTAATGCCTATAAAACGATTAGATTTGAAGAAGACTATGACTTGTTGCTCGAACCTGTAAAACAGATAGTTGAGGTAGAAAATATAAGTACGATCGTTTTAGGTCTACCTAAAAATATGAATAATACGATTGGACCTAGAGCTAGTATAGCGATCGATTTTGGAAAAAAATTAAGTGATTATCTTCATATTCCTGTTGTTATGCAAGATGAAAGAAGATCGAGTGTCGAAGCTAATTACTATCTTATCGAGGCCAATATGAGTCGCAAAAAAAGAAAGAAGAAAGTAGATAGCGTAGCCGCTAATATAATATTACAAACTTACCTAGATAAGAGAAAGGAAAATTAATATGATGAATGAAGAAAAAATGACTTTTAAATTAGTAGATGGTAATGGAAAAGAAGTAAAATGTGAGGTATTATTTACTTTTGAATCAGATGATACAAAGAAAAATTATATAGTATATACTGACAATACGACCGATGAGGGTGGAAATACGAGAGTGTATGCTTCAACATATGATCCAAATGCTAGTGAATTAACACTAGGAGCAATCGAAACCGATGCTGAATGGAACATGGTTGAACAAATAATGAATAAATTACAAGAATCAGCTAAAAACGAAAGTGGAGCAGATGAGTAGTAGCTTATCAGATAATTATGGCTAAAAAAAGAGTAATTAGTAAAACTAAAGTAATAAGATTTATAGTAATACTTTTGTTGTTGCTAGTATTATTATCGATGTTATTTTCTTTTGTATGGTATAAAGTTAATATAAAAAAAGTAAACAATAATGATAAAGTTGTTCCTTTTTTAGTAAATGAAAATGATACGTATATAACAATAGTTGATGATTTAAAAGAAAAAGATTTAATTAGAAGCGCTTTAGCGTATAAAATATATTTAAAACTAAATAAGACCGATAAATTAGTAGTAGGGGTATATCCTTTAAAACAAAATATGAGTGTTAAAGATATTATCGAAACTTTTAAAAAAGGACCTGATGACAGTTTAACTAATACTAAAATAACTTTTAATGAGGGTATCAATGTTAGAAAAATTGCATCTAAAATTGAGGAAAATACTAAATATAAGAAAGAAGATGTCTATAATTTATTAAAAGATACTAAATTTTTAGATACCTTGATTAATAAATATTGGTTTATAACTAAAGAGGTAAAAAACAAAAATATCTACTATTCACTAGAGGGTTACTTATTCCCCGATACTTATATCTTTAAAAAAGATGAAACCTTAGAAAATATGATTTTAATTATTTTAAACAACATGGAACAAAAATTAGATAAATATAAAAGTGCTATTCAAAAATCTAAACATACGGTTCATGAAATTTTAACCTTAGCATCGATCGCTGAATTAGAAGCTAGTACCTTAAAAGATCGTAAAAACGTCATAGGTGTATTTTATAACCGTTTAAATAGAGGAATGGGCTTAGAAAGCGACGTAACTACATATTATGGGTTAAAAAAAGAACTTACTGAGTCTATTACTGGTCACGTTTACGATCAAAACGCTTATAATACTAGAAATACTAGTTTAAATGGTAAACTACCAGTTGGACCAATCGGTAATCCAAGTATCGAAGCTATCGAAGCAACTATCAATTATGAAAAAAATAATTATTTATATTTTGTAGCGGATACTAATAAAAAAGTATACTTTACTAAAACTTATCTAGAGCATCAACAAATAATTAAAAAATTAAAGGATCAAGGACTATGGAACGCTTAGAAGAATATGCTAAAATAAACAATATTCCCATCATGCAAAAAGATGGTATCGAATTTTTAAAAGATTATATAAAAAATAACAACATTAAAACGATCTTAGAAATCGGTTCAGCGATAGGTTATTCCGCTATACAAATGGCTTCTATAAGTGATGATATCAAAGTAGTAACGATCGAACGTGATGAAAAAAGATATCAAGAAGCTGTATCGAATATAAAAGAATATGGTTATGAAAAACAGATCGATATTTTATTAGAAGATGCCTTAAATGTTCAAATCGATGGTACATTTGATTTGATCTTTATCGATGCCGCCAAGGCTCAATATATCAAATTTTTTGACAAATTTAAACATAACTTAAATAAAGATGGTGTCATCGTAAGTGATAATCTAAATTTTCATGGCTTAATCGATCAAGATACTACTAAAATGAGTCGTAACTTAAGAGGATTGATTAAAAAACTAAATAACTACATTACCTTTTTAAAAAATAACCAAGAATTTAAAACAGAATTCTATAATATCGGTGATGGTATCAGTTTAAGTTTTAAAATATAAATTAGACATTGATTTTTAGCGTCATTTGTGGTAATCTATAAGTATAATAAGGAGGGTATTATGAAAGAGAGTTATGTGTTTGATTATGTAAACGAAAACGATTTTCATAAATTAGAACGATCTTTAAAAAAATACAACATGTTAGCCTATAAAAAACTTTATTTTGAATATTACCCTCAATTAAAGGAAGGTAAATTTTTAGGTAAGTTGGTATCAAAAGCTAACGATACAACCACCTATAGCTTAAAATTACCAACCGATTCATTATTTTCTAAAGTTCATGGTGATATAGAATTACACTATATTGTCTACCAAAACGAAAAAATAATCATGTTAGATAAGATAACACCGATCGAAATATTAAGTGAGGGTCATCAATCAGAACTCGTAACTTATAAAGGTGTTATGGTATCAAAAGAACATTCCGATAAAGATATATTTAAAATTAATCTACTAAATATGATTAGTAAGTAATTTATATAATTAAGACCTGCTTTATGTTGTAAATTAAAAGATAAAGCGTTAAAGGTTTTAATTATTTTATTTGTGCTAATATTGACTTTTTAAGTAAAAAGTGCTAAAATACAAGGCATTTGAAAGGGGAATTAATTAAACATAAGGAAAGGGGTGGTATATTGTTAAATATTAAGAACTTAAGATTGGTATTAGATCAAAAATTACAAAATACTAAAAGAGTTATCATCATACCACATTTATATCCTGATTTTGATGCCATAGGTTCAGCGATAGGTCTATCGTTAATAGCATCTAAATATAAAAAAGAATCGTTTATTTTATTAGATTATCCTACATACACTATCGATGCTGGTGTTAAGATGATTATCGATTCATCAGAAGAAAATGGTATCAAATATTTAGATAAAAGTGAATATTCAAAAGTTAAATCACCTGATAACGTTATGATTTTAACCGATGTTAATAAAGCGAATCGTATATGTTTAGATGAAAAATTAGATCCTAAAAATACGATTATCATCGATCATCACAGCGAAGATGAAAATACCATCAAAACTAAAAACAAATTTATCGATCAAAGTATATCAAGTGCTAGTGAAATAGTTGCAAAATTACTTTTCCTTATGAAAGTTAAATACGATAGTGATATCGCTAATTACTTATTAGCAGGTATTTACTTAGATACCAATCACTTAACTAAAAACATATCTAGTAAAACTATGAAGATAGTTGGTAAATTATTAGATAGTGGAGCATCGATGTCGACTATCAATGATTTCTTCTCAGAAGATTTTGTAAGTGATAGAAAAATCCATCGTCTTTTAGATAAGACCGTTATATCATCATATTCTATCGCTACAGTAATTGGTGAAGATGAAATATATACTAAAGAAGAATTAGCGAAAGCCGCTGATTATCTATTAAAATATAAAACGGATGCTGGTTTCGTTATCGGAAGAATTGATGATAATACAGTATCTGTAAGTGCTAGAAGCAAAGGAAAAATCAACGTTGGTGAGGTAATGAGCCACCTAAATGGTGGTGGTAACGTTCAATCAGGAGCGACCGTTTTAAAAGATACCACACCATCAGAAATAAATAAAAAATTACAAAAAATTTTAACACCTAAGTTTTATAGGTAAAATTAAAGAAATTAAAGGGGGAATTGATTATGAATAGGGATGTTTATTTATCAAGTGAAGATTTAAAAAATTTAAAAAAATATTATTTATCAGAGGGTAGTGATGGTAAAGTATATAAGATTAACAATGATACCTTATATAAAATTTACCATACCGAAAATGAAAATGTAACAATTAATAATGAAGAAGAGACGAAAGTCGTTAAATCAATTAAAGATATAAATGTTAAAGAATTACCATCATTGACCTTAAACTTTATCGATAAAGAGGGTACAAGAATAGGTAAAGAAGATGCTATTTTAAAAGCTACCTCAAAACAAAAAAATGTTCATTTAACAAGTCTTCCTATGGGTTGTATTTATGTAAATGGTCATTTTAGAGGTTGTGTATTAAAATATCATAACCATTCATTTCCTTTATATCAAATAAATATGTTACCTAAAAAATTAAAATTAAAAACAGTAAAATATTTATTACTTGAAATAGAGGAATTGCTTAATAATAATATCTACCATATCGATTTAGCCAACAAACCATCATTTAACGATAAAAAACCACATAGTAATGTTTTAGTTAAATATAACCTTTATCCTGAGGTAATCGATATCGATGGTAAAAGTGCTGTATATCGAGAAACATACGATGAACAATATTATTATAAATGTATGTTATCTTTAAAATCATTATTATTAGAATTATTATGTGATGTTGATGATATTATCGCATTAAATGATGAAGATATTGAATATTTAAAGTATTCAGTTAAAGATGATGAATTAAAATCTAATCTTTTTGAAGCTTTTGAAAACGAAGATACTGATATAAAAGATATAAAAAAAATATTTAAACTTTAATTATCTTAAGGAGGTAAAAATGATAGTTTATAGATGTGTAAATGAATGTGAACTCGCTGATTTAATGGGAATTAAAAATGAGGTAATTGAATCAAGAGGAAATAATACCTTTAAATATGAAAAAGGGGTTGAATATAGGCATTTTTTCTATTATTTTGATTCAGCGGTAACTTTTATGGAACTACAAAATAATCAAAGATACTATAATAAGTATTCGGTAATTATGGCTTATGATATCGATCAAGATATCTTAAAAAAACATATGGGAATAAGTAGATATAATATGAACTTTTCAAGTGATTCGATACCAGAAGATTCGTTATTAAAATATTTTAAAACGATTTACTTTCCAGAATTTGCAATACCTAAAGATATTATTTCTAAAGATATGATCGTCGGAATTGGAAATAAGGTGCGAATTACTCCTATAAGCTATATAAGTAAAGACGATATGTCACAAATTACTACTAAAAATCAAGCTGATTTCCTTAAATATGAAAAATGGTTATTCCACCATGGTACTAATTTAAAAGCTAAAGATATTTTAAATAATATTGATGAGCTATTTCCAATCGAAGATAATAAAGATATTAAAAAATTAGTCTATAAATAGTTAGATAAGTAATGTTTTAATTGTTTATTTATTAAGTTTTTGTTACAATATTATTAACTAGGGAGGATGAAATTTAACATGAACTTAAAACAAGTATTTACAGATATTGATAATTATTTAGATAAAGAGGTATCACTAAAAGGATGGATTAGAAATCATCGTAAACAAAAAGAATTTGGTTTTATCGAATTTTCTGATGGAACGACTTTTAAACATATGCAATTAGTTTATGATAATTCTTTAAAAGATTTTGATATGATAACTAAATTACATATCGGATCATCTATTTTAGTTCAAGGTACTTTAATTAAATCATCAGGTAATCAAGACGTAGAAATTAAAGTTAAAAGTATAACTTTATTAGGAGATTGTGATTTAGATTATCCATTACAACCTAAAAAACATAGTCGTGAATTTTTAAGAGATATAGCATATCTAAGGCCTAGAACGAATTTATTTCAAGCGGTATTTAAAATAAGGAGTATCGCGAGCTATGCAATTCATACTTATTTTAATGAAAATGGCTATGTATATTTACATGCTCCATTAATAACCTCTAGTGATTGTGAGGGAGCTGGTGAAATGTTTCAAGTTACAACCTTAGATACGATTAATAAAGATACTGATTACAAAGATGATTTCTTCGGTAGAAAGACGTCACTTACTGTATCTGGTCAATTACAAGCGGAGATTTTTGCAATGGCTTTTAACAAAGTATATACTTTTGGACCAGCTTTTAGATCAGAGAACTCCAATACTAAAACCCATGCATCTGAATTTTGGATGGTCGAACCTGAGGTCGCTTTTTGTGATTTAGATGGTATTATGGATATCGAAGATGATATGTTAAGATACGTAATCAAGTACGTTTTAGATCACGCTAAAGATGAAATGGAATTTTTAAATAAGTTTGTCGATACTAATTTAATCGATAAACTAACTAAAGTTTTAAATACTAAATCTAAACGTATAACTTATAAAGAAGCTATTGAAATATTAAAAAAAGCTGATAAAAAATTTGAAATTGAACCAATATATGGTAACGATATCGCTAAAGAACATGAAAGATATTTAACTGAAGAATACTTTAATGCTCCCGTCTTCATTAAAGATTGGCCAAAAGATATAAAAGCTTTCTACATGCGGTTAAATGATGATAATGAAACCGTCGCTGCTGTCGATCTACTAGTACCACTAGCTGGTGAACTTATGGGTGGTTCTCAAAGAGAAGAGCGACTAGATATTTTAAATAGGCGAATGGATGAATTAAAGATGAACAAAGATGGCTTAGATTGGTATATCAATTTAAGAAGATACGGTGGATGCATTCATTCAGGATTTGGTATGGGTTTTGAAAGATTAATCATGTATTTAACCGGTGTTGACAATATTCGTGACGTTATACCATTTGTTAGAACTCCAAATAACTGTGAATTTTAAATTTTATATAAAATATTATATTATAGAGGTGTTATATGAAAAGAATAATTAACGAAGAAGAAAAAGAGACCTACTGTGTCGTTATGTTTGATGAAATAAATAAAATCAATAAAGAAACAAAAGACTTAAATATAAAACTAATCAACTTACAACATAACCTATCAGAGGTAGGTAAAAAATATTATGATCTACAAAAAGAATATAGTGAAATGTTAAAAGCTAAAAACGGTAGAGGAAAATATTATAAAATAATATCTAGACCTATCGAAATACTAGAAGAACTAGAAAACTTACAAAATGCTACTTACGATAGCTATAAAAGAACAATAGACGAAGATAAAAGAAAAGCCTATCTTCTAAAAAAAGATATCTTAAAAGAAGACCTAGAAAAAGCTAATCAAGAATTAACTGATTTCAACGTTAAATTAATAAGTGTTGAAAAAGAATATAATTTAATCGAAATAGAATACAAAAATATTAAAAACGAAATTAGAAAAGTAAGTATTAGATTAGTTAATTTAGATAGAAAGAAAAGTAATTATTTAAAAAAACTAAGAAAAATAAATAGAGCTTATGATGATAAAAGAAAAGTAAACGTCAAAAAATATCAATCATAAACTTTTTTTTATTTTGTAAATATATTGGTTTTTTCTATAAAATACTGTTATAATTAAAGAGGTGATATTGTGGTATACGTTATATATGGAAGTGAACAATTTTTAATCGATCAAGAAATATCAAAAATAGAAAATAATCTATCATTAGATAAAAATAGTATTACAAGATATGATTTAGAAAATACCAAAATCGAAAGTATTATCGAAGACGCTAATCAGATCAATCTGTTTAGTTTAAATAAACTAATCATCATCGATAATGCTTATATCTTTACAGCGACAACTAATAAAAAACTATTAAAACAAAATACTGAGGTATTAGAACAATATTTAAACAATATCAATAAAAATACCATTTTAATTTTTAATATCTTAAAAGATAAACTAGACGTTAGAAAAAAAATATATAAACTCGCTAATACCAATGGTAAAATTATCGAATGTAATAATGTAAGTACGATAAATGTCGTTAAAAATATGTTTAAAGGTTACAATATCGATGATAGTCTAATTAAACTATTAATAAATCGAGTAGGAAACAATTTATTAATATTAAAAGAAGAAACTGATAAAATAAAAACCTATAAAGATGATAATACCATAACAAGAGAAGATATTATAAATCTTACCAATAAAAATATTGATACCGATTTATTTCATCTAATCGATAATATCGTTGAAAATAATAAAAATGAAGCTATCAAAAGCTATCACGAAATGCTAAAATTAGGTGAAGAACCGCTCATGATTTTAATTAATTTAGCGAACCAATTTAGAATACTATACCAAGTTAAAAGACTATCAAAACAAGGATTAAGTGAATTTAAAATCGCCGATATTTTAAACATACATAGTTATAGAGTTAAAAAAGCTTTAGAAAAAAGAAACAATTTTTCAGATTCTAAATTAATAAATTACTTATCCGCCTTAGCGGATTTAGATTATAGTATTAAAATAGGTAAAATCGATAAAGAAATAGGTTTAGAAATATTTATACTAAATACCTAAAGGAGAAATTATGTTAGAAAGATTAGAATTGCTAATACAAAAAGAAAATATAAAAAAACTAAATAATTTAACAGTAGCAGTTGTAGGTATTGGTGGTGTTGGTGGTTATACCGTCGAAAGTTTAGTTAGATGCGGTATAAAAAAAATAATCATCATCGATTACGATACGATCGATATAACTAATTTAAATAGACAAATAATCGCTACTAAAAATAATATCGGTCATAAAAAAGTAGATGAATTTGCAAAAAGAATTAATGAAATAAGCGATACCGAGGTCGTTAAAATCGATAAATTTTTAGATGCATCCAATATCGATATATTATTTGATTACCATCCTGATTATGTAGTCGATGCCTGTGATAGTATTAATACTAAAGTAGCGATCATTAAAAAATGTTTAGAAACTAATACTAAATTCATAAGCTGTATGGGAGCTGGAAATCGTTTAAATCCCCAGTTATTTAAAATTACCGACATAACTAAAACTAGCTACGATCCACTAGCTCGTAAACTGCGAAAAATTTTAAAAGATGAAAACATAACCGGAAAAATTAACGTTTTGTATTCAATGGAACAACCTATTAAAAGTAAACCAGTCGCTTCTAACTCTTTCGTTCCAGCCGTCGCTGGTCTTCTTATTACTAGTCATATTGTAAACGAGGTGATATCTTGATATCTAATTTACAAAAAATCATTAAGTCATTACAAGGTAAACTAATAATGTTTGGAATAAAAGATAACACTCTATTTGATGAGGTCGATAATAATAACCACATTACCTATTGCGATTTAATAAATTGTAAACTAGAGGGCGATGGAACCGGAAAAAATAAATATATCAAAAGTATTAGAAAAAAATATAAGAAAAAAAGTATCGATTACATGATCGTAAACATCGATAATACCAAAAGTGAATTAAATAAATTAATCCGCGATAGCGTATATGTCGTAAATAATAAAATATACTTGTATGGTCAAAAAGATGAACTAGATAAAGCCTTAAAAAAATATCATAGATATACTACTAGTATTCAAAATAAAAACAACATACTCATAATCGATGTATCAAACTTAAAAGTTAATATCATAAAAAATTACTTTAATTATATTTTAGATATATGTTCTAACATAACCGATTTAATATCAGAATTACTAGATTAAACTGTAAAAACAGTTTTTTATTTTTCCAAAAGTCGAATAAAGTATGATGATTTTTAAAATAAATACTAACTAAAAAAAGGAAATAAAAAACTTATGTCGTATCATATAAATAGAAGATAAAACAATAAAATTGTTAATTAACCGATTAAAAAAAAATTTTATTTACATAATAAGCATAGAATGTAAAGAAAGGGTGATACCATGTATTCAAATTTTACAGAAGAAGCTAGAAAAATATTAGTATCTGCAAAAAAAGAAATGTATGATTTAAAGCATCCCTATATCGGTAGCGAGCATCTTTTATTAGCCATCCTAAAAGATGATAACGATATATCCAAAAAACTATTAGAATATAAAATAAGCTACGATAAGTTTAAAAACGAAATCATTAAAATAATCGGTAAAGGAAACGTTCAAAGTGAACTATTCCTTTATACACCATTATTAAAAAGAATTATCGATGGTGCATGCTTAGATAGTAAAGAAAATAATAATGGTGAGGTGACAATTGCCCATCTATTTACAAGCTTATTAGAAGAGGGCGAAGGAGTAGCAATCAGAATACTCGTTTCGATGAACATCGATATCGATAACTTATATACCGAATTTACCTATAACTTTACTAGCAAAAAACGCAAAAAAAATAAAAAATTGTTACTAGAAGAACTAGGTGTCGATATTACTAAACAAGCTAAAGAGGGATTACTAGATAGAGCGGTTTTAAGAGATAACGAAATTAAAAGAGTGCTAGAGGTATTATCGAGAAGAAACAAAAATAATCCTATTTTAATTGGTAAAGCCGGAGTAGGAAAAACCGCTATCGTCGAAGAAATCGCTAATATGATCGTTTTAGATAACGTTCCCCAATTTTTAAAAAACAAACGTATCATAAGTCTAGATATGGCTACCGCTGTCGCTGGAACTAAATACCGTGGTGAATTTGAAGAACGGATTAGTCGTATTCTAAAAGAAATCGAAGAAAACGACGATATAATTCTATTTATCGATGAAATTCATACCTTAGTTGGAGCAGGTGGAGCTGAGGGCGCTATCGATGCTTCTAATATCTTTAAACCAGCCTTATCAAGAGGTAAACTAAGGTGTATCGGGGCTACAACGATCGGGGAATATAAAAAATATATCGAAAAAGATTCAGCCTTAGAAAGAAGATTTCAAAAAATCGAAATTGAAGAACCCGATAGTCAAATGACCAAAGAAATTTTGATGAATACCAAAACAACCTATGAAAACTTTCATCATACCATAGTCACAGAAGATGTGATCGATAGTATTGTAGAACTTTCCGATAAATACATATACGACCGTAATCAACCAGATAAAGCTCTAGATATCCTAGATGAGGTATGTGCTAAAGTTAGTTTACAAGAGTCAAGCGAATATAAAAAATATGTTAGTTTAAAAAAAGAATATCAAAAGATTGTGAATAATAAAAATAAAGCTATCAAACATAACGACTACGAAGAAGCTTCCAACTTAAAAAAATTAGAAAATAATATCTTATCAAAACTTAACGTTTTAGAACTTAATCTAAGTACCGAAAAAGAAAAAAAGGTAACTAAAACCGACGTCGCTAATGTCGTCAATTTAAAAACTGGTATTCCTATATATGAACTTGTTAGTGATTACGAAAAGACTATAAACAACATAGAAAGAAAATTAAAAGATAACATTATCGGTCAAGATAAAGCTATCAAAGAGGTTATCAATATCGCTAAAAAAATAAAACTTGGTTACCGTGATAACAAATGCTATTCATTTATGTTTATGGGACCAAGTGGTGTCGGTAAAACCGCTTTAGCTAAAACATTCGCTAGTACCTTAGTTAAAAATATTATTAAACTAGATATGAGCGAATATAGTGAAGCCCATAGTGTAAGCAAAATTGTCGGAGCTCCTCCTGGTTATGTCGGCTATAGCGATAATCAAAATATATTAGAAGAAATAAGAAATAATCCATACTCCGTTTTAATTTTAGATGAAATAGAAAGAGCCCATCCAGCTGTTATCAATCTCTTTTATCAAATATTAGATGATGGTAAAATTAAAGACTCATCAGGTCACGTCGTTCGTTTTGATAACGTCGTTATTATCATGACCTCAAATATCGGTTTTTCAAATATCCATGTCGGTTTCAATGAAAAAACTAGTAAAACCGTAACCAGTAAATTAAAAGAGTACTTTAGCGTATCATTTATCAACCGTATCGATAATATTATTGTCTTCGATGAACTAGAAGAAAATAGTTTAAATAAAATAATTAATCAAAAAATAACCGCTATTAAAACAAAATACGATGTCAAAATTGATAAAAAAGTAACGAAAGAAATATTAGAACTTACTAACTATAAAGAATATGGAGCTAGAAGAGTCGATAAAATTATCAAAGATAAAGTTGAAAATATTATCATCGATGAAAAAATAAACAACAATAATTTAATCCATATCAAGACTATCAAAGAACAAAATCTAATCATCAACTAATATAAAATCAAGGTAAGTTAATATAACCTTGGTTTTTATATTAAACAATTGTGAAAAAATCGTAAAAATTTTATTTTTTAGCACTTATATCTTGACTTTGCTAACATATAATAGTATAGTGTTAATAGCACATGAGATATTAGAGTGCTAAGAGGTGAAATGATGATAAGCGAAAGGCAAACCCAACTTTTAAAAATTATCGTTGAAGAATATATCAAAACCGCTAAACCAGTCGGTTCTAAAGCGATATGCGATATATTAGATTGTTCTAGCGCAACCGTTAGAAACGAGATGAGTTTTCTAGAAGATATCGGATTACTCGAAAAAACACACACATCATCTGGAAGAATTCCTAGTGAAAAGGGATATAGATACTATGTCGATAACATTATGGTTCCTAAAGAGATGACTGGTGATGATATGTTAAAACTACAGACTATCTTTAAAAACAATTCATTAGTACTAAGTGACGTCATAATGAAAAGTCTAGAAATCGTATCAGAATTAACTAACTGTACCTTAATATCATTAGGTAATTCTAGTATGGATAATATCGTCAGCAAAGTTGAGGTTATTCCGATAAGTAGAACTAACTTAGTAGCAATTATCGTAACCGATAAAGGACATGTTGAAAATAGAAATTTCAATGTCGATGAGGGTATATCACCTCTAGAAATCAAGCAAACTGTCGATTTGATCAATAAGTATGTTGTTGGAACACCACTTGAAGAGGTTTTATCAAAACTAGAATTCGAGGTAAAACCGATCATCAATGAAAACGTTCAATATCAAAAACAATTATTTGATGCCTTTTGTAACTTTATCAACGACGTTACAAGTGAAAGCGATATCAAAATGTCAGGAGCTTCTAATATATTAAAACAACCAGAATTCAGTGATACCAATAAAATTAGATCAATTCTAGAAAAATTTGAAGATAAAGAATTCATCAAAAATATCAAAGAAGAAGAAAGTGGTATCAACGTGTATATCGGAAGCGAATCAGAATTTGATGATGACGTTTCCATCATTAAAACCAAATATAATGTCGATGGTGTTGAAGGGACTATCGCCTTAATTGGTCCAACAAGAATAGAATACGATCGAATCATAACTCTACTTGATTACATCAAAAAGAACATTGATAGCGAGTAGAAAAGGAGGCAAATATGGAGGATAACAAGTGCACCTGTGAAGAATGTAATTGTGAAAAAGATAATAATTCAAAGTGTAATTGTCAAGAAGATAACAAGTGTGAAAATAAAGAGGTAAAAAATAACGAAAAACCAAAAAAGATAAAAAGGGATAAACATACTGACAAATTAAACGAAGCTTACAATAAAATAAGCGAATTAGAAGATAAACTGCTTCGCGAAAAAGCTGAAACGATTAATTACAACAAGAGAAAAGAACAAGAATTTGAACGTATGCTTAAATACTGTAACGAGGATTTAATAAAAGACGTTCTACCAGCTATCGATAATTTAGAGCGAGCTATTAACATGGAAAGCGAAAATGACGAGGTAAAAAAATTTATCGATGGTGTTAAAATGGTATACTGTAATTTATTAAACACCTTAGAAAAGTACGAGGTAAAACTTATCGATGGCTTTAATAAACCATTTGATCCAACCTACCATGAAGCCGTTTTGACCGAAAAAAAAGATGGTGTCGATCCTGGTATGGTAATCGAGGTTTTACAAAAAGGTTTTCTTTATAAAGAAAAAGTTATAAGACCAGCAATGGTTAAAGTTAGTGAATAGGAGAGGATGATAATATGAGTAAAATAATAGGTATTGATTTAGGTACAACAAATAGTTGTGTCGCTATTTATGAGGGAGGAAAAGCTAATGTTATAGCTAATCCCGAGGGAGAAAGAACAACTCCATCAGTCGTTTCATTTAAAGGAGATGAAAAGATCGTTGGACTTAAAGCTAAAAGAGGAGCTTTAACTAATCCAGAGACCGTTTCATCAATTAAAAGACATATGGGAACTGACTATAAAGTTAAATTAAATGGAAAAGAATATACACCAGAAGAGGTTTCAGCCATGATTTTGTCTGATTTAAAAAAGACCGCTGAAGCTTACTTAGGTGAAAAAGTAGATCGAGCTGTTATCACTGTTCCAGCTTATTTCAACGATGCTCAAAGACAAGCAACTAAAAACGCTGGTAAGATAGCTGGACTTGAGGTTGAAAGAATTATCAATGAACCAACAGCAGCCGCTTTAGCGTATGGACTAGATAAACAAGATAAAACAGAACAAATCTTAGTTTACGATTTAGGAGGAGGAACATTCGATGTATCTATCCTAGAAATCGGTGATGGTGTATTCGAGGTTAAATCAACTAGTGGTAACAATAGACTAGGTGGTGACGATTTCGATAAACGTATCATGGACTATGTTGTAGCTGAAATTAAAAAGGAACATGATATCGATTTAAGTGACGATAAGATGGCTATGCAACGTATTAAAGACGCTAGTGAGAAAGCTAAAAAAGACTTAAGTGGTATGACATCTACTAATATTTCATTACCATTTATCGCTCAAAAAGATGGTGAACCAGTTAACTTTGAAATGGATATTACAAGAGCTAAATTTGAAGAATTAGTCGACGATTTAATTACTAGTACCTTAGAACCAGTAAGAAAAGCTATGAAAGATGCTAAACTATCTAAGAGTGATATCGATAAAGTTCTACTTGTTGGTGGTTCAACACGTATACCTAAAGTTCAAGAATTAATTAAAAACGAACTTGGTAAAGAACCATCTAAAGGTGTTAACCCAGATGAGGTTGTAGCTATGGGAGCAGCTATTCAAGGTGGTGTCTTAACAGGAGATGTTAACGATATCGTTCTATTAGACGTAACACCACTATCACTTGGTATCGAAACACTAGGTGGCGTATGTACAGTCTTAATTCCAAGAAATACGACAATACCAACTAGTAAATCCCAAGTATTCTCAACAGCAGCTGATAATCAACCAGCTGTCGATATCCACATTTTACAAGGTGAAAGACCAATGGCAGCTGACAACAAGACATTAGGTAATTTCCAACTTACTAATATTCCAGCTGCACCAAGAGGGGTTCCACAAATCGAGGTTACATTCGATATCGATGCTAACGGTATCGTCAACGTAAAAGCTAAAGATTTAGGAACTAATAAAGAACAGTCAATTACGATTACCGCTTCAACTAATTTAAGTGATGAAGAAATCGAACGTATGATGAAAGAAGCCGAAGAAAATAAAGCAGCT
Source organism: uncultured Bacilli bacterium (assembly GCA_947629265.1). GTDB lineage: Bacteria > Bacillota_I > Bacilli_A > RF39 > UBA660 > HGM10857. Next base: position 7,329 of record CANRCZ010000018.1, on the reverse strand, counting down.
GATGAAAAACGTAAAGAAGAAGCTGATACTAAAAACGAAGCTGAACAGTTAATCTTTACAACTGAAAAATCACTAAAAGATTTAGGTGATAAAGTATCTAGTGAAGATAAAGAAAAAGCTGAAAAAGAAATCAAAGAATTAAAAGAAGCTTTAGATAAAAATGACTTAGATGATATCAAAGCTAAAAAAGATAAATTACAAGAAACAGCTATGGCTTTTGCAACTAAGGTATATGAAGAAGCCGCTAAAGCAGCCCAAGCTAATCAAAATAGCGATGATACATCAGCTAGCGAAGATAAAAAAGACGATGTAATCGATGCTGAATACGAAGAAAAGTAAGTTCTAGGTGACTAGAACTTCTCTCATTATAGAAAGGATAATATGAAAAGAGAACAAATAGAAGAACAATATAAGTGGGATTTAACAAAGATGTTTTTATCAGTAGAAGATTTTAATAAAGCTTTAGAAGAAGCTAAAAAGTTAATCGATGCTGTAGTAGAATTTAAAGGACATATCCTAGAAAGTAGTGATACCCTTTATAATTTCTATAAGACGTATGAAAAAATGGATAGATTACTAGATAAAGTTATCATCTATGCTAATTTAGTATGTGATACTGATACAACTAATTCAGAATATCAAAGCTTAAAAGCTAAAGCCGATAAATTAGGAGAGCAAGCTACTAGTAAACTAGCCTTTATAACACCAGAACTACTATCATCAGATTATGACGATGTTCTTAATATGATTAAAGATGATGAACGTTTTGATGAGTATAAATTCGATTTAGAAAAGACCTTTAGATATAAAGATCATACTTTGTCCCTTAAAGAAGAAGAGATTTTATCAAAAGCATCTAGTGCCTTAGGTATCGGTAGCGAGGTATTTTATAATATCGATAACGCCGATATTAAATTAGGTGAAATCAAAGATGAAGATGGTAATTTAGTCGAACTTACTAATAGTAATTATAACCGCTATATGACAAGTTATGACCGTGAGGTTAGAAAAGATGCTTTTAACCATATGTATGAATATTTTAAAGGATTAAAAAATACGATAGCCGCTTGTTTAAAAGGAACTATAAAAGAAGATATATTTATAAGCGATATTAAAAAATATGATAGTCCTTTAAAGATGAGTCTATATCACGATAATATAAATATCGATATCTATAAAAATTTAATATCGTTTGTCCATAAAAATTTACCTGCGATGTACGAATATATGAAGATAAGAAAACAAGCTTTAAACTTAGATGAGATGCATATGTATGATGTCTATGTCGATTTAGCAGAAAAAACAAAAAGCAATATTTCATTTAATGAAGCTAAAAAAATAGTATTAGAAGCTTTAAAACCATTAGGTGAAAAATATATCACTGACTTAGAAAAAGCTTTTAGTGAAAGATGGATAGATATCTATCCAAATAGTGGTAAAAAATCCGGAGCTTATAGCTGGGGTTGTTACGACTCATATCCTTATCTTTTATTAAACTACGATGGAACTATCGATAGTGTAAGTACCCTAGCTCACGAATTAGGTCACTCAATGCACAGCTATTATTCTAAAAAACAGACTTATATAAATCACGCTTATCCTATTTTTCTAGCTGAGATAGCTTCGACGGTCAACGAGGTTTTACTAAATGAATACCTATATCAAAATGCTAAAACTAAAGAAGAAAAAATATCTTACTTAACCGAATTTTTAGATAAAGTTAGAACAACTATCTATAGACAGACGATGTTTGCAGAATTTGAAATGTTGATGCACGATAAAGAGATTAACGGTATTCCATTAACTGAAGAAGAATTTTCTAAAACGTACTACGACTTAAATAAACTATACTATGGTGATAATGTCATAAGTGATGATTATATAAGGTACGAATGGGCTAGAATACCACATTTTCATACACCTTTCTACGTTTATAAATATGCGACCGGTCTAAGTATCGCTATCGCTATCGCAAGTGACATTTTAGATGGTAATGAGGATATGTTAGATAAATATTTAACTTTACTATCTAGTGGAGGTAACGACTATCCACTTGAAATATTAAAAAAAGTTGGCATCAGTTTAGAAGATGATAGTATCTATAATAAAGCTATTAAAATGTTTAACGAAAAACTAGATGCTTTAAAAGAACTTATATAAAGAAGGTGACGTATGAATAAAAGAGATTATTATGAGGTACTAGGTGTCAGTAAGACAGCTAGTCAAGATGAAATAAAATCAGCTTTTAGAAAACTAGCGAAAAAATACCACCCTGACGTTTCTAAAGAACCAGATGCCGCTGAAAAGTTTAAAGAGGCACAAGAAGCTTACGCTGTATTATCAGACGAAAGCAAAAGACGTCAGTACGATCAATATGGTCATGCCGCTTTTGAAAATGGTCAAGGTGGAGCTGGTTTTGATTTTTCAAACTTTGACTTTTCCGATATTTTCGATGACCTTTTTGGTGGCTTTGGCTTTTCATCAGGTTTCGGTGGTCGCGGTAGAAGAGATAATAGACAACGAGGTAGCGACTTACTTAAACGTATGGATTTAACTTTTGATGAAGCTATCTTTGGTTGTAAAAAAGAAATATCTTTAGAAACTGATTTTAAATGTGAAGATTGTAATGGACTAGGTGGACACGGTGAAAAAACTTGTCCTACTTGTCAAGGACATGGAACTATCACAAGGGAACAAAATACGCTACTTGGTTCCTTTATGACGAGAACTACTTGTACGACATGTGGTGGTCGTGGTGTAACTTTCGATTCAAAATGTTCAACTTGCAAGGGAACTGGTAGAGTAAGAAAAACTAAGACAATTGAGGTTAAAGTGCCCGCTGGTGTCGATAGTGGTAACCGTTTAAGATTAGCAGGTAAAGGTGAAGCTGGTTCAAACGGTGGCGCAAGTGGCGATCTATATATCGAGTTTAGCGTTAAAAAGCATCCCCTTTTTGAAAGACATGAAAATGATATATATTTAGAATTGCCAATTACGATAACCGAAGCTGTACTAGGTTGTAAAAAAGAAATTCCAACTTTGTATGGCAACGTTAAATTTACCGTTCCAGCTGGTAGTAGCACTAACGATAAGCATCGCATTAAAGGTAAAGGTGTCGCTGATGTTAATACCGCTAGAAAAGGTGATATGTACATTATCTTAAATATTATGATCCCTAAAAAACTTTCCCATGAACAGAAAAAATTATTTGAAAGTTTAGCGAAAACTAATTTAGATAATGGACAAAGTGACAAAATAAAAAAATATTTGTAAAAATGGATGAAATAGTTTCATTCATTTTTTATAAATAATATTTATGCATTTACCATATACAATTGTATTTTAAAAAGTTAAGTGATATAATTTAGATAATACAAGGAGGATTTATGAAAGAATTAATAAAAGAAATGTTTAGAGTTGATATATTTTCATCAGTTGTATATCTATTACTAGGTATTTTACTATTTACCGTTGAGGGCGAGGTATTACAAACGATATCCATTATAATAGGAATTTTCTTAGTAATAGCAGGTACTTTCCCAATTATAAGTTACTTTAAAGATAAAGAAAAACCTTTTAAAACAGTCAATTTAATATCGGGAGTTATTCTATTAGTATCAGGTATTATCCTAATCGTTTATAAATCATTATTAGAAAATGTTATCGCTATAATAATCGGTGTAATCATGATCGTCAATAGCGTATCTAAAATAGAATATACATTGACTCTTAGAGATAATGAGGTACCAGCTTGGGTTATATCGATGGTATTTTCCATCATAACATTATTATTAGGTATTTTCTTTGTTGTTAATACCTTTAAAGCTATGAACCTTTTAACTAAAACATTAGGATTAATCATTATCATATATGCTGTTATCGATATAATAGAAATAACTGTTCTAAAATTTAAACTAAAAAAAGCTATGAATAAAGTTGATGATAATATTAAAATCATCGATGAAAAATAATTATAAAAATTAGGAAAGAATATATGAATAAACTACGTGATTTTATCAAAAAGAATATTCTTTGGTTTATAGCCTTTTTTTGTTTTGTAGGTTTTCTTTTAATTACCATAGATGTGATCAAAAACGAACCCTTAAAATATGATACCATCGGATATAATTTAATTTCTAACTATTTAATCAAAGATAACCTCACCGAAAAAGTAAAATTTATTACTAACTTTGGTGATACTATCGGTTTAATCAGTATTACTTTAATCGCTATAATACTGATTAAAAATAAAAAAATTAAACTATTAGTTCCTATCAATTTAGCGGTTATATTTTTAATAAATCAAATTTTAAAAAATATCTTAAAAAGAACTAGACCTATAGGAATTAATATCATCAATGTATCAGGTTACAGTTTTCCATCAGGACATTCAATGGTAAGTATGGCTTTTTATGGATATTTAATATATATAATCTATAAAACAGTTAAAAATAAACCTTTAAAAATAATATCTATGTTGTTTTTAAGTTCTTTGATTATCCTAATCGGTATCAGTAGAATATATCTAGGAGTTCACTATACATCAGATGTTCTATCAGGTTTTTTAATATCGATAGTTTACTTGATAATATTTATCAAAATAACTGATAAATATACTAATATCAATAAAGATGATTAATTTAAAAGTAAAAAGCTTAAATTTATAAAGCTTTTTTTATATCTAAACTTTAAAGTAACAAAATTAGTATTTGTGTTTAAGTTTTGATTGCAGATATCATTAATTACGTGCTATAATTATATTAGAATAGGAGAGGGTAAAGTGAAATTAGAAGGTAAAGTTGCCATCGTAACAGGTGGTGCTATGGGAAATGGTTTAGGTATCGTGCAAGTATTTTTAAAATATCATGCTAAAGTTGTTATTATCGACAATTCACCTAAACTAAAAGATACAATCGTCGAATTAAAAAAACAATATAGTGACGTAGATGGTTATATAGTTGATATTAAAGACCGCGAGAAATTAGATTTAGTTGCTAAACAAGTTTATGAAAAATATAACCATATCGATATTCTAGTTAACAATGCCGGAGTAGCTAGATTATCTAGTTTTATCGATATGAGTGATGAGATTAGAGATTTCCATTTTGACGTTAATATCAAAGGTACTTGGAATGCAACAAAAGCTGTATTACCATATATGTTAAAAAATAAAAGTGGAGCGATCGTCAATCTATCTAGCGTAACAGGACCTATGGTAGCTGATAGTGGCGAGGTAGCATATGCGACAACTAAAGCTGCTATATTAGGATTTACTAAAGCTTTAGCGATGGAGGTTGTAGAAAATAACATAAGAGTTAATGCTATCATGCCAGGTTATATCATGACACCGATGGTCGAGGGTATCGCTTTAGAAACTGATAAAGATAATCCTAATAAAGTAATAGATGGTATTAAAATGGGCATTCCAATGAAAAGACTTGGTACTATAGAGGAATTAGGGGAACTTGCAGCCTTTCTAGCAAGTGATGAATCCAGCTATATAACTGGTCAAGGAATCGTTATCGATGGTGCTAGTACCTTACCAGAAACTATGAGTGTAGGTATATAATATGCGACCAGTAATGTTGATGATATTAGATGGTTATGGTATTAGTGAGGAAAAGGTAGGCAATGCCACTTTACTAGCTAATACTCCCAATCTAAATAAAATATTCAAATTGTGTCCAACTTGTAAGTTAGGTGCTAGTGGTACAGTAGTAGGATTACCTGAGGGGCAAATGGGTAATTCTGAGGTTGGACATATGAACATTGGAGCCGGTAGGATTATCTATCAAGATTTAACTAAAATCGATAATGCTATTAAAGATGGAACATTCTTTAAAAACGAAGAATTTTTAAACGCAATTAAAAATTGTAAAGATCATAATTCCAATTTACATATTATGGGACTACTTTCAGATGGTGGTGTTCATACCCATATTAATCATTTAATAGCGTTACTTAATCTATGTAAAAATTGTGATTTTGCTAATGTTTATATCCACTGTTTTATGGATGGTAGAGATACATCTCCTACAAGTGGAAAGGACTTTTTAAGATTTTTACAAAGTAAAATCGATGAATTTAAAGTTGGTCATATTGCAACGATTATGGGTAGATATTACGCAATGGACCGTGATAACAGATGGGATAGAGTCGAAAAAGCTTATAATGCCATTGTTAAAAATATTGGTATTCATTATAGTAGTTTGGATGAAGCTATTGAACATTTATATGATAAGACGACTGATGAATTTTTAGAGCCGATCGTTTTAACTGATACGGTATTAAAAGAAAACGATTCTGTTATATATTATAATTTTAGAAAAGATCGCGCTAGAGAGTTAACAAGAAGCATAACCGATCCTAATTTTAATAATTTTAAAACGGATTATTTTAAAAATTACTTTGTATGTTTTAAAGAGTATGATAATACGATTGTTAATACTCATATAGCATTTAAAGAAGAAAAAATTGAAAATACTTTATCGGAATATTTATCAAAAATAAATATTAAACAATTGAAAATCGCTGAAACTGAAAAATATGCCCATGTAACATTCTTCTTTAATGGTGGTATCGAAAAACAGTATCCTTTAGAAGATAGAATATTGATACCATCTCCTAAAGTCGCTACTTATGATTTAAAACCTGAGATGAGTGCTATCGATATAACGGAGCGATTGGTTTATGAAATTCAAAATAATGATCACGACGTTATAATCTTGAATTATGCTAATCCTGATATGTTAGGACATACTGGTAATATTGAAGCTACGGTCAAGGGATTAGAAATATTAGATCAGTGTGTAGCGCGCGTAATCAATGAATTTGTTAAGAAAGATGGTGTTATACTAGTTACCGCTGATCATGGTAATTGTGAAAAAATGATCGATACGAAGACTGGTAAACCATGTACCTCACATACAACTAACTTGGTATATTTTAGTGTTATCAATTATAATTGTCAGCTAAAAGACGGTATTTTATCTGATATTGCACCGACGATTTTAGATATATTAGGTGTTAATAAACCTGTTGAAATGACAGGAAATAGTATGATAGTTAAATAAAAATTAAAGATTGGCTGGTCTTTAATTTTTTTATTGTTGTAAAAATGGATAAAAATATTAAAAAACGCGGGTCAAAATATGTTGAAAAATGGTGATTTCTTTATAAATATGAAATTTTGAATAAAAAATTTAAAAAAATTTTTAGTATGGTTTTATGTTGGAATTAAAGGGTAAACTCACGATTGTCGAATAATGGCGTACGATTTTTTAAAAATTACAGAAATTCAAAAATCGCTCAGAAATTTGAAAAAAACGT
>CANRCZ010000017.1 GCA_947629265.1 uncultured Bacilli bacterium | reverse complement strand
ATTTCGAAAAGAACATAGAAAATGTAAAACCCCCTCTAATTATTGTCTAAAATATTGACAAAGTCCCTTTCATTTTTTCTTATCTCCTTTTCTTTATTTTACATTCTAATTATACTAAATTTATACATATTTGTAAATCATTTAAAAAAACTTAATTATTTTAAATCAAGTTTCCTTTTTAAATTCATTATTTCTTGTATTTTTAGTTTTGTCAGTTTAGCGATTTCTTCAACTTTATAATTTTCTTTTAACATTTCACTCGCGATTTCTTCATGTCCCTTATTAATACCATCTAGTGTATATATTCTCTTATTCCAATAGTCATCATCGAAGAAACGTGCTAAACTTTTATCATTTGTATAATCTTTCAACCATTTATTTAAGTTCATCAGTACCTTGTCTCCTCTCGATATATTTTCTCTCTCTTTTTCTGTATTTACATTTATAAATCTTAACCACTTAGTAAATCTACTTTCATTATATTCTTTATTGTTTAAAAAATCAAGCGTGTAAAAATTCATTTTTATATCATTATATCCTATATATTTAGTATTTTTTAATTGTCTTTTTATTTTATATTCTCTTGTGCTCAATTTTTCGATTATATTTAATTGTTCTACTCTGATTAATGATTTATATTTGTTTCCTACTTGTGATTGTAAGGATGCTATTTTCATTAGATAAAGTCTACTTTTTTTAAATGCTTCATCATTAAATATTTTATACATTTCTAAGTTTATAATAAGTTTATTATCTACTAATACTATTAAATCACACCTATTAGCTTTTTCTTTATAAGTATTATTTGGAATACTACTTTCATATGATACTTGTAATTTTTTATTTAATGATCCTTGTTTTAATTCTAGATAACTTTCGATAAAGTCTTCCAAATATCCTATATTATTTTTATTACCAAATGTTTCTTTAAACAATTTATCATTTGTTAATTTTATAAATTCATATTCTAAATTACTTTTAATACTTATCACCTCCCTGAATTACAAAACAATTAAATGTTTCTATCATATATCTAAACTTTGTCTATTTTTGTTGAATTTTATTTTTGAGAACAAAAAAAACGTAATTTATAAGTTACGTTTCATATGTTATTATTTTAATTTGGCAATACTAATGTCCAGGCATTTGGATTTCCTACTTTATCAGGTCCTTGTCCTGTAGTTAGGATATTGGATTTTAATTCTACTACTGGACGGAAACCAGTAACTGCACTAAAGTAATGATTTAACTTACCATCACTATGTATATAATATAATTCAGTATCAGCATAAACATTCGCTAACCAATAATATGTTCCTATTTTTCTTAAGTTATTATCTGCATCTAAATTTTCAATATCAGCTTGAACTATTGAACGTGCTGACTCGGCATATTCGTTCTTGTATTCATCTGCTCTTGCGTTTAGTTTACTTATACTTTCCGTTGTATTATTAATATGATAATAACATTCAGGCTGTCCAGCGTGAACTAGGTAGACTTTTCCACTCTCTTTTTTTAATACACGCCAACCTTTTAATTCTGTAGAATTGTTGTCGCATATTACACTTTCTCCTCTATTTTTATTTTGAGTATATCCACCAAATTCGCCATGTGTTGCTGGAATATCTTTTGAGTTATTCCATGTGCCAGCATCATAAGCTACATAATCTCCAACTTTTACAGCATCATATAAATAGGCATATTTATAAAGTTTAGCATGTTCTTCTAATTCATCAACTTTAGATGACTTGGTTATCAATTCATCTAATGCTTTCTTTACTGTAGTTAATTCGCCATCTTTTTTCTGGTAGCTCACACCATCGCTAGTTAATTGACTAGCTCCATATGTTATACCATTAGTTACCACTAATAGTATAATTATTATTAGTAGATAACCCCCCCCCAAGCCTTATTTTTTCTTTCATTTTTCTTATCTTCCTTTCTTTATTTTACATCCTAATTATACTAAATTTATACCATATTTTCAACAAAAAAAATACATTTATGAATAACAAATGTATTTAATAATTATTTAGATTCTTCTTTTTCTAACTTAGCTAAAACCTCTTTAGTTACAACAATTGCTTTTTCTCTAATAGAATTAGCTGTATTTTCTAAAAGTGGTGTTCCTTTTTCAACAGCATAATCAACTAAATCATTAGCTTTTTTTTGAATGTCTTTAGCTTTTTCTTTAGCGACTTTTAAAACTTTTTCTTTATCTAAGTCATCTAATGATTCCTTAATATCATTTATTTTATTTTCGATTGTTTCCTTTATTTCTTTTTTATCCATGTTTTTAACACGACTTAACATTTCATCTAATTTTTGTTTTAATTCTTTTCTAGTTTCACTACCAGATTTTGGTGCAAATAACATTCCTAAACCAGTTCCTAAAGCTACACCTGCTAATAAAGAACCAAATCCTTTCTTTTTCTTACTCATAATTAATCATCCTCTTTCTTTTTTTTAAATAATTTTTGAATAACACCATATACGCCTGTTACAATCTTATCATTTAAAGATGAGATCGCATTAGTAGTAGTATCGATCATATCAAATAGATTATCAACTCTACTTAGTTTACTACTTACATCATCTACTACCTTATCTACTTTATGCAATGTACAAATAATCTTGACACATAAAATGATTAATAAAACTAGTACTAGTAACAACATTGTATAAATAATAGCTTGAAATTCTAATGACATTATTGCTCATCTCTTTTCTCATACATTGAATCGATTAAATCAAATAACTCACTTTCAACACCAGAATTATCATCGTTGTTTTCTTCGACTTTTTTTAGAACAACTGGTTCTTCTTTAGTTTGTTCAATTTCTTCCTTTTTATCATCATTTGATGAATTTTTTAACGATTTAGTATTTTTTATGTACTCGTTAATTTCGTTTATTTTTTGCTTTTGTTTTTCGATTTCTAAGGAAATATCATCACTTGCTTTAGGAGCATGGAAATCTTCCCTTAATAAATCAACTTTAGTACTACGTGATTCTCTAGTATTTAACTCTTCCATTTCATCATCGAAATTATCACTTGCTAAAAAACTATTTTCTAAATCATCTTCTAAGGTACCATATGCTTGATTTCTAACGTCATCAACGGTTAATCCTTTATTTTTTTTAACAGCTACGGTTGGTTTTTCTAATTCGTTAGCTCTTATATCTTCTTTATGATAATTTTCGTTTAAAATACCATATACTGGAGATATAATTGGTGATGGTTTAAAGACCTTAGCTTCTTCTTGTTTTACGTTTCCTTTATAAGCTTCACCTAGTGGTTTAGTATTAAACTTTTTAGTTTCGTTTTTCTTTACAGCTCGATGTGTCACCTCTGAAAGTTTTAGATCTTCAAAAGCGGTATCATCAAAATAAACTGGCATTTTAGGTCTTTCTTCCCTTGTTAATATTGGGGTATCACTTACTACTTGCTTTTTTTCTTCGACTTTTGTTTCTTTTTCTTTTGGAGTTTCAATTTCAACTTTACTCTCACGTTTTGGTATTTTTGGTAATTCTTCTTCTACCTCTACCTCTTCAGTAAATAAACTTTTTACTTTGTCCATCAATCCCATCTTTTTTCACCTCATTTGTTATTTTTATTAGAATATTCTAAAAAGCTGTCGACGTTATCTTTTTTATTGAACAATGTATATTTTTCTTCTTTGTTAGTAAAGTATTCATCGTCCAACATTATTTTAATAACGTTATCGTTAAATTTGACAGTCGATAGAATATATGAAGCATTTAGAACGGTACTTTCAATGCTATCTTTATCAACTAGGGCTTCTATTTTAGCATAGTTGTAAAAGAATTCTATTTTGTACTTATCTTTTACTTCGTTTATTTCTAAATAACCTTCCTTTTTACCTTCTAACTTTTTTGAGTAGTAACTATTAGCTTTTTGATTATAGGTTGTTTTTGTTTTATAGAAATAACTTACGGCATCTATATACAGGTAATAGTAATTATCACCGTCGTATAGTTTATCGTTTAAATCGATTGTATCAACATAAGTTACGCCTTTTGGTATATAGTATTTATATCCTTTACCTATTCTATTATATAGTTTGTTATCTTTTGATAAAACAACGTTTAAAATATTGTCTATACTTTTGGTATCTATTCTAACGATGGTACAACCAGTTATTAATAGAATAGATAAAATTATGAGAGCTATTTTCTTCATATATCACCACTCTTATTATCATTATATCAAATTATTAGTTTTTTCTAAAGTTTTTTTATAAAATTATGATTATTTCTCAATATCTATCATGTAAATTGGACAACCTTTGTTATGAAATTTTATTTCGTATTCGGTTGGTATGTTGTTAGGATAGTCATCTTTGTATAGATCTAATGATATATCGTTAATCTTATATTGATGGTTATTGAAACAACATATTGAATATTCAAATAATTTTCGGTTGTCGGTTTTCATAATAATGCGAGCTTTACTTTTAAATATATTATCGTATTTTTCTAAGAAATAAGGGCTAGATAGTCTTCTAAGTTTATGTCTATCTTTAGGCCATGGATCTGAGAAATTTAGATATATTAAGTCAATTTCTTTTGAAAAGTAATCTTCGATTTTATCGGCATTCATTCTGATGAAATACAAATTATCAAGTTGTAATTGTTCTTGTTTTTCGATAGCACGTATTATGACACTATCGTATTTTTCGATGCCTATAAAATTAATATCGGGATTTAATAAAGCCATTTGGGTTATAAAGTTACCTTTGCCCATTCCAATTTCTATATGTAGAGGATTATTATTTTTAAATAGTTTTTGATAATTATTTTTATATGTATTATCTGAAATAACGTAATGTGAGTTATTTACTATTTCCTCTGCTCCTTTAACATGTTTTAATCGCATATATCATCCCTTTTAATTATAACATGTATTTTTTTTCTTGTAAAACAAAATGAATAAATAACTGTATGGTAAGTGTCATGTTATGATTATAAAACAAAAATTAGGATAGTTACATCCTAATTTGATGATTTTAATGATATATCAAAGTTGTTGTATTGATAGATAGCAAAATGACCACCTGTTAAACTAACTGCTTTATTAAAATTAAAAGTTACTTGTTCTAATACTTTATTTTTAGGTTTTAGAATTATCATAAACTGAGGATAATTTCCTATGCCACTATCGCCACCAGTTATTATGTTTTGTGAATTTGGAAAATAATAATCTCCATTTACAGATTCACCAAATATAGCTAATGGTTCAATGTAACCTTTTTCTACAGCTTCCTCTACAGTAACTGGATCACTACCTTTAAACTTTATTTTTAAATTTGACATAGAATGACCACTGCCATCATTTCCAATATGAAAATCTAGTTTAATCCAATTATTAGAGTCAGCAGTAATTTTTACTGTATTTTCTGTTTTGATATCACTAGAATATATTTCTCTTATATCAGAATTATTAAATGGTTGTAAACAAGTTACATATTTGTAGTTACCATTTGGATCATATGTTTTACGACTCGCATCACACCAATTACCCAATTCTTTAGTTGGATCATTTGTTGTATATAATTTTAAAGTTCCGATAGTATCGCTTGTTGGCATACTATTTCCATATGATTTCACTAGTGCTGGCATTTTACTTTTTAACAAAGTCTTTACTTTAAAAGTTTTATTTTTCGCTAAACTATTAGTTAATTTCATTATGTATGCATCACTATTTCCGAAATTAAAATCTTCAAAATCACCATTTGTTGAAAAGCTTGTTCCCGATATGATAAATCCATCATCAGTTATGTTTATCGCTTTTACCTCATCATGATTTAAGCCACCTATGACTGTTTTATTTTTTACAGTACCTGATAAATCATATTCAACTACTATTCCCGTTGCATATCCAACACTTGAATTACTAACACCACTCATATCATGATCGTTTGATTGACTATATCCAACAGCATAAACTTTATCCCCTTTTATTGTTATATCGTAAAAACAATCATTATCACTGCCACCAAAATTTTTAGCCCATAGAATTGGTAGTTTACCTTGGCTATCTAGAGTTTTGCTAAATTTTACTATATATGCATCTGAACCGCCATAATATTGTAAATCATTAACATCTGCCTTAGCTCCATATCCAACAGCTATATAACCATCTTCGACCTCAACTACTGAATTAGATCGAATGGTTGCTTTAGAATCTAATATTCCCTTATTTTCAATACTACCATCTGTAGAAGATATTTCATATATTAAAGGTGTATATATTGATCGATCACTAGTTTTAATATCTTCGACGTCTCCATCAGTTGAACCACTATTAAAAAGCAAACCTATATTTCCGTTAGTTAGTTTTTTCAAATCAAAGGAGTTAGCACCATATGTACCACCATAGTTTTTATGCCAAACTTTTTCAAATTTACTATCATATTTAACCACATAGGCAACATGTGCTCCTATTGTCTCTCCATAAAGTCGTCTTCCACCTAAAGATATATAATATGAATCACCATCTTTTATAATTCTATTTGAATCTAATTGAACAGAATTCACTAAATTTTTTTGACTAATCTTTTTGCCTTTTTTATCATATTGAACAACAAAGGCTGTCATATTATTATTTCCAGATAAATCTCCATCTGTAGAATAGCTATATCCTAATACAGTATAGTTTCCTCCATCTTCTATTACATCAGTGAAATAGTCAGCATTGCTTCCACCAAAATTATTTTCCCATTCAATATTTCCGTCTTTATCATATTTTACGATGATTGCATCATCACTTATATTGCTAGTTCCTTTATTAGTCAAATTGTTAATTTTACTTGAATTACTTGATCCTACTGCTATATATCCTTTATCACTAGTTTGAATTACTCTATCAAAACTATCTAAATAGTTTCCTCCATAATTTACATATGATGAAGCTACCTCTAAAGCATGTCCTCCTCCACAGTCTAAATAAGCTGTGTATTCATATGTACTTGTTTTTTCTACTTTTACATATCCATCACAGGTTTCATTACCGTATGGATCTCTTACCTTTTTTAAATATCCGTTTTCTAAGCTACTTAGCATTATGTATTCATGTTCATTAGTTTTTAAATTAAAATCTGCTGTATGATCTAACACATATGCTTCAGCGGCATGTTCCATGTTTTTCTTTACAATCTCTAAAGATTGATCTTTACTTTTATTTATTAGCTTCAATACTTGTGGTACTGCTATTAATGCTATAACAGCTAGTATTACAATTACCGCTAACAATTCAATTAATGTGAACCCCTTATTTTTTAGGGTTGAATAACCCCCCCCCGTACACTATTTTTTCTTTCATTTTCTATCTTCCTCTCCTTTATTTTACATATCAATTATACAATAATTTTTTATCTTATTCAATTGTTTATTTCATAAAAAAGAAAAAACTGAAAAATCAGTTTTTAACATTCTTTGATTTATAGTTATGCAAGTATCCAAGCATTTGTATTTCCTACTTGGTCTGTTCCTCTACCTGTTGTTTTTATATTAGGTTTTAGTTCTATGACTGGACGAAAACCACATGCATAACCATCATAATCATAACCTATGTTACCCTCAATTCCCGCATCAAGGCCAGCGGCACGATATAGAGCGTTGTTATCGTAAGCAGATGCTAAAAAATAAACATCATATCCAGTTGTTAATAAAGTATTGCCTGCATAATTAATAGATTCAACCTCTTCTTTAGTCATGGCGTGAGCGGAATCGGCATATTTATTCATATATTGCTGTGTTCGATTATTTAAAGCTTCAATGCTTTCTAAACTATGTCCCCAAGTATGAAAATAACATTCGGGTATTCCAGCATGGACTAGTGTTACTGTTTTACCATCGTTTTTTAGAACACGCCAACCATTTAATGTTGTCGTATGTAGGCATGAAACACTATACCCTTTATTTGTATGTGCTGCATTTCCACCGAACTGCCCTTGCTCTTTTGGTTTACTAGTTGACTCACCCCAAGTTCCAGCATCATATGCCACATAGTCTCCGACTTTTGCATTATCAGCTAAATAAATAGTTAATGATTTATAATCAGCTACCTGTTTTTCTAACTTATCGATTTTAGTCAACGACGTATTAATTAAATCATCCAAGGCACTTTTCACCGTTGTTAACTTTCCATCTTTTGTGTAGCTCACACTTTCACTAGCTAGTTGACTAGCTCCATATGTTATACCATTAGTTACCACTAATAGTATAATTATTATTAGTAGATAACCCCCCCCCAAGCCTTATTTTTTCTTTCATTTTTTCTTGTCTCCTTTTCTTTATTTTACATCTTAATTATACTAGATTTATATCATATTTTCAATATAAAAATAATTTTTAAACATATTAAAAATTTTAATGTACTACCATATTACTTTAAATTTACAATTAATTTACAAAAAAAGAGCTTTTTACTCTTTTTCCATTTCCTCTAACATATCGGTTATTAAAATTCCATATCCATTAGCTGGATTACTTACAACAACTGAGGTAACAGCTCCTACGATATAATTACCTTGAATAATAGGTGATCCACTCATACCTTGAACAATACCACCTGTTTTGTTTAACAATTCTGAGTCAGTAACCTCAAATAAAATTCTTTTGATTTTTGAACTAGCATTATTATTAATTTTAGTAATTTTTATATCGTACTGTTTTACCTCATTACCATCTAATACTGTAAATATCTTAGCATCACCTAATTTGATATTATCGATAGTTGCGACTTTATATTCCTTACCTTTAAGTTCACTAGTATATTTACCAAAAATACCACTTTCACTGTTTTTAGTAATATTACCATTTACATTAGATGTGTTTAAAGTTGCACTTTTACTACCAGGATTACCACTTGTTGATCTTTCAATACTCGTTACGTTAGAATCATATATTTTACCATCTTTTACCTCTAGCATAATACCGGTAGTAGATTCTGTGACCTCATGACCTAATGCCCCATACATATGTGTTTTGGGATCGATAAATGTAAGAGTTCCTATACCAGTTACACTATCTTTTACATAAAGACCTGTTTTATAAACGTTGTCTTCTTTGATCAGTTTTAAGTTAGTTGTAAATACTTTATCATTACGATAATATGTGACTTTAATACTATTTTGATCATTATGATTTATTTCTTCGACCATCTCATCGATCGATGTAACATTATGATCGTTTATAGTTTTAATAATGTCACCTTTTTTTAAGCCTGCATCTGTTGCGATATTATCACCATTAATATCATAAGTATCGACAATAATAATACCATTTGATTTAATGGTTATCCCGATATTTTCACCGCCTGCTATAATACTTTTAGAATACGCTAATGAATTAATGGGAATAATAAGGAATGTTAGAGTAGCTAAAGTTAATGTTGTTTTTAATTTTTTAAAAAACATTGTAACATCTCCTTTAATTAGCAGACTACAGTATTATTATTAACAATAATGATTATAATATAATTTTTTGTTTAATAAAAAGGAATAAATTTATTCCTCGATTTCAAAGTCTTCTATATCACCATTTTCAGAAACGATTTTATTGATATGTTTTTCATAGCTATTAAGTTCTTCGTCACATTCTTTAATTAGTTTCATAGCTTCGGTATATTTATTGATAGATTCTTCTAGTGGTGTTTCGTTATTTTCTAATTCGTTAATAAGTTTTTCTAAGTTTTGCATTTTATCTTCAAATTTAATTTTTGTCATTATTTACCTCCTTATTATCTACATAAACATCGATATTACCGTCGTACATTTTAATTTTTAGTTTATCTTTTATTTGGATATTTTGGGTACTTTTTATAACTTTATCATCCATATAAACTAGTGAATAACCTTTTTTTAATATGTTAAGGGGATTGACTAGAATTATTTTTTCGGTTAGTTTTTCTAGGTCAGTTCGATGTTTTTTATATAGTACATCTGGATTATTTATGATATAGTTAGTTTTAAATTTATCTAGATAATTTTTAAATTTATCTATTTTGTTAAAAATAATGGTATTATATTTTTCAGCGATAGCATCTAATTTTTGTTTACGGTTATCGAACATTAATTTTGGATTTTTAATCATAAAGGAATTTTTAAAGGTATCTAGGTATAATTTTAAGTAGTTTACTTTTTTATAGATAGCTTCATTGGTTCTGATTTTTAATTGATTTAATTTTGTTTTGATATCGTATATGTTAGGTACTGCCATTTCGGCAGCTCCTGTTGGGGTTGGTGCTCTTAAATCAGCTACAAAATCGGCGATGGTAAAATCGATTTCATGACCTACGGCACTGATGATAGGTATGTTAGAATTGAATATTGCTCTAGCGACCTCTTCGTCGTTGAAAGCGTTTAAGTCTTCAAATGAACCACCACCACGACCGACAATCATGACATCTAAATCATAGGTGCTAGCTTGATCAATTTTATTTTTGATATCGATAGCAGCGTTATCACCTTGAACTAGGCAAGGAAACAGATATGTTTCACACATAGGATATCTTCTTTTGATTGTCGATATGATATCTCTAATAGCGGCACCGGTTTTAGCGGTTACGATACCAATTTTTTTAGGATATTTAGGGATTTCTTTTTTGTATTTGCTATCAAATAGTCCTTCTTTTGATAGTTTTTCTTTTAGTTCTTGGTATTTAACATACAAGTTACCTAGACCATCTTCTTGCATGGTATTTACATATATTTGATAGTTACCAGTAGCTTCGTAGATAGTGACAGAACCGGTAACCATTATTTTCATGCCCTCTTTAGGTTGAAAGGTTAATTTTGAAGCATTACTTTTAAACATAATAGCGTTTATTTTGCTATTTTCATCTTTGATTGAAAAGTAAATATGACCGGTTGTATGAATTTTTAGATTGGATATTTCACCTTTTAAGTAAACTTTGTTTAAGTTTTCATCCATATCAAAACGGCTTTTTAGGTATCTGGTTATAGCGGTAACTGTCAAGTATTTGTCCATTTTTTACTCCTTATTATGTAGAATGTTATCCATGACAGCGTTGATCATTTTTCTTACGTTATCATCGCTGTAGGTTTTAGCTAATTCGATAGCTTCGTTGATGCATACGATATCTGGGGTATCGGTATAAACTAATTCGTATATACCCATTTGGAGGATAGCTTGATCGGTATATCCTAATCTATCGATAGTCCAGCCATCCAAATTATCGTTAGCGTATTTTTCGATTTCGTTTAGGTATGTTTCGACACCGTATACGGTATCTTTGACAAATTCGTTATCTATTTCGGTTACCTCTTTTATAATATCATCGATATTATATTTGATATGATTTTTTTTATAAACGTTTATTTGATAAAGGATTGTCATTATATTTTTTCTTAATTCGCTTCTTGTTTTTTGTTCCATGGTTATATCTCCTAGAAATAATTATAACATATTAAGTGTTAAAAAAAAAGAATCAAACACTCATTAATTCGATTTCTTTTTCTTTTGTTTTTTCATCGACAATTTTGTTGTATTTATTAATTAATTCTTGTACTGCTTCTTGTCCCTCTTTAATTATATCTTCGGATATTTCTAATTTTTTTATGTCGTTATTAGCGTCTTGTCTTATATTTCTTAAAGCGATTCTACATTCTTCTCCGATTGTTTTAGCTTGTTTTACGTATTCTTTTCTTGTTTCTTCGGTTAAGGCAGGTATATTTAGGATAATAACCTCGCCGTTATTGTTTGGTGTTAATCCAATATTAGCCTCGTATATGGCTTTTTCGATATCGGTTAGTGATCCTTTATCGTAAGGTTTAATCATAAGTTGACGTGCTTCTGGTATGGATATTGTTGCAAGTTGTTTAATTGGTGTATCTACTCCATAATAGCTGACCATGATATCATCTAAGATTGCTGGATTAGCTCTTCCAGCTCTAATATTAGTAAATCGCTTTTCCATATTGGAAATTGAACTATTCATTTTTTCTTCTGTTTCTAATAATATATCTTCCATTTCATCCTCCTATTTAAATTATATATTATTTTTTATATTTATTCAATATTGTTTATTTCATTAAAAAGAAAAAACTGAAAAATCAGTTTTTAATATTTTTAGATATTATTAGGCAAGTATCCATGCCTTATTTCCAAACATATCTTTTTCTTCACCAGTTGTAAGCACATCAGATTTTAGAACAATGACAGGACGAAAACCCATCGACATATTGTCGTTGTTAATATAATACATTCCACCGAATTTATCCGCGTTCCACAAACGAGTACCGTCGTTAGTAGCAGAAGCTATCCAATAATTATCTCCAGTTGCTCGTAAATCTTTATCAGTAGAACTTGTAATACCAGTAATTGCTAGAGCTTCTTCATAATTTAGTGCATGAGCTGATTCGGCATATTTACCATCTACATATGTACTTTGTGCTCTTTCGTTTAACTTTTTTACACTATCACTTGGACTAGTACCATGATAATAGCATTCGGGGTAGCTAGCATGAACTAGATATACTTTTCCATCTTCTTTTTTAAGTACACGCCATCCTTTTAAGTTTGGTGCATCATAATAACATGCTGAACTGGCATTTTTACTTTGACCTTGACTATATCCTCCAAATTGTCCTTGTTCTGTTGGTTTGACAGCATTTGAACCCCATATTCCAGCATCATACGCTACGTAATCTCCAACTTTTGCCTTAGTTGTTAAGTAATCAACACCCATATTTTCATAATAAGTTACTTTTTTCTCTAACTCATCAACTTTAGATGATTTGGTTATCAACTCATCCAGTGCTTGTTTTACACTTTTAGTTTCACCATTTCTAGTGTAGCTCACACCATCGCTAGTCAACTGACTAGCTCCATACGTTATACCATTAGTTACCACTAATAGTATAATTATTATTAGTAGATAACCCCCCCCCAAGCCTTATTTTTTCTTTCATTTTTCTTGTCTCCTTTTCTTTATTTTACATTTTAATTATACTAAATTTATGCTATATTTTCAATATAAACATAAAAAAACTGAAAATTCAGCTTTTAATATTTTTAGATATTACTATGCTAGTATCCATGCATCATTGTGCCCAAAGCCATCAGATCCTTGTCCCATAGTTAGAACTGTAGATTTTAGAACTATGACTGGACGAAAACCTAATGAGGTGCCATTATAGCGACGCATATCGCCAGCACTGTAAACGTACCACAAACTGAATGTGTCGTATTCAGTGGCCAACCAATACTCGGCTCCTGTTGTTCTTAAATCTTCAGTAGTAGTATCATAACTACCAGTAATATCTAAAGCTTCCTGTTTATTAATAGCATGAGCTGAATCGGCATATGAATTCATATATTGTTTTGCTCTCTCATTTAATAATTTTACACTTTCTTCACTGTGTCCGCCACCTGCATGATAGTAACATTCAGGTTGACCAGCGTGAACTAGGTAGACTTGATTATTTTCTTTTTTAAGTACACGCCAACCTTTCAAATCTGTTGAACCATATGTAGACTTGCAAACTACACTTTCTCCTCTATTTTTACCTTGAGTATATCCACCAAATTGTCCTTGTTGAGTTGGTTGACCAGCACTTTCTTTCCATTCACCAGCATCATATGCTACGTAATCTCCAACTTGTACTTTGTCAGCTAAATAGTGTACTTTCTTTTCATAATCTGTCACTTTTTTCTCTAACTTATCAACTTTAGATGACTTAGTTATTAATTCATCTAATGCACTCTTTACTGTTGTTAAATTTCCATCTTTTTTCTGGTAGCTCACACCATCGCTAGTCAACTGACTAGCTCCATATGTTATACCATTAGTTACCACTAATAGTATTAATATTATTAGTAGATAACCCCCCCCCAAGCCTTATTTTTTCTTTCATTTTTCTTGTCTCCTTTTCTTTATTTTACATTCTAATTATACTAAATTTATATCTTATTTTCAATATAAACATAAAAAAAACTGCAAATGCAGTTATATAATTTCTATTTTATCTACCTTTTCACTAGCTTTAACCTTTTCAATTTCCTTTAATTTCTCTATCATTTCATCTTGAACAATATCCTTTTTCTTACACTTTGGCTTTGGATCAATTATATACTTTTTATTCATATTGAAATATTCAACAGCTGATACAACTGATAATACACAAGCTATTACTAGTAAAGCATCAGATATCCTTAAATTAACTAATTCAAAAGGTAAATTATAGAATAAAGTTAAAACTATTCCTATCATCATACAAGTTGTTTTAAGCTTACCAGAATTGATAGCTGCTACAACCTCACCCTTAGATGCAGCAATCATCTTAATCGAATCAACAAAAATATCCCTTGTAACGATAATAACCGGTATAATAACTGAAATAAAACCAGATACCGCTAAAATAATCAAAATAGAATTAACTAAAACCTTATCAGCAATAGCATCCATCATTTTTCCAAAATCTGTTACCATATTATACTTACGTGCTATCTTACCATCGATAAAATCAGTTATCGAAGCGATGATAAATAAAACTCCAGCGATAATATATCTTATATCGATAACAATACTTTCATTGACAAACAATTTAGTCGTTATAATACCTGCCGAATCAAAAGGAAAAAGTAATACAACTATAATAAATAAAGTTAATACAATACGACCAAGCGTTATCTTATTTGGTAAATTCATCTTAACCTCCTATCGTATTGGATTCAACATCATTATTTTCAAAATCATCACTAGTAAACGATGAAATTACATAATAACCCAATCCTAATATAGCTAAACCAATAATTATGTAGATAACTATTGGTGATAAATTCAAATGTCTTTTTCTTTCAACAGTATAAGGTGAAGCAATCTTTTTAGTTTCCTTAGCTTCCTTAATATCAGCTTTCTTTTGAGCTTTTTTAATATCATCAAGTGATATCTTTGACGTATAATCAAACAAAAACTCATTGAACTCATCGATCATATCCTCATAATTTAAACCTAAATATTTAGAATAGTCCCTTATGAAATATTTTAAATAAAAGACATCCTTGAAAGCTTCCTTATTACCACTTTCTATAGCTTCAATCTGTGATGGTCGTAGTTTTAAATCTGTCGCTACCTCTTCTATAGAAAGACCGATGTTTTCCCTCTGCTCTTTTAAAGCCTCACCAATTTCTTTCATAGTATCCTTCTTTCAAGAAAAAAAATTAATATCTTATAAGCCATGTTCTGTACCTTTAAAAGGTGGCAAACATCTATCTATTGATCAAATCAATCCTAAACTCGGTTCTTATTCCCTCGTTTAAGCTCCCCTACCAAAATTTGGGTTTCTCACTCGCGGGGTTTACCACGTTCCACTTCGCTATTTCTAGTTTATTCGTCACTATGGCACTTTTATACCTACTTTAACCATATCGATCGACTTAGGTTATTTCAGAGCCGTTAAGTTAAACTTACTATAGGTTATTTTTTCCCTATACGTGAACACTATAATCATCACAGATTATGTGAGCATGGACTTTCCTCTATATTACTTAGAATATAGCGTTTGCCAAGATATTAATTATTTCCGTATATTATTTTTTCCAAATTAGATAGTCTTCTAAGTAAATCGGCATTACTTACGTTACTATTACCACTTTCATCTTCTTCTCTTAAAACATCTAGTTTAGTTCTAAGGGTACGTATCTCCTGTTTTAATTTAATATTATTTTCAATAAGTTCTTTTTTGTCGTTTTCAATCTCTTTTATGATAGCGAAAAACTCTTCATAATCACGAATGATAACGTCTAAAAACTTGTCTACTTCTTGTGGCCTATATCCTCTAGTATCGATTTTGAATTCCTTTTCTAGTATATCTTTACTAGTCAATAATATTCGTTCTTGATACATAATAGCACCTCACTATCTAAACATATTTTAGAATAAAAATGCTCTTTTGTCAATACATGGTTGCAAAGTGAACAAATGTATGTTATAATGCAATTATGGTGATCAATATGTATCAAAAAGGCTTAAATATCTTAAAAATTTTAAAAGAAAATGGTTATGAGGGATATATCATCGGTGGCTTTCCTCGTGATAAATACCTGAATATTATATCTTATGATATCGATATATGTACTAACGCTAAACCTAGTGACATATTAAAAATTTTTCCTGAAGCTATTACAACTAATATAAAATATGGTAATATAATTATAGATAACATGCAAATTACTACTTATAGGGAAGAAAAATATGATAAAAATCGATACCCTAAAGTAAAATATGTTGATGATTTAAAAATAGACTTATTAAGAAGAGATTTTATCATCAATACCTTATGTATCGATAGTAATGGTAACTATCTAGATATCTATAATGCTAAAGAAGATTTAGATAAAAAAATAATTAGAACTGTTGGTGATCCATATCAAAAATTAAAAGAAGATCCCTTAAGAATACTTAGAGCGATTAGGTTTGCATCGACATTAGATTTTTCTTTAGATGATGAATTAAGTAATGCTATTAAAAAATATGGTTATCTAGTTGAAAAGTTGTCATACGCTAAAAAAAAGAGTGAATTAATTAAAATTATCAACCATAAAAAAGGAATAGAGTTGATATTAAAATATAAATTAGATCATTATCTTAATATATATAATCTAGATAAAATCGATGATAATAAAGACATATTATCACAAATAGATATAAACAATAAATATTTATAGGAGGCTAATATGATAGAAAAAATGATACAACAATTAAAAAGTGGTTACTCTGTTATACCTAACACATTATTATTTAATTATAAAAAATTAAATATCAACGATAATGAACTTATCTTAATTATCTACCTTATGAATAATGATAAACATTTTGATGCTAAAAAAATATCCGAACAATTAAAATTTGACCTACCAACAATCATGCAAATGATCGATAATCTTATGAATAACGACTTAATAAGTATCGATATCGTTAAAAATAATAAAATCAGCGAAGAAATCATCAATATCGATAATATATATGTTAAACTTTCTTACCTATTAGTTGGTGATGAAGAAGAAAAAAAAGAAAGCAATCTCTTTGAACTTTTTGAACAAGAATTTGGTCGAACTTTATCATCAATTGAATATGAACTTATCAATGCTTGGATAGATAGTGGATATAGTGAAGAAATCATTATTTTAGCCTTAAAAGAGGCTGTATATAACGGTGTTTTCAATTTAAAATATATCGATAGAATTTTATATCAATGGAATAAAAAAGGTCTTAAAACCAAAGAAGATATCGAAAATGATCGCGCTAATTTTAGATCACAAAAAGAAAAAAAAGAATTATTCGATTATGATTGGTTAAATGATCCCGATGTTAGAAATAATTAATTATTTGGATGAACTATTTCCTGATCCTAAATGTGAACTAAATTATAGCAAAGATTATGAACTTTTAATAGCGGTTATGTTAAGTGCTCAAACAACTGATAAAAGAGTTAATGAGGTAACTAGCATATTGTTTGATAAATACCCTACTTTAAACGATTTAGCTGAAGCTAAAAAAGAAGATATTATAGATATTATTAGACCGATAGGTACATACAATAAAAAAGCTGAAAATGTCATCAATATCGCTAAAGCTTTAGTTGAATTAGGTTATGTACCTAATGACCGTAAGTTTTTAGAAAGTTTAAGTGGTGTTGGTAGAAAAACGACTAATGTAGTTTTAAGTAACATATATAAAGAACCATATATGGCCGTCGATACTCATGTAGCTAGAGTAAGTAAACGACTTGGAATAGCTAAAGAAAATGATGACGTTCTTACGATTGAAAAAAAATTAACTAAAAAAATACCTAAAGACAAAATACCTGATATGCATCATCAAATGGTATTATTTGGTAGATATTACTGTAAAGCTATCAAACCAGAGTGTGCTAACTGTAAACTTAAAAATATTTGTAAAGCTAAAATAGCTAAATAAGAATACATTATTAAATGTATTTTTTTTAAATTAAAAACCTTTAAAGCTTAATACTTTAAAGGTCTATTTATTATGATATTGGACTTGTTTGTGTAGTTGTACTAGTACTAGTACTTGGATCAGTTGATGGAACAGTTGGTTCCGTTGGTTCTACTGGTATAGCTACCCCACTTAAATCAACGTCAACTTTTACACCATCAGATGATAAGCCACTATTTTTACTATAACTTGACTTAATAATGTATTCAGTAGCTGAGTCACTAGTAACTGATATATCAACACTTGTATCGCTAGTTGTTTCAACAAGGGTTAAACCACTAGGTGAATTAGCATAAACATTGTATACTAAATTACCAAATGATGATAAACGTTTATTTATAGCACTTTCTCTTGATGATGGATTTTCCCATAACTTAGTCATAAGTTCTGTTACTTTTTCTTTATTGATAGCATCAGGTGTTGCAATAGCATTCCAGCTAAGTGTTAACACATTACCTGATAAACTATAAGTAGCTCCCGTTACGTCAGTTAATTTGCTGTATCTTGTTGATACCTCAGTTGGCTCCGTTCCCTTTTTAAATAACTCGGTAATCTTCATAGAAGAAGGTGTATTTTCACTAGGTAATTGAGCTGGATAAGTTTCTTTTTCAACAGTTACTGATACAACACCAGCTGGTTTTTTAATCGTATTACCTTTTTTAAAGAAACCTTTAGCCGCAGCTTGGAATAAAGTACGATGATATTTTGTACCATTTTTATTGTAATATTTTTTATATATTTGATCATATCCATACCAAACAGCTATTGAATAATCAGGTGAAACACCACATACCCAATAATCGTTGATAGCATTAGCTGGTAGGCCATTAGCTTTTAAAGTTTTAGTATCATAGTTTGACGTACCAGTTTTAGCTCCAAACTGAGCTCCATTGATATTAGCTTCAGTACCAAGTCCCCATTTTCCAGAATCTATAAGCATGTTATAAACCATGTAGGCTGTCTCTTCACTCATTACACGATTTTTATTGATTTTAATATCTTCTGTTTCATCAGTTTCACGATAAACTATCTTTGTATAAGTATATGGTTCGACATAGTAACCTCCATTAGCGAATGAAGCATACGCTACAGCCATTGAAAGAGGTGACTCACCAGTATAACCACCGATAGCATGGGCTTGATGTAATTTACCATTAGCGTCGATTTCAGGATGTAATCCTAAACTAGTTACAAATTGTTTAATATTTTCGTTGTCATTTGATTTGAAAGCTTTTAAAGCTGGAATGTTACGTGATTGTTTTAAAGCTTCTCTAGCCGTCATAAGTCCTTTATAACCATTATCCCAGTTGTTTATCTTTGTACCATCAGAATATGTTATAGCCTCATCAGCGAATGGTTGGTAAGTTGACCAATTCTCATATTCGATACCTGGACCATAATCATATAATGGTTTAGAGGTAGAACCTATTTGTCTATCAGTTTGTGTTGCGGTATTGAAAGTAAGAGCTTTACTTTTATCACGACCAGCTCCAACAGCTACAAGAGCTCCCGTTTTAACATCGATAGCTGCAATACCAGCGGTTACTTTACTATCGACCCATTTATATTTTTCACCATTCATAATGGCATTTAAATGTTTTTGCTTATCAACATCCATAGTTGAATAGATTTCCATTGGTACAGTATATGGATCAGAACCTGTTTTAGCTTTTACATCAGCTACGACAGTATCGATAAATCCTTGATATTCATTTTCGACTGAACCATCAGCATTACGTTCATCATCGACGATTAAATCATCTAAGTCGATAGCCATGGCAACGTTCATCTCATCTTCGGTTATATAGCCATGTTTATGCATCAATCTTAAGACAGTTTCTTGTCTTTTTTTAGCTGCTTCCATATCGACATTAGGATCGTCGTTACCTGGTGATTGGAATAAACCGGCTAAGATAGCTGCTTCCGCTAAGTTAATATCACCAACATCTTTATTGAAATAAGTGTATGCTGCTTGTTGTACACCATGAGCACCACTACCTAAATAATTGGAATTAACATAAAACTCCATAATTTGTTCTTTTGAGTATTTCTTTTCAATTTTGTTCATTGATATGTATACATCGGTAAATTTACGGATGATACCTTTGATACCCTCAGATTGTTTCGATGTAAAGGAATTTTTAGATATTTGCATAGTAAGAGTAGAAGCTCCACCGGCATTGCTATTTCCTGTTAATTGACCGATTGTAGCCTTTAAAAATCTAGCCCAATCGACGCCACTATGTTGGAAGAAACGAGAATCTTCAGTCGCTACGATAGCATTAATTAATACCTCTGGTAATTGATCATAAGTTACAAGTTCTCTTTTTTCACTACCTAATGTAGCGATTTTTTCACCATTTTTTTCATATATTACGGTTGACTCTTTTTTATACAAGTTATTAGGATTAAAATCAGGGGCATTTGATACGATATATACACCAAATAGGATTGTTGTTACTATTCCTAAAACTAACAAAATACAAAAAATAATGAATAATACCTTAGGTACTTTACTTTTTTTCTTTTTATTGGTCTCTCTTTTATTATTGGTCGTTCTTTTACTACTTTTATTTGCATTAGATGTCCGACGGTTTGATGGATGTTCTACTTTAGGTTGTTTATTATTTAATAACATTGGTAAGAATAATAAAACATCGACTACACCAATAACGATTAAGGATATTAACCATCCTACTGATAAGCATCCTACGATAAAAGCTACGACACTGACTAATAAAATCATGATATTTTCTTTATTTTTTGTTAAAAATTCTTTCATACAGATTCTCCTTCTATAAAATTATTAACTATACTTAAATAATCTATTCTAGGATTATAACCATCTTTAATTATATATCCTTTTTCTCTAAAGTAATTAATTGGAATTGATTTTCTTTTTTCAGTTTCGATGAAACTAATAAAATCTTCTATTTTTAACAAATAAGTTTCGTTAAATTTGTTAAATCTAACGATGATAAAGCCAATTCCCCCAAGTTTACTAATAGTAACTAGATGTTTAATCTGATGATTGTGAATATTGTTTAATGGGAAATATTCTAGTTTAGTTTCTTTAGCTTCAAAATCAATATATTTTCCCTTATATATACCGTTATAATCGGTTGTTGATGGGGTATCAAAGAAGCCCTCGGTTATTTTCGCTACTTTAAGTTTATAATCAACTTTGGTAACGGTTATTGGCGTTGGCTTTTTATATATTGAAGCTTTTCCTATGTTTAAATAATATTCGTTAGTTATATTTAAATCATATTCTAAACTCATTCCTCGATTGCTATAATTTACGGTTTTTTTACTTTTTATTCCTGATGGATATTTCATAGCAATCACCCACTAACATTATACTATACTTTTAATAAATTTACTATACTAAAATTTAATTTGTCTGATATTAACTAGTTTTGTCGAATTTGATGAATTTTTTTTAAGGCTATGTTACATTATAATCGAGGTGACTTTATGAAATATAGCAAGCATATGAATGTTTATCAGATTTTTGATGAAATGTTGGAGGATGTTAAATATATTAAGAGGTACACTTTTTCTAGAAAGATAAAATAAAAAAAGACAAAAGTCTTTTTTAGTTTAATTCTTCTTTTAATTTAGAACCAGCTTTAATAGTTACAGCTGTTCTTGCAGGAATAGTAACAGTTTCACCAGTTCTTGGATTACGTCCTGTTGAAGCAGGTTTATCTTTAGCAGTGAATGTAACAAAACCAGTAATAGTTACTTTACCTTCTTCTTTTAATCCCTTTCCTACACCTTTAATCATAGCTTCTAATGCACGAGAAGCATCAGCTTTTGTTAAACCAGCTTCTTCAGCCATAAATTCAACAAGTTGTGTTTTTGACATTTTAATACCTCCATTTTCAAATTTATATAAGCTATGTTGCTTACAAATAAATATTACCATTTTTATATAATAAAAGCAAGCAAAATAGATATTTTTTTATATATTTCTTTCTATTTTGGGTGAGAAATAATTAAATATTACTTGAATATAATTTAATGGAGATACTTTATGAATAAGGATGATAATTCTGGTTTAGTACTTTTGGATGCTAGTTTAATCGGTACTGGTTTGTTTATTGTTAGTCTTTTTATTTCGATGTCGATAATTTATGATGAGAAGCAAAAAAGGTTAAATAAAACCAGATTATATGATGATAAAATGGTTCCTAAAATAAGTATAAGTAATAAATGGTTGGTTGTTGTACTTAGTATTGTTTTTTTATATATAAATTATATCAGTACTAATAGAGAAAAAGAAAAAGGTGGTAACACCTCTAATCTTAATTTACAAGTTATTGCTAGTATATTAGCTTTAATAGCGGCTATTATTGCTTTATATACTACTGGTGAAAGTAGCGATGCTGGTGATGTTGACGTAGTTGATATTGAAAATCCAGAATTATAGTTATTAATTAGATGGATCTACTAATAACCATGCATCGTTGTTTCCCACTTGATCTTTACCTTTTCCTGTAGTTAATATTTTTGATTTTAAGACAACCACTGGGCGGAAACCGAATACATAGGCTCCAGAATATCCACTATTAATATTACCATTTGAATAAATACTCCACAGATAAGTACTTTCCCAAGCATTAGCTAACCAATAGGTAGTATTTATTTTTCGTAAATCAGATGAAGAATTAATTTTGTCAGTATCTTCTTTGGTCATTGATCGACCTGATGTAGCATACGCTTTATTTACATATTGATTTCCACGACTATTCAAATTATCAATACTAGCTTTTTGATCTGTAGAACTATTTCCAGAATGATAGTAACATTCAGGTTGCCCAGCATGGACTAGGGTTACGGTTTTAGTATTTTGGTCTATTTCAAGTACACGCCAACCTTGTAAACTTGGTGCCTGACTTTCACGACAAACTACACTTTCACCTCTATTTGTATCAGATGTATATCCACCAAATTCTCCTTGTGCCTTTGGTTTACTTTTTGATTCATTCCATGTTCCAGCATCATACGCTACATAGTCTCCAACTTTAGCTACATCTGATAAAAAATGAACTTGCTCCTCGTAGTCAGATACCTTTTCTTTTAATTTATCAATTTCAGTCAACGACGTATTAATTAAATCATCTAATGCTTTCTTGACTGTTATAGTTTCACCATTTTTTATATAGCTCACACTCTCGCTAGTTAGTTGGCTAGCTCCATATGTTATACCATTAGTTACCACTAATAGTACTAATATTATTAGTAGATAACCCCCCCCCAAGCCTTATTTTTTCTTTCATTTTTTCTTGTCTCCTTTTCTTTATTTTTACACTCTAATTATACTAAATTTATACTATATTTTCAATCATTAAAAAGAAAAAAAGCTGATTTTCAGCTTTAACTTATTATATATTAATTTGGTAACACTAATGTCCATGCATTTTGATTTCCTACTTTATCTGGTTCTTGGCCTGTTGTTAACATTCCTGATTTTAACTCTATGACAGGACGAAAACCATTAACATATTGAAAATTATTAAAATCTAATCTTCCGTTTGTATCAACGCCCCAAAATCCAATCCCACTACTAGCTTTAGTAGATAACCAATATCTAACACCAGTTGTTCGTAAATCATCATCAGTAGCATCTTCATTTTTAGTAATATCTAAAGCTTCTTCATAATTCATAGCATGTGCGGATTGTGCATAATTAAAATTTAAGTAATTTTGTGATTGATTATTTAATTTTTTTATACTTTCATCACTTAAACCACCATATGCATGATAATAGCATTCGGGTTGACCAGCATGGACTAGAGTTACGGTTTTACTATTTTGATCTACTTTAAGCACACGCCAACCTTGAAAATTTGGTGCTTGACTTTCACGACACGCTACACTTTCTCCTTTATTTTTACCTTTACTATATCCTCCAAAAGTTCCATATTCTGTTGGTTTTGGAACATCAGATGTCCACTCACCAGCATCATAGGCTACATAATCACCAACTTTTACCACATCAGCTAAATATGCATATTTGTAAACTTTAGCATGTTCTTCTAATTCATCAATTTTAGCTAATGACGTATTGATTAATTCATCTAATGCTTTCTTGACTGTTATTACATTACCAGCTTTTGTATAGCTAACACCCTCACTAGTTAATTGATCAGCTCCATACGTAATACCACTCATAAACATAACACCTAATATAAATGATATTATCATTCTCTTATTTTCAAATAAGTAAATTAAAAATCTTTTCATCTCTACCTCCATAGTCATATTATAACTTTATAAAATAATTATAGTTAAAATATGACTATATGTCAATAGTTAAATTATAACTACAATATAATAAAAATAGGTGATTTAATGAATAGATTAAAAGATTTAAGGGAAGATAAAGATTTATTACAAAAGGACGTAGCTGAATATTTAAACATTTCCCAGACTAACTACAGCAAATACGAATTAGATAAAATAAATATACCTATCGATAGTTTAAAAAAACTAGCCCTATTTTATAATACATCCATAGACTACATATTAAATTTAACTAATATCAAAGAACCATATAAAAGAGCGAAAAAAATCCACTAAGGATTTTTTTATCTATTACTTAAATGTTCTTCACCTAAACGAACTAAACGTCTTGTCATTTCGCCACCAACAGTACCATTTAATCTAGCACTTGTATCGGCACCTAAGTTAATTCCTAATTCTCTAGCGATTTCGTACTTCATATTTTCAAGTACTTTTTTTGAATTAGGTACAACTAATTTATTATTCATACATCTCACCTCTTACTATTATTATTGACAATATTTAAAATAATAATATGGTAATATGTACTAAAAAAAGACAGTAACAACTGTCCATTTTCATATGTTATTTAGATTGGTAATTACTACCACCAATGTGTTGTTCACCCATTTGAACTAATCTTTTAGTGATTTCGCCACCAACAGAACCATTAGCACGGCTTGTAGCATCTGGACCCATTGTAACACCTAATTCACTAGCTATTTCATATTTCATTTTTTCGATAGCTTGTTTAGCACCAGGTACAACTAATCTACTTTGTGAAGACTTATTATTCATGTGTTTCACCTCCTGTACACTAATAGAATGTGTACTAAAAGGTTTTTCATACTATTTTTTTTATGGAAATTATTTCCTATAAATAATCATCAAATTCTTCTTCTTTTAAATTAGTTATAATTTCAATATTTTCAAGTGTATCATCGATTAATTTTTCATAATCAAAGTAACTTTCATATAAAAGACATTTATCTAAATCAGGATTTATAACAGGATGCTTTGGTAAGAAGATCGTACAACAATCTTCATATGGTAAAATACTTGTATCATATGTATTAATCTTTTTGGCTAAATCGATTATTTCTAATTTATCCATACATGCTACTGGTCTAATGATTGGCATATTAGTAACATTATTAATAACTGACATACTGGTTAAAGTTTGACTAGCTACTTGACCAATACTTTCACCATTGATAATAACTTTCATTTTATTTTTTAAAGCATAATTAACGGCGATACGATACATCATTCTTCGCATAATGGTAATAATATAACTATCTGGTACATTTTTGTAAATTTCTTCTTGGATTTTAGTAAAAGGAACGACATGTACTTTGATATGACCACTATATTCGTTGATAATCGATGCTAATTTAATAACTTTGTTTTTAGCTTCGATACTAGTATGTGGTGGTGATTCAAAATACATACATTCGATATCGACACCACGTTTTAAGGCCAAGTATCCCGCTACTGGAGAATCGATACCACCACTTAACATTAATAATCCTTTACCTTGAATACCAACTGGATAACCACCGATTCCTTTGATTTCATTAGTATAGATAAATGTTCCCTCGCATCTTATTTCAATATTTAATAAAACCTCGGGATTATGAACATCGACTTTTAGATCGCTATTTTTTAAAATATAGCCACCAATTTGTCTATTAAAATCCATACTATGGATAGGAAAGTTTTTATCAGCTCGTTTAGTTTCTACTTTAAATGTTTTATAATTTTTTACTTGTTCTAGTGAAATATTTTGTATTTCACTAATATTAGTATCCACTTTATAAGCGATGACTATACTATGTAATCCAAAAACTTTTTTTAATCTTTTGGTAACCTCATCGATGTTATTACTATATATGTACATTCTAACTCGATCTTTAATTATTTTGTTATCGATATCTTTTAAAATGTTTTCGATATTTTTAGTTAATGTATTTATAAATACTTTTCTATTAGCTTTTTTAGTAGTTAGTTCACCATATTTAATCATGATTAATTTTTCCATAAAATCACCATATAAAGTATAACATTTAAATGATATTAAAGTCAAAAAAATCAGTTTGCACTGATTATTCTTTTCCTTTATTAATTATTTCTCTTTTAGCGATTATCCAATTGTGATTAGTTTTAATTATTTTGTTACCACATTTGCTACATACATCTTGATCATCTTTGGTATCAGCTCCACAGTTTGGGCATTCATCGATTATTTTAATAAAATTGAACATGTATGATGTATAAACTCTAAATTTGCCGCCTTTGATAACTTTATTTGTTCGACTATCGATAATTGAATTACAAGATGATACTGATAGATATACTCTAGTTTTGATAACGTTGTGATATTTTGATATGTCTAATAATTTACCTAAATCTAATCTTATGTCTGATGCTTTAAAAATTCTATTTTTTCTTTTTAATTTTTCTAATTCTGTTACATATTCATCATAAACTTGATTGGTTACATTTTTATTGATGGTTTTTAGATCGTAGTTTGAGCAAGCTTCTTGAATCTCTTTATATTTTTCAAATACAGTATTAATGAATTGATATTCATCAAAATTTGGATCGATTTCGTTGATTTTATCTAGTAATCTAACTTGTCTACTGCGTTCTTCTTTTTTAGTTAATAACACGCTATTTAAGAATGATATACTAACTAAGATAACGTATACAACGATTAAAACCAAAAGTACAACTATATATATTTTGCTATTATAAAATGCTGTTACATCGACATTATCTAATATTAGATCTGTATTTAAGAATGTTAAGTAAATACCAACTGTAAATACTAGAACAATGTATTTAACCACGTTCTTCAAATTATCACGTCCCTACTATAAGAATTATACTATATTGCCTTTATATTGTCAAAAGAATAATGAACAATTGCTTTATTTTTTTTTATTTGTTATGATAATTATGGTGGGAACATGATTAAAAATATTGGTTTGGTATTAACTGCAGTTTTACCAGTTGTTATATTACTTAAATTTGTTTTTGATAAGGATAAAATTGAAAAGGAACCTTTAGGGTTACTTATTAAACTATTTTGTTTAGGTTTTTTATCAGTTATCGTATCTTCGTTATTATCTAAGTTATTACCATCATTCAATATAAATTGTTATCGTTCGTTTATTAAAATAGCTCTAATTGAGGAATTCGCTAAATGGATAACTATTTATTTGGTATCTTGGAAAAGTAAAGAATTTAATTATGTTTATGATGCAATAGTTTATAGTATTTTTGTTTCGCTTGGTTTTGCTTGTTTTGAAAATATTTTGTATGTTCTTAATTATGGTATAACGACATCGGTATTTAGAGGTTTTTTATCGGTACCATGTCATGCTTTTTATGCGGTATATATGGGATATTTTTTAGGGAAAGCTAAAAGTAGTGGTAGCACAAAATTTAAGCTTTTAAGTATTTTAGTACCAACTTTATTACATGGTGTTTATGATTATTTATTGCTTTCTGAAAGTTTATTATTATATTTTATATTTGTTATTTATGTTGTTGTTTTATATAATCAAGCTATTAAGATTATCAATAGTATTTCTAAAAATGATCATCGCTTAATGAATTAAAGCAGAAGATTATTCTTCTGCTTTTTCTTCTACTTTTTTGTTATTTTCTGTTTTAGCTATTCCGTAGAATTCACGGATTTTTTGTTCTAATTCTTCTTTTAAGCTAGTATTGTTCTTTAGTAGTTCTTTAACGTTTTCTTTACCTTGTCCTAGTTTTTCACCTTTATATGCATACCAAGCTCCACTTTTTTCGATAACGCCACATTCAGCTGCTAAGTCAACAATTTCGCCCTCTCTAGATACACCCTCTCCGTACATTATATCGACAACACATGATTTGAATGGAGGTGCCATTTTATTTTTTACGACTTTAACGTTAGTCTTATTACCAGTTATATCAGTTCCATCTTTGATTTGTTCAGCTCTTCTTATTTCTAGACGGATTGATGAGTAGAATTTTAAAGCTCTTCCTCCTGGTGTTGTTTCTGGATTACCAAACATTACGCCAACTTTTTCACGAAGCTGATTGATAAATATAGCGATTGTATTAGTTTTATTGATAACGCCTGATAGTTTTCTTAAAGCTTGACTCATTAAACGAGCTTGTAAACCAACATGACTATCACCCATTTCACCCTCGATCTCTGCTTGAGGTACTAAAGCTGCTACAGAGTCAATTACGATAATACTGATAGCTCCACTCCTAACTAAAGCTTCACATATTTCTAATGCTTGTTCTCCACTATCAGGTTGTGATAATAGTAATTCATCTGTATTTACACCTAATTTTGCTGCATATACAGGATCTAGGGCATGTTCAGCATCGATGAACGCTGCCTTTCCACCTTTTTTTTGAGCTTCAGCGATAGCATGTAATGCAAAAGTTGTTTTACCACTACTTTCTGGTCCATATATTTCAATTATTCTTCCTTTAGGGTATCCACCAATTCCTAGGTTTATATCTAGTGATAAAGATCCACTTGAGATAGTATCGATTTTTTGATGTTCTCTTTCTCCTAATTTCATTACTGAACCCTTACCAAATTGTTTTTCGATTTCTGCTAAAACTTGATCTAAAGTCTTATCATTTGTTGCTTTTGTCATTATTTATTTCCTCCTAACATTTCTATATTGATTATACAATATAAAATTTTGCTTGTCAATACTTTTTACGAACATTTGTTTATAATTTATTTTTCCTTATTTTTCAAAGCAAAACCCACAAAATTTTATATTGTTTTCTAGTTTAACATAGCGTTTTGTCAAATTTTGTTAAATTATCTGTAAACAAAAAAGATAACTTGTTAGTTATCAATTTTTATGCTGTTGGTGCTACTAAAGTCCATGCTTTTTCATTGCCTACTTTATCTGGTTCTTGGCCTGTAGTTAAGATACCAGGTTTTAGAACTACAACTGGCCGGAACCCGCCCACATTAGCAGCATCGCAGTTCATACTACCGATAAAGTTCACGCACAACAAAGTGTTACGCTCACTGTTACTGTTAGGAGTTGCCAAATAATATGCACTCCCAATTGCTCGTAATGTAGCTTTTTCATCAGGACTTCCATTTCCAGTAATTGCTAGAGCTTCTTCATAATTCAATGCATGCGCTGAATCTGCATATATTGGATTTACGTATATACTTTGAGATCGTTCATCTAATAGTTTTGCACTTGCATTTTTAGATCCAGTAATAGTACTTGAATGATAATAACATTCGGGTTGACCGGCGTGTACTAGAGTTACAGTTGTACCATCGTTTTTAAGTACACGCCATCCATTTAATGATGTAGAATGACTAATGTCACCACAATTCGATACGCTATAACCTTTATTTGTATTTGCGTCATTACCACCAAATTCCCCTTGTTCTGTTGGTTTTTTGGTACTAGTTTCCCAATCACCTGCGTCATACGCTACGTAATCTCCAACCTTAGCATTATCTGCTAGATAAATAGTTAATTTTTTATAATCAGATACTTTTTCCTCCAATGTATCAATTTTAGTTAATGATGTATTGATTAATTCATCTAATGCACTTTTTACTGTTGTTAATTCGCCACCTTTTTTCTGGTAGCTCACACTTTCACTTTGTATGCTAGTTACTCCATATGTTATACCATTAGTTACCACTAATAGTATAATTATTATTAGTAGATAACCCCCCCCCAAGCCTTATTTT
>CANRCZ010000016.1 GCA_947629265.1 uncultured Bacilli bacterium | reverse complement strand
GACATAGTAATTTTCAATTTATTATTTTCTATATCTAATGATTCAATTTTAGCACTCATATCTTCTTCAACTTTTACAAAATATGAATCACTTTCATTATTTTTTGGAAGAAGATTAACAGTTGCTACTGCGGTAAAAATACATAACACAACTATTCCTGTAAATATTATAAATGAAATTTGATTATTATTTTGATTATTCTTTTTCATTCTTTCACCTCCGTATAATCTTTAAATAATCTTGTATATAATGGTTTAATTAATTCACCTAAAATGAAAGCTATAAAACATATACCTAATGTAATTACAACATTTTTAATTCCAAGACCACTAACGATAAAGAATTTAGATAATCCAGTTGTTAATACTAATATTTGTATTATTGTAAGTGCTACTAGACTTATTATCAATCGTTTATTTTCAAAGAATTTTTTATTAAAAATTGATTTTTTCAAATTTCGACAAGATAGTGAATATAATAATTCATTTGCGATTAGATAAATAAACATTAATGATCCTGCAAAATTGGCATCATAATTATTAGCGTAATATAAGAACAACATTATCATTATCGCTGATTTAAAAATAGCACTAATGATAATTTTAGCATTTAAAAATGGAGTAAAAAAACTTGAATTTGATCTATTACAAGGTATATCTTCCATTATGTCATCATCAGATTTCTCAAACGCTAACATTATGGCTGGAATAGAATCTGTTACTAAATTTAACCATAAAAGCTGTAATGTCGTAAACATTTCCATATTTAATAGCATCGATGTAAATACTAAAATTACCTCAACTATATTTCCTGCAAGTAAATAAAGTATAATTTTTTTAATGTTAGAGGTTATTCTTCTTCCCTCTTCGACACCGTCAACTATTGTTGAAAAACTGTCGTCAACTAAAATACAATCTGCTACTTTTTTAACTACCTCTGTACCGGTTATTCCCATACCAATACCTATGTCAGCTTTTTGAATAGCTGGAGCGTCATTTACTCCATCACCGGTCATTGCAACTACATATCCTTGTTGTTGTAATGCTTCGACAATACGAAGCTTGGTATTTGGACTAATTCTTGCATAAACCTGATAATGTCTTACGGCTTCTACAAGTTCATCATCTGTCATTTTATCGATAAATTTTCCCTCTATGGCTTTATCACCACTATCGATAATATTTACTGATTTAGCGATTGCAATAGCGGTATTAATACTATCACCAGTAATCATAATAGGTTTTAATCCAGCTTTGTGACAAGTTGCAATAGCATTATGTACACTTTCTCTTGGCGGATCCATCATTCCGATTAAACCAATAAAGATCATATTATGTTCAGGATCATCGGTATTTTCGTATTTATAAGCGAAAGCCAAAAGTCTCAATGATTTAGCTGATTGCTCTTTTTCGATTTCAAATATTTTTTGTCTATATTCTTGACTCATCATAAATATTTTTCCATTTACTATGTATCCAGAACAATTATTAATAATAGAATCTAAACTACCTTTTGTAAATGAATAAGTTTTATCATTAATTTGATTTATCGTCGTCATCATTTTACGGTCGGAATCAAAAGGATATTCTTTTATTCTTTGATTAACATTAACTACATTATTAATTTTTTCTAAATATTTGTATATTGATACCTCTGTTTCATCACCTATATATACATCATTATTTTTAGTAACATTTTGACAATTACTAGCACAACATACAAGCAATTCTAAATTAGGGATATTTATATCATCTGTATATAATTGTTCATTGACATATATTGATTTTACTAGCATTTTATTTTGGGTTATAGTACCAGTTTTATCAGAACAAATAATATCTGTAGATCCTA
The DNA here is from genome assembly GCA_947629265.1 of uncultured Bacilli bacterium. Classification (GTDB taxonomy): domain Bacteria; phylum Bacillota_I; class Bacilli_A; order RF39; family UBA660; genus HGM10857. Next base: position 31,323 of record CANRCZ010000016.1, on the reverse strand, counting down.
ATGTTTCAACTGATGCCATTTTTCTAATGATAACATTTCTTTTAGCCATCGCGGTCATACCTAATGATAAGATAATGGTAATTATTGATGACATTCCCTCTGGAATAGCGGCAACAGCAAGGGATATAGATAACATTAAAATATCAAAAAAGTCGTTTTTCATTAATAAACCTATCACTAACATAACAACGATAATTCCTAGTATGATATAGGTTAATACTTTACTAATTTGATTTACTTTCTTTTGAAGAGGTGTTATATCACTTTTTTTATCGATTAAACTAGTTGCTATTTTACCTAGTTCTGTTTTCATTCCCGTAGATGATACAACTACAAAAGCATGTCCATTTGTAACATTACAACCAGCAAATACCATGTTTTTTCTTTCGTATAATTCTTTTTCTTCGTTTATATCTAAATTATCCTTTTTTATCGATTTTGATTCACCAGTCAATGTAGATTCATTTATTTCTAAACTTTCTGACGTAATTATTCTAGCGTCAGCTGAAACATAATCACCGGCTTCTAATTCTAGAATATCACCAACAACAATATTACGAACGTCGATCGATTTTTTTATACCATTTCTTATAACGTAGTTGTTAGTAACAAACATTTTATTTAATTCTTGTATAGCGACGTCGGCCTTTTTTTCTTGGATAAAACTTAATATGGCATTTATAATGACAATCACTATTATTATAATTGAATCGATATAGGATTCATTTCTAACGTAAGAAATAACTGCTGAAAAGATCGATGCAAATATCAATAAAATAATCATAAAGTCATTAAATTGTCCGAAAAATAAGGCTAAATTAGATTTTTTCTTTTTTTCTGTTAATTTATTTTCACCATCTCGTAATAGTCTTTTTTCGGCTTCTTCATCAGTTAATCCTCTTTCGTTGGTTTCTAATCTTTTATAAAGATCTTCCACCTTTTCGTTATAAACATTTAGTTTTTCATCTCTCATAATCTTACCTCCTTTTATTTTAATAAGCGTAATAAGATGCAACAAATAAAATGATTACAAATATTAAAGCAAGTAGTGCAATAACTGTTCCAACATTTATAAGGATATAATAAGTATTGCTTCTAAGTAATAATCCACAATTTCTACAAAAGGTATCATTTTCTCTATTTATACCTTTGCAATTATAACAAGTTTTCATTTAACCACCTGCAATCTTGATTTAATTATATTAACTATTTCATAGCTACTTTTACAACAATTATTTCCATGTAAATAAAAGTCGTGTATAGCTTCGGCAATCGTTTCATCAGCATTTAAAACATTATTGTTTTTAACTTTCGCATATTTAGAGATTGTCGATGCAAAAGTATCAAGATCTAAATTTGATTTATATTTGTTGTTATAGTTTTTTAATGCTTGATTTACTATGTTTGTAGAAAATTCTCCAGATTCATATATTTTTAATAATTCATTTATTTTATTTTCATTATCTTTAGTCACCAAAGTAATATTTTCTAATCCGTTTTCCCTTAAAAATATTACAAATGTTATATAATGTCCTAGTTCGTGTGAAATGGTTGATTCCCAAGTTGCATCTTTTACATACCAATTTTCACCAACAACTTTTTCTAATGGATTACTCATAACCTCTTCATTTAAAAAGTAATAGCTGTTCAATAATATTTGGGTTTTATTTACTTTATTGTAAGAGTTTATATTTTCATTTGGATTTACGAATTGAAACATAGGTTGAAAATAAGCGATATATTCTGATTTTGTTTTAGCATTTGTAATGGATATATTTGTTAGAGCTCCTTTCATATTTGGAAATAAAGAGTACATTTTATCAATCACATTTTTTATCTTTTCGGCTTCGCTATAGCTGATATCACAAAAACTAACATTTGGTATGGAATAAGCATTTTCAATATCAGTTTCAAGTCTAAAAGTATCGAGAACATGAGAACATTTAAAATTTTGATGATCTAAATCTTCTTTGATAATTTGATTTGCCTCTTTTAAATTATTTATATTTTTTTTATTATAAATATTATCTGTTTTAATAATCGCTGTATTATATCCATAAACATAATTATCAAGTTTTCTTTTGACAAAATATAAAGGTTTGAATAAATCCTCACCTCTAAAAAGTCCAATAAGTGTGAAAGCTATAAATGTAAGTGAAGATAAGACTATCATTGTTGAAAAGCGATCATCTTTTTTAGCCCCACTACCATTTATGATACCTTGTACGTTTTCTGGTTTTTTTAAAAACGAATATCCTCTAGCTGTCCAATGTCCACATTTATAACAAAAATTATCATCTTCTTCGATTTCTTCTGCATTACAATCTTGATTTAAACATTTCATAAAACCACCATATCTTAACTTACATATCAATTATAACACACTTTGACCGTTATTTCTCTATTTTTTAAAATATTATAGTAAATTTTGTCAAAATTATCTTTGGTGATTGGACTATGAACTTGGAAAGATTATATTTTTTACGTGAAGAATTTGATTTAACACAAGAAGAAATGGGAAAAATTGTAGGAACGAAAAAATACTCTGTATATAATTGGGAAAGTGGTAAAGAAATAATACCTTTATCGAAATTAAATACTTATGCTAATTATTTTAAAGTTTCGATGGATTATATAGTAAAACTTGATGACAATAAACATTCAGAAAATAATTATCATGAATTAGATAAAATAGCAATAGGTCAAAATATTAAATATATTAGAGAAAAAAATCATCTAACACAACGTGACCTTGCTAAAATTTTGAATACGACTCAATCAGTAATATGGGCTTATGAAACGGGTAAAACATTAATATTAACTGCTTTTGCATATGATTTATGTAAAAAATTTAATTTATCGATGGATTGGTTATGTGGAAGAAAAAAATAGTTTGGTATAGTCAAACTTTTTTTATATATAATCATTAAAATAAACCATTTTGCTTTAAAAAATATTACATATTTCAAATACGATAGATTATATTTATTTTACATTATTTGCGATTTATTATGTAAATTAAAGAAAATATGTATCAATTAAGTAATTTTAATGTTATAATTACCTTATCTAAAGTAATTTTTATTAACGAAAGGAAGTGTTTTTATGGCTTTAGACAGTTATAAAGTTAAAGAAATAAAAAACATAGAAGAAAATAAAAAAAATCTTACACTAGAAGAAGCAAAAAAACAATATGAACAATTTAACAATTTAATTGATTCACTACCAACTGACGAAACAAAAGTTCAACAAAATTCTGATTTAGATCAACAATGGATAAGAAAAAATGAGGGTTCAGAAACAAGACCCCTATTTGCTAATCAACCATCAAATTCAGCGCAAAGTTTAGATGATGAATTCGATGAGATTATAAATGAGTTACAAAGTTCAAATAGTCCTAAAACACCAGTTACTAAACCAACATTAGAACCTACCCCATCTTCTTTTAGTTCACCAACACCTACTGAGCCTATCTTAGAACAACCTGTTATACAAATAGATAACCAAGAATTAATTTCAAAATTAAGTTCTAATATTGATAAAAAACACCAATTTTTAAATAATCAACTAGCTAATCTATATAACTCTGCACTATTACAACAAGACGTCCAAACTATTTCTTCTGATTTAAAAAATATTATGGATATAAAAGATAGATCATTAGATGAATTACGAAAAGTTGATAGTGCATTAGATAATTTAATTTCAAGGTTTGCAAAACTATCGCAAAAAGCTGATGAAATTAAAGCAACCGATGATTTTAGAATTGATCAACAAACAGAACAAATGAAAATGTTAACAAGTTATCAAAACGATTTAACAAGTAGATATGGTAAATACTGGTTTGGAAAAATGTCAGATAATGAAAAAGAAAATTATATTCGACTTTACTGTACAGCTCATAACGTATCAAGAGAATCAGTCGAAAAAGATATAGAGCGTTCAATCGCTGCTGCTTATAATGAAAGAATAAACGAAATCGAAAAAAAAGAACAAACATTACAATCCGAGGTACAAGAACAACCTACTGTGCGACAAGATAATCAAACAGAATTTAAAGGTAACTATGAAGATACGATAAAATTTAACGGACATTTAGCGTTAGAAACATTAAAACAAATTCATTCACGATTAAATCAAGCCACACCAGAACAAATCCAAAAATTTAACGGATTATATGCTTCTTTATCTTCTTTAAGTAAATTACAACCTAGATCACTTGAAGAAGAACAACAAAAACTTACACAGTTGTATGATATTACAGATCAAATAAATCAACTAGATTCAAGCTTAGGTACTACTAGAAAAACTAGATAATTATCACTAATCAAGTTGTACGTAATTAACTAATGTATTTGATATAAATATATATCAGGAGGTAATAAAATGATTGGAGATTTCCTAAAATACATGAGGAAGAAAAGAGAATTAAGCCAACAAAAATTAGGTGAACAAATTGGAATAAGTAGAACAACCCTCGCTAATTACGAACAAAATACTAGAGAACCTACCTTTGATACTATCGAATTAATAGCTAACTACTTAGGATATAAAATTTACTTTGAAAGTGATGAAGAAAAATTAGAAATTAAAGATATAAAGAGAAAAGACCTATAAAAAATACCAGATAATTCTGGTATTTTATTGTAAATACTCTATCAATTTTAAGAATAAATCGATAAAACGTTTCTCTAAACCTTTATTTGCTAAATGTCTTATTTCAATTCTTCGTTTTTTAACAGGTTCATCCTTAAATAAGATAGTTTGAACACTTTCCTTTAAAGTCGTTTCAATTGGTAAATCTTGTAAAATCGACTCAATACTATCCTTAAACATATTAAATGCTTCAATATTCAAATTTTCACCCTTGATCGATATTTCTAAATTACCAACCGTTTTAACATTAGCGACACTGACAATAAAATCATTATTATGAACTCTCGTTTCATAAGGAATACTTATACCATTAAATTTTACAACTACCTCATTAGCTGGTCTAGTATTTCTAAAATTAAAACGATAATTTCTATAATCAGGTATGATACCTGTCTTACCCTCTTTAGCTTGAACGACAATCTTACGTTCATTTTTAGAATAAGAAGAACTAATATTAGTTAAAATATAATATCCCCTTTTATATAACTCTGATACACCATCATCCTCATATAGATCATAACTGTTAGGCATACCTGGGAAGATATTGATCTCTAAATTTTTAGGTGGTGTCGTATCGTTGATATTCATATCCTCACGATAATCCGTAAGCGGTATAATAGCGCCCGCCTTAGCGAAGCAAGGATATTCCTCATCTTTATAAAAACCTAAATGTTTGTTGTTACCAATATATTTTTTACCAGTACTAAAATCGTACCAAACACCCTCAGGTAAGAAAAATTTATGAATAACTCGGTTAGTTATATAATCTTTCTTTTTAATAATCGGTGCTATAAATAATTGACTTCCAAAATAGTACTCGTTTTTATACAAGTTATCATCATAAAAATCACTGTATTTATAATATAAAGGTGTTATGATAGGTACTCCATCCTTTGAATACTTATAACCCTCAGAATATAGATAAGGGATCATTCGGTGTCTTAAAATAAGATAATCTTTAGCGATTTTATAAGTTTTGTAGCTCCATTTCCAAGGTTCTCTTTTATAAAAAATTCCCTTGTCAGAACCAAATTTCATAATCGGACTAAATACTCCTAATTGGACAAACCGCATATAAAGTTCGTTATCTTCCATTCCTTTATAATAACCACCAATATCATAAACTAAATAGTTATTACCGATATTAGTTGAACAAAGATTTAAAAATGACAATATTTTTAAACTATCCCAACTTACAACTGACTTTCCAACATATGTAACTGAATATCTGTGTCTAGCGACACCATCGTTTCTAGATACGATCATCGGTCTAATTTTATAATTTCTTTTAGCGTACAAGAATTGATAATGATTAAGTAATCCTAAAGTATTACTATATTTAGCATCATCAGCATTAATGTAATAAAAATCAACACCGATCATATCTAGAGGATTAATCAATAGTTTAAAATAAACGTCTAAATATTTAGGATCGTAGACATTAAAAGGAATACTACCGTTTACCTCTGGTAAATACTTAGCGATTTGATTATAATTAACATCATCTTTATTAAAACCACCTAGAGGATCGATCGATAGACCAATTCTAACCCCATTACGGTGTAGAGTTTGAACTAATTCAACCGGGTTATTAAATAATTGCCCATTCCACGTAAATGTTTTACCGATACTCCAATCTTTATTTAATAAAATAAGGGATAAAGGTATTTCCTTATCTTTAAATTTATTCATAAGGTCGATTGTTTTTTCAGTATTGTAACTTTCGTTTTTATACCACCAGTTACCTAAAGCATACCTTGGAATTAAACTAGGATGCCCAGTTATCATATAATAATCTTTTAAGCATACATTAAAATCGTTGTTGTAGATAAAAAGGTAGATATCGATCGTTTTGTTATTTCTTTGGTTTACCTCACCATTAGGTAAGATGATATCGGTTTTAGAATCATCGATAGTAGCGAAGCCATCTAGAGAATATAAACCTTTTTTCAATTTGATTTTATTATCGGAATTTTCTAATGATATACCAGGAGCTCCAAAATTACGAGCTTCAGGATGCCCATAGTACCAAACACGACTAGAATTTAAAACCTCGACTTTTAGATTAGCGATCGGATTTAACTTACCGCCAAAAAAAGGCTTGTCTTTATGATAAACTAATCTAAAATAGTTCGTTTTTATTTCTAACATTTTATCGTTTTCATTATAGGTATATCGAACAGGTTCCATATTACGATACCATGCTAATCTAGTTGGAGCATCAGTAAAGTTACCATCTTCACTATATTCTAACCTAATTAAACTGTTAGAAAGAACAGTAAAACGATACTTGTTACCTTTTATAATATTTTTTGGATTTGCTAATGCTAGTGCATAGTCTATTTTAAATTCTTCTCCTAAATTATACACACTATCAACCTCATTTTCTATATTCTTTCAATTTTCATAAAATTAGTATGTTTAACCTCTTCAAAAGGATAACCACCAGTTATAATAACTAGATCTCCCGGTTGTAAATCGTAGTCTTTCGCGATCTTTTTAGATATGCTCATCATCTTATCAAAAGAGTTTATCTTTTCATTATATTTAGCATAGACACCATAATATAGTGATAAATTCATAACTGTTCCCTCGTTTGGTGATATCGCTATAATAGGACATTTTGGTCTAAAATGACTTATCTTTTTAGCGGTATAACCTGTTATCGTCGGTGTTATAATCGCTTTACAATTTAACCTCGATGATATTTCAACGACACTGTACGCGATAGATGATGAAATATCTTGTTTTTCACTCCGCATAGCTTGATCTAACAATTGATAATAATTGATATCTTCTTCGGAAGATTCGGCGATCTTAGACATTATTTGGATCGTCTGAACAGGATACTTACCAATCGTCGTTTCCCCACATAAAACGACACCATCGACACCATCTAATATAGCATTAGCGACGTCGCTTACCTCAGCTCTAGTAGGTAAAATAGACTCTTCCATCGATGACATCATATCAGTTGCGACGATACTTACCTTGCTAGCATGGTGACATTTATTGATGATCATCTTTTGAATACCAGGGATTCTTTCAATAGGAAGCTCAACACCTAGATCACCACGAGCAATCATGACACCATCGCTTATTTTGATTATTTCATCGATTTCATCTAAAGCTCTCTCGTTTTCTATCTTCGCGATAATATTCGTCGTATCGTTATTTAATTCGATCAACATATCGTTAACTTGTAATACCTCTTCGGCACTAGATATTAAAGATAAAGCTAGAAATTCAACTTTATTATCATGAGCATATTTTATTGTCTCTTTATCTCTTTCACTTAAAAATGGTATATCTAAACGTGTATTTAAAATATTTAAACTGTTGTTTTCTTCGATGATACCACCATTTATAACCTCACATATAAGGGAATCAATATCTTTATCGATAACTTTTAAAACAACTAACCCATCGGATGTTTTTAAAATCGTATTTTCTTTAACTTGTTCGACTAAATTATGATAAGATGTTGAAAATTTCGTTTCATCACCAGTGACATGTTTATCGTATATTCTAATCTTATCACCGGTTGTTAATTCGACTTGTTTTTTATTTAGTCTTCCAATTAAAACATCGGGTCCCTCAACGTCTAGCATTATAGCCACATTTTTACTATTCTGCTTATTTAATTTTCTGATTTTTTCGATAATATCACTACAAAAAGCAAAATCGGCATATTTCATATTTATTCTTGCAATGTCCATACCATTTTGCATTAAAGCATCAAGGACTGAAATATCTTGACTAGCTGGACCTATCGTAGCTATAATCTTTGTCTTTTTCACACTCTCACCTATTATAGATTATATACTAAAATAGTGATTTAATCAATCACTATTTTGTTTTTATTTATAAAATATTATATAGAGTCGTGAACGCAAGTACCTTTACCAGGTGATGCCCCATCGACATATGTTCCACCAGATAAATTACATCCAGTTTTAGTAGCGGAATCCATAACGTAACCACCTAACAATTTTACGACAGTTACAATAACGACACTTACGACGGCAATTATCAATAAATATTCTACTAATGCTTGTCCTTTATTATTCACATATTTCATAAACACGCTCCTATATCTTTACTAATATAATAGTATACTTTTTTATATGTTTTGTCAAGGTAATTTAAAAAAGGTTAAACTAATTAACCATTAAAATAATCTTAAGATATCATTGTAAGTAATGAAAATCATCAATATCATTAGCAAGATAAAACCGACACTATGAACAGCATTTTCAACCGTAGGATTTACCCTACTACCTTTAATCTTTTCGATGATTAAAAATAATAGACGTCCACCATCAAAAGCTGGTAAAGGTATGATATTGATAAAACCGACGTTGATACATAAATAAGCGATCAAATAGATCAAATTAATGAAACCGGTTTTCGCTGTTTCACCAACGACATTAAAAATACCGACTGGTCCTGCTAAACTTTTAACGCTGATCTTACCTGTAAATAAGTATTTAACAATGTATACCATCTGTCCTAATAAACTATATGTTTTAGTAAAAGCATATTTAATAGATGGTATAATACCATGACTTAACTTAGTATCTAATCCAAAGCCGTAGCGGTAAGTTATAACACCATCAACCTCGACTTTAGCGGGTGTAACATTTATATTTTCAGTCGTTCCATCACTATGTAAAACGCTAAATTTACCACCATCTTTACCTAGTGTTTGGAGTTTTAAAGTAAGCATATCAATAGAAGAGATTTTGCTACCATTGATACTGATAATTTCATCACCAGCTTGGATATTCGTATTAACAATTGGATAGTTGTTATCGATAGATGCGATAATCGGTTTATTATTAGGTACTCCCTGTGATAGACCGACAATAAATAGCAAAACGATCGCTAATAAGAAATTAAATAAAACACCAGCTACGATAATTAAAGCTCGACTACCCCATGGTTTATTAAACATCTGTTTATCACTAGGGATATCTTTATCAGTTTCCATGTCTTCGCCAGCCATCGATACAAAACCACCGATCGGTAGTAATCTTATACAATAATTAGTTTCATCTTTTTTAGATTTTCTTTTATAGATGATAGGTCCCATACCAATCGAAAATTCATAGACATATACGCCAGCTTTTTTAGCGAAAAGAAAGTGACCTAATTCATGAATAAAAACAGTTACACCAAGGACGAAAATAAAACTTATAACTGTAAGCACATAATCCCTCCTTTATATTATACTTATAAAAAATACATACGCTAAAGCTATAAAAATAATACTATCAAAGCGATCTAAAATACCACCATGTCCAGGTATTAAATTAGAAAAATCTTTTTTAAGGAAATATCTTTTAACGGTACTAAAGAATAAATCCCCAAATTGACCAATAATAGATAAGAACAAAGTAACTAAGATAATTACTGGTAACGATATTTGGCTATTAATAATCGTTAAATAGTAAACAGTTGGAATAAAAACACCAAATGCTGTACCAGCTAACATACCCTCCCAAGTTTTTTTAGGAGAAACGCTTTCAAGCATCTTATGTTTACCAATTAAACTACCGATAATATAAGCATAACAATCAGTTATGACTGCGATTAAAAGTAAATAAACGATTAGATTTAAACTTATGCTTCTAAGTTTCATAATAAGGGCAAAACTGCTTCCTAAAAAGAATAAGCCACCTACTAGATAAAAAGCATCTTTGACACTATATATCTTTTTATCATGATATATAACGGTTGGTATCAATAAAAGTAAAAAGGTACCAGCTATAACGCGATAATCGATTTCAAATACCATATTATCACTTGTTATACTACTTAATTCTATTAATGTTAAACAAACATATGATATAAAAGTTATAAACAATGGTAACTCTTTAGTACTTGATTTTAAATTCATAAATTCTCTAATCGCTAAAATAGAAACTAAATATATTAATAAATCAAACCAAAAACCACCAATTATAACAAATGGAACAGCTATTAAAAGCATAATAACTGCACTAATTAAACGTTTTTTCATAATTCCTCCAAACCTAGATCGATTATTTATTTTTTATGTAGTTATATTCTCTATTAAAATATAAATCGGTCATACCAGATATATAGTCGATCGCCTTGCGATATGTACTGGTATTATTTATGTATTCATCACTCATATTATTTAAGTAAACTTTAAATATCCGAGCATTTTTATTGTTGTTTTCTATATCAAAAACGTATTTATTAAATAATGTTCTAAACATCGTTTCATAATTTTTGATATCTTCTTTGGTATTAGCTTTTGCATATATAAATTCATAGTTAAATTTTTTTAAATTTATAATAGCATTATAAATATCTTTTGACATTTTAATATAAGGCTTATCGATACTGTTACTAAGTATATCTAAAATAACGGTATTGATAATCGATTTATTAGTATCACCTAAAACATCGGTTATATTTTTAGGTATTTCTTCTTTTTTAATAATACCTAATTTAATAGCATCTTCGATATCGCGACCGATATAACCGATTATATCACTTATTCTAACGACACAACCTTCTAAGGTCATCGGTGTTAAATGTTTTAAGGTAGCTTTATCATAGTAACACTTTTCATATTCTTTTAAAAAAGTAGCGATATTTTTAGATTTAGGAGCATATTTATCACTGATAAATTCCCCATTATGACATAATATACCATCTAAAGTCTGTAGTGATAGATTGATGCCTTGACCACCATGTTCGATATTCATCAAGGTTCTAACACTTTGAACGTTGTGATTAAACATACCCTCGTTATATTCTAAGCTTATCTTATTTAAAATAGCTTCACCGACATGACCATAAGGAACATGTCCAATATCGTGACCTAAAGCGATAGCTTCGATTAGATCTTCGTTTAAATTTAAGCCTCTACCGATCGTACGAGCTATTTTAGAAACTAATTGGACATGAACCATCCTTTTAGATAGATAGTCATCTTTTTGTTTACTAAATACTTGGGTTTTATCCATGTATCTCGTATAGGATAGTGAATGAATAATGCGATCGATATCTCTAAAATAATTAGGTCTTATATCGTTTTCTTCTTGAATTAATCTTACGCTTTCTCTACTTTTAGAGGCATACTTTGATAGGATCTCTTCATTTTTATACATTCTACCTATTATTTTATCAATCTTTTTCGCCATTTTTCAAAACCACCAACTCTATTGCTTGTAATACTTTATCAACATCATTTGTCATAGTTCCCCCACCTTGAGCAAAGGTTTTAGAACCACCGCCGTTACCTCCTGATTTATTACTTGCAATTTTAACTAATTCACCAACGTTAAAACTTAAGGTATCTGATGCTTTCGCTAGATAATTAACGTTGTCATTAGTGATATTAGCCATGAAAATTAAGATAGGTTTGTGTTTATTTTCTAAGGTGTCAACGACTTTCTTTAAGGCTTTATTATCGTAATTTTCTAGTTTGACAATTAAAGTATTAATATCGTTTATCTTTCTTATTTGATCTTCAAATTCATCTAGATCATTCATAGCTTGTTCGCTTCTTAATTCTTGATATTTTTTATCTAAAGTAGCGACGATACCTTTGGTTTTTTCAACCTCATCTAGATTGAATAAAACGTCTTGATAAGTATGAGGTTCATCGTTATTGATATTGAATAAATTAACGTCGACATCTAATTTAATATCGTGAGCTTTAGCATCGTTAATCAAGTTTTTAGCTTTATTTAAAAGTTTCATCATATCGTCATTGTACGGTTTAATAGCTTCAAATAAGACCTCTTCGATATTAGTATCGGTAGCGCCCTCAACTCGGTAGACGTTGCTTCCTTTAGATTCTAATGACTTAATTGCAAATCTTTTAATATCGTAGACATTTTTAACGTGCGTTCCACCACATAGTTCTTTACTATCAGCGATGGTAACAACTCTAACCTTTTTACCGTATTTATCACTAAATAATGCCATAGCTCCGGTTTTTAAAGCGTCATCGATATCCATAATGTCGGTTTTAGTATCAACTTTAGTATTTATTTTTTCATTTACTAAAGCTTCTACCTCGATGATTTCTTTTCTAGATATTTTATATTCGTATCTAAAATCAAATCTAAAACGTTTATCATCGACATATGAACCCATCTGATAGATATCACCTGATAAAATCTGTTGTAAAGCTTTTTGAACTAAGTGAACGGAACTATGATTTTTTCTCGTATTAGCACGTTTTTCACTATCGATTTTAACTGTTACTGTATCATTTAATTTTATTGGTTTATCCGTTTTAATATAGTGGAAAGTTTGACCATTTGGTCCTTTAAAACTATCGGTTATTTCACAATCATCGATATAACCTTTATCGGATACTTGTCCACCAGATTCAGTATAGAAAACGGTTTCATCTAAAACAAGGTAACCCTCTTTATCTAGAGATTCAACAAATTTATCACCATCAAAGATACCGATAACTTTAGCATTAATTTCATCTAAATCGTAGTTAAAGGTACTTTCTTCTTTAAAATTTAATAAGTGTTCATTTTGATTTTTCATACTGCTTACTTTCTTACGAGAAGCTTTGGCGGTATTTTGTTGTTCTTGCATAAATTTATCAAAATCATCTTTAGAAACGGAAAAACCTAATTCATTAGCGTACTCTAAAGTTAATTCAAATGGGAAACCATATGTATCGTATAATCTAAAGGCATCTTCCCCACTTATTTTTTTATCTTTAGAATTATTAACGATCTCTTCTAAACGTTTTTCACCAGTTTTTAAAGTTCTACTAAATAATTCTTCTTCTTGATTAATTTTATATTTAACAGTATTGATATTATCGACTAATTCAGGATAAGCTCCCTTCATTGTATTTACGACCTCATCGACTAAAATGCTCATGAATGGTCCCTCGATATTAAGTTTTCTAGCGTATCTTAAAGCCCTTCTTAATAATCTTCTTAAAACGTAATCACGACCTGTATTACCGAAACTAGCACCATCGGATAAAGCGAAAGTTAAAGCTCGAACGTGATCGGCTATAACTTTGTAAGCCATTTCACCATGATAAGTTGTATTTGATAACTGTTCGATTTTTTTTATAATCGGCATAAATAGATCGGTATCAAAGTTAGTTTCTACATCTTGCATGATACAACAGATACGTTCAAGTCCCATACCAGTATCGATATTCTTATGAGGAAGCTCTGGATAATCTTTTCTATCTAGGTCTTCTTTAGCGTTATATTGACTAAAAACGTTGTTCCATATTTCAACATAGCGGTCGTTTTCAATATCTTGCTCTAATAGTTCAATACCTCTTTCATCAAAGCTAGGGCCTCGATCGTAAAATATTTCACTATCTGGACCACTTGGACCTGGTCCGATCTCCCAAAAGTTCGTTTCTAGCTTGATAATATGACTTTCATCTACTCCCATATCAAGCCATAAGTTATAAGCTTCGGTATCATCAGTATATACAGTTATATAAAGTTTATCTTTATCCATTTTTAAGTATTCGATTAAAAATTCATAAGCCCATGTGATAGCTTCTTTTTTAAAGTAATCACCGATTGAAAAGTTACCAAGCATCTCAAAAAATGTCTGATGACGAGCGGTTTTACCAACGTTTTCAATATCGTTTGTTCTTATACATTTTTGAATACTCGTAAGTCGATTATTAGGTGGAGTTACACTACCATCAAAATATTTTTTTAAAGGCGTAACTCCGGCATTTATCCAAAGTAAAGTTGGATCGTTATCTGGTATTAAAGGGGCACTTTTAATTACCTCATGTCCTTTATTTTTCCAAAATTCAAACCATAAATTACGTATTTCATTACTTGTCATTTTTTTCATTTTCCACCTCATCTAAAATACTATGTACTTTTATTTTTAAATCATCTAAAGTTCCATCATTTAAAACATAAAAATCAAATTTATCGTAATCATCTAATGCTATTTCGGTAAAATGTTTTTTTTGTTCTAATGTTAATTGATTATCGAAATTAATTCGGTTAATTCTAAGTGATGTAACGTTTTTAAATTTCATCTTTAAAGCATCGATTTCTAATTTAGTCCTTGCATCAGTTATAATGATACGATCAAAAAAATGGGAATAGACTAAAATATCATCTATCATACGTTTAACGAGAAAATCTGAACCGATTTCTTTATTAATAATATCTAAACTAAGCGTCTGCAATAAAGTTCTAGGTTTATTATCATCACTACCGTTCCAACCAGTTATCCTTTTAGCGTATTCTTTAATGTAAAAAGAGTATTGTAAAATGATAACTTTTTTATTCTTTTTTAAGTAGTAATCTTTGATCATCTGACCAGTAGTATCTTTACCATGTCTAGCTTTACCCGATATTATATAAATTTTAAAATCATCCATTGAGATTCTCCTTTTTCAAATCAAACAATTGATATTTGTCATTGAAAAAGATAAACACAGCTTTTATAGCACCAATTAATGGTGTTGAAACGACCATTCCTAGTATACCAAAATAATGACCGAATAGTAATAAGCCTAGCATTATTGTGACCGGATGTAACTTAGTCGTTTTAGAGATAATTAAAGGTTGTAATAAATTACCCTCTAAAGCTTGAATGACGATAATTACTATCAAAGTAAATATACCGACTGTTGGACTAATTGAAAAACCGACGATAACCGCTGGCGCTCCACCGATATAAGGTCCAGCATAAGGAATAACGTTAGTAATACCACAAAATAGTCCAAATAGTAATGGAGCTTTAAGACCGACAATTAAAAAGGCAATTGAACTAATAACGAAAACTAAAGTACAATCTAATAATGCTCCTGTTACAAAGTCACGACAGGTACGATTGATAGATTTTAACAAATTCATCGTATCCTTATGAAGATTTTTAGGTAAAAAGGTTATAATCGTATCTTCAGCACTATCAAAATTCATAAGCAGATAAAAACCGATAATCATTCCAACGGCTATTTTACCTATAACTGAGAATAATGTTTTAACGATACTTATCGTTATACTAGGTAATGAATTAGTAAGACTCGCTCCTAAATCACCTAATTCTGTTAGAATGTTTTCTTTAACCGCTAGAGCATTAAAGCCATCGATAGTGTTTAAATTGATAAAAATCTCATCGATCCAACCGTACATTCGATTAAGGATATCTGGTATGTTAGTAACAAAATCATTAATCTGATTAGATAAAAGAGGTATGATCGTTGCTAAGACGATCACTACAACGATAATAAAAATTACATACGCTAATAAAGCTCCTAAACCTCGCCTAATTCCCTTTTTTTCTAATTTAGTAACGAAAGGATCAAATAGCCAAGCTATAAATAAACCGATAAATAATGGTGAGGTAATCGATAGTATAGTAAGAATTGTACTTTTTAAATTCAATTCTTTAAATAGTTTGATAAAGATATAGACACTTATCGCTACAATAAAAATATAGACTATCTTTAAGATACTATTTGAAATATTGATTATCTCGTTAAGTTTAAATACATCTACTTTTTCCTTGTTTTCTCTTTTTCTAAACATTTTTAACCTTCTTTCATTGTATATTATATCAAAACAGTGCCCTAATTAAAAGTGAATTTGACAAGTTAGCGAAAAAAGACCTGATTTTGGTCTAATTTTTATTAATATAACAAATTACCTTTTTGAGCTACAATATGAATTCCGTAATCGCCATCTATCAATTTATTAGTAATTGGTAAGTCGATTTCAAATATGGTTATAGTGTCAGTTCCAACAGTTTGATCATAACTATTAAATGTTAATTCACCAACACTACTACCGCTGGCAATTTTCATACTGTAATTATCGTATGTTACATTACCATCGGTTACTTGTAAACTTTTAACACCACTTTTAGTAGTAATATTGATACAGTTTTCACCACAGCTTACTAAACTTAGACTCGGATTATTAAAAACATCGTCGTATATCTGTTTTTCAATGTTGGCTTGATTGATCAACAAAGTTGTCTTTAAATCGCCCTCTTTATAGATTGATTTTAAACTGAGCAACAGCTCGATTAACATGATCAATATAATCGAAACGAGCATAAATGTTGTCATTATTTCAACTAAACTAAATCCTTTATTATTCATAATATCACCTTTATATACTTAAGTTTACACTAGCGAATGTGTTATCGTTATATTCGACTATCAATTTATAACCATCTTCGCTTACTCTATTATCGCGTTTAACAAACTGATATAATCCCTCAGAATATGGATTGTTGTTCTTTAAAGCTGCCTTTAATCCCTCTAAATCACCTTTAGTTACGATTGCGATTTTAACATCTAAACTACTCATGAGAACTCCGCAATAGCTGCTGCTATCAAACTTACTACAATCACTTATATCAGCATAAGCTAAATTGTTTTTATTGACCTCACTTATAACTGTTCTAGCTTCGATACCTGTTAGATATCTATCGAGATTTAAAGCCTTATATATCGATTCTACGGTATTATATCTAAGAGTTCGATCGTAACCATTTTTTAAAGTTACAAACTGCGTAAACAAATATACTAGTACTCCTGTTACAAAGGTTGATACAATCAATGTTTCGATCAATGTAAAACCTTTAATATTTTTTTTCATAAATTAGCTCCTTTTTATTGTTTTTATCTTGAACTTATTATATAATATATTCAGGATAAATGCTAGTCCTAATTTTTAAAAAGAATTTAAAGGGAGCTGAAAAAATGTTAAAAAAATTCGATTATGACAAGATGCCCATCGTGGAAATTGTCAATGAAATCTTAGTTGATGCCGCTAAACAAGGAGCTTCAGATATACATTTTGACCCACAAGAAAAATTTATGAAAATAAGAATCAGAATTGATGGTTCTTTACAAGATTATTCTGAGGTTCCAAATGAGGTTAAGAAAAATTTAATAACTCGTGTTAAGATTATTTCAGGAATGAACATAACTGAATCTAGATTACCACAAGATGGAGCGATTAAAGCTACCTTACAAGATATCGATCTAGATCTTCGTGTTTCTGCTCTTCCTACTCTAGATGGTGAAAAAATCGTTATTCGTATTTTGGACTATTCTATGAGTTCTAGCGGTCTTGAAAATTTAGGTTTCAGTAAAAATAATTATGAAAAAGTCGTTAAGATGATCGGTGCTCCTAATGGTATTATTTTAGTAACTGGTGCTACTGGTAGTGGTAAATCTACAACTGTTTACTCTATCTTGCAACGTCTTAATAAAGAGGATACAAATATAATCACCGTTGAGGACCCAATCGAAATGAATATAACTGGTATTAACCAAGTTCAAACGAACAGTGAAATCGGTTTGACGTTCGCTAGTGCTTTAAGATCTATCTTACGTCAAGACCCTAATATCATAATGATCGGTGAAATTCGTGATAGTGAAACAGCTAGAATTGCCGTTCGTGCTTCTATTACTGGTCACTTGGTTTTATCTACTATCCACACCAATAGTTCATTAAATACAATCGAAAGATTACTTGATATGGATGTTGAACGTTATCTATTATCTTCGGCTTTAACAGGTATCATATCACAAAAGTTAGCACGTAAACTTTGTCCACATTGTCGTGAAAAAAGAGCTACTAACGATTACGAGAAACAGTTATTTAAAAAGATTTTACATAAAGACGTCGATGAAATATATACGACCGTTGGTTGTGAGGAATGTCGTAATGGATATAAAGGAAGAATCGCTATCCACGAGGTTTTACTTATCAATCAAGAAATTAGAGATGCTATAAGTAGTAATATTAGAAAAGAACAATTAAGAGAATTAGTTTACTCTTCTGATGTTGTTACTCTATTACAAGATGGTCTTGAAAAAGTTGTTGAGGGTCAAACTACTTTTGAGGAACTATTAAAGATTATCGAACTTGAAAATGATGACAACAAGAAAGCTGGTAAATATAGTTTAAATGATGCTATCGATATGACTAATATTTCACAACAAACTACTAATGATGATCAAGATAATCAAAATAACTATGTAAGACAAGAACAAAAATTAGATGATGAAATAAAACCTGAAAAAATAGATAATGATATGCCATACCATACTACTCAGGAAGAACCAAAAGAAGATGACAACTTTTCATTCGATGATGAAATTAAAATAGATGATGATAATCATGAAGATTATGTTAAAGATAAATCTGAGGATGATAGTTTCGCCTTTGATGATGAAGCTAACGATGATAAAGTTAATAAAAAAGTTAAAGATCCAATTTTTGCTAAATTAGAAGCTTTGACTAAGAAGACTAAAAAAATAAGTGATGAACTAAATAAAGAAGATCAAGAATCTAGCAAAGAAGAAAACAATTACAATGATTTTGATTTAAATTACGATGATAGTATCGATAATGATTTAGATGATTTATTAAATAAAATGGATTAGTTTGAAACTAATCTTTTTTAATATTGTAGGCAAATACTATTGTCAAAATCGATAATTTGTGATATCATTAAATAGTGATGGCTCGTTGGTGAAGAGGCTTAACACATAGCCCTCTCAAGGCTACATACATGGGTTCGAATCCCATACGAGTCACCATTTTGTTTTTTGTTATTTTTAGAAAAAATAAATAAAAAGATATTGCATATAATTTTAATATATGATATTATTAATAAGTAATGGACCTTTAGCTCAGTTGGTTAGAGCATCCGGCTCATAACCGGGCGGTCGTAGGTTCGAGTCCTACAAGGTCCACCATTATATTTGCAGGTATGGCGGAACTGGTAGACGCGCTAGACTTAGGATCTAGTGGATTCATCCGTGGGGGTTCAAGTCCCTTCACCTGCACCATTTTGTTGATTATATCGCCGTAAAACGCGCTATAATAGAGTGATTTTTATAATATTATTTTCATATGTCCTCCAAAATCAATAAAATAAGGTATTATGATTTTATTATTATAAAAATCTTGCTAAGTTTAGAGTTTTTATAACTCTTTTTTCTTGCTCTCTATTAACATGTATATATGTATTTACTGTTGTACTTAGATTTGCATGTCCTAATCTTTGTTGTATTAATTTTAATGGTATTTTTTTATCGCTTAATAATGTAGCGTGGCTATGTCTAAAGTCATGTATTTTTATATATTTTACTTTAGCCTTTGTACTAGCCTCTTTTATCTTTCTTCTAATTGTTGTAGGTGCTAAAGGCTTTATACCACCAAATATAAAATAGTCATCATTAAAATTTTTATATTTATTCATATAATATTTTTTTAGTTTTATTATATCTTTGTATAATTTTCTATCTATGTTTATTTCTCTGATACTCGATCTAGTTTTAGGTGTTCCGATCTTTCTCTCTCCGTGTTCATCTATAGTACTTTCTATTTTAATTTTTCTTTTATTTATATTCTTAAATTTTAATGCCATAGCTTCGCCTGGCCTTGTTCCCGTATAAAACATTAGATTAAAAAATTGTTTATATACATTGTTATCTACTTTTTTAATAAATTTTTTAAATTCTTTCAATGTATAAAAATCGCTTTTGGATCCACTATTACAATTTGGATTAAAGTTTCCTACGTTTCTGGCCACATTTTTTTTAAGATCTAAAAATTTAATGCAATAGTCTAAAAATGCTACTGTTAAATAATGTATATTTCTTAAATAGTTATAGCTTTTATCTTCTTTTAATAATTTGTTTTGAAATTCTACATATACACTTTCGTTTATTTCATGTATATTATAATCTCCAAAATAAGGTATTATGATTTTATTAAATCTCTCTTTTAAACACCTTACACTTTGTGGTTTTTGTTTAATTTCCACAAATTTTACATACTCCTTGTATGCTTCTTTAAATTTCATAATATCAACCTCCCGTGTAACATAACAAGTTACGGTTTTGATATTATATTTAATTTTTCTTTTTTGTCAATATCAACCTCCTCTTAATTTTCATTATATTTTACTTTAAAAAAAAAGTAAAGAAAAAATTTTAATGAGGTTTCACCTCATACTCCAAAGTTTACCGCTTTTAGTTACCAAAAAAAAGATACTTTTAAATATCTTTTTTTGTATAACACCACTAAGCGCTCTGTTTACTCTTCAGTATTTACATATCCTCTTAGTGACATATTAATTATAGCATAATTTTTTAGAAAATCATATTTTTTAGATCTTCTTTTTCTTCGTTAGATATCATAAAACCTTTTATAATATCTTTTCTATCCATTTTTAGATCTTGATATGTACTCCTATCGTATATAGGTAGATCATCGTTTAATGCTCCTAAGTATTTTGTTATATATCCGTTGTGAACTCTTTTATTAAAAAACCTTACAGTTTCATATATTGCGTTTTTATCCTGGTTTAGATCGTTTTCACTATTTTTACTATTTATTATATCTGTTGTTATTTTAAACTCTACTTTTGTGATCATTGGTAGTAGTAGATATCTTTTTAATTCTATAACGTTCCAAAATTCCTCACTAACGCATAAAACACGCTTGATAACTCTACTTAGTGATTGTGAGTTTGTATATATCATATTATAGCTTAAGTGTCTATGTACTTGGAAAAAATGCGCTATACAATCTGGAAAGTCTTTATATTCCATACTATCGTAGATATATTGTAATTCATCTATAAAAAAGCTAGCATTTTCACTAAATCTATATTTTAATCGCATATCTGTAAATTTTAATTTATTACTAAAACAACCATACACTTTAGCTTTTTCTTTATCGCATTTTTTATAATATTTTATCTTTAATTCTTCATCGTATTGTTTTCTTAGAGGTATTGCCTCTTTTAGGTGGCCAGCACCATCATAGTATTTAAATGGTTTCTTTTGATACCATACTAATATTGGATAATTACTATAAATATTATTATTAAATATATATTTTTTTCTAATTCTTTTTAGTTTTGGGTTTTCTTCTTTGAATAATTTTATTGCAATTCTTGTCATATTTAGAGTTTTACCATGTCCAGGTGGTGCGCTTAATACTCTAACTGCCATTTTTTCACCTCTTTTTTAGCTTTTTTATTTATCTTTTTCTCTTGATCGGTTTTATAATTGCGTAAAATGGAAATATTAACAAACTGAAAAACGCTATTGTTTCTATAATATAAAATACTCCATATACCCATGTTAAATTGTTAGGTAGATTAGGTAATAAAGTTTGTGCTAATTCTATCATTTTTTTGTTTCCTTTCTAATATCTGTATTTCATTATTTCAACTATTTTTATTATTGTATATATTATGTAGTCGAATATAAATAACGCGATTATTATTTGATAAAAATGTATGTCATACGTATATAATTCTATAATAAAATTATTTATTAATAATGCTAATTTATTAATTATCAAATATATCACCCTCTGTATATTTTTCATCAAACATATCTTCTATATCGAAATTAGATCCAATAAAATTATTTAATGAATATTTTTTAATTCCTTTTATAAAATCTTTTAGCGAATATTTATATATTATAAAAAATATGATCATCGATATAACATTTATTGTTATACTTACTCCTAGTAACACTTTTAACATTTTTTATCACCTCTTAATCATTTTTGTTATTATCTTGTTTACTTGCTATTATTTTAATTACGATCATAATTATACTTATTATCGTGAAAAACATTAGGTAACTGAATATTGTTATACCGTAAAATTTAAATGCTAGTATATTACTTGCAAAATTAATAAATATATTTAGTAATTTCATTTTAAAAACCTATACAGCAATAAGCCTATCAATACAATCAATGTTGTTAATAATATGCTTGCCCATTCACTTGGTAGAGCTGTTACATATGTTATTATCCATTCATATATGTTTGCTATGAATTTTGCTATATCAACTAGTACATCTTTTATTTGTACTATTATATTCCAAACGAATTGAGCTATATTTATTATTGGATCATACCAATTTGTTGCATCTAATATCATATTGCCTTTTTCCTTTCTTTAGTTTCTATTTATACCACAGAATATTAGTATTATTGCTGTACCTATAATATTTATTAAGATAAATATTGATATTTTATTGCTTTTAATACTTTGCCATATTTTACTTATTAATTCCGTTATATCTGTATTTATTTCCGATAGACTATCGAAATATAATAACAGATTGTTTGCATTTGCTCCGGTTATTTCTCCAGTTCCCGTAGGGTTTCCGTTTTCCCATGAATTATATATTACGTATATATAAGCGTATGACACATCTTTGTCATTTCTTTTAACTTTTACGTATAGATCTATATTTGCGTAAAATTCCAGCTGTAGATATGTACTATTGAATTGTGTCCACGTTTCATTATCATAGCTGTAATAATATGTGTCTGTATTTGTATTTGTATTGCTTATATTTATATCTACTTTTTGTACGCTATTATTACTGTCATACCAACTTTTTAATTTTATTGTTGGATAGTCTTTTATAAAGTTTAAATTTATCACTTTTTTGTAAATTATTGTATCATTTTCTTTGATCATTAACGATAAGTATGTATTGTAATCTGCTTTTTTGATATATAGTTGGCTGCAATCTTCTTCTATTTCTTTTGTATTATCAAATTTATAAAAACATGTCATATTACTTTTTGTATTTTGATAACTATATGCTACGCTGTTTATTCCTTTTACATTATAACTGTGTATTTTTATATAAGTATCGCTTTTGGTATCTATTAGGACATTGCTAATATCGATATTAACTTCTGCGACTTTGTAGTCATCTTCTTTGTTGTAAATACTTATATTTAATATCGTATCGTAGGTTAAATAATTGTATTGTGTATATTCTAACGGTTTAGTTTTATCTAAAATTACTAGATCTTGGCCACTTATTAATGTTTTTTCTTCTCCAGTAGTTAAATTGTATTGTTTTACGTATTTTTTTTCTAGATCTAAATTTCCATATTTTATTGTTACCTCGTATCCCCCTATTTTAGCTTTTTTTATTGTGTATGTTATAGTTGGATCTAAATCTTCGTATTTATCATCATCTTTGTTGTATAATTTACCGATTTTATCTTCTATAATTGATTTTCCGACAACATATTCGCCGTTTTCATCTTCTAACCAAAAAAATAATGTTCCATTTTTTTCAAATTCATACGTTAAGTTAATATACTGGTTATTTATATCAATTGTTTTTATTTCTTCATCTTCAAATTGATATTTTAATTTCATTTTTTTATATCGTTCAAATTCTTCATCATCAATCGAACAGTATCCACCATCACAATTGTTTCCAGGCGTTATTGTCCATCGCGATTTTCTAACAATATTACTATCACTTAGTGTATATCCCTCGAACTTAGCCTCTACATTAGGTTTTTTTACTCCGTAATTTTTAGCAATAATAGTTTGTCCGATCAAGCTTTTATCGTATGGTGCTGTCCATATTAGATCGTGATTAGTTATTATATCTCGACAACTTTCGCAATATTCTAACATGTTATCTTTTACTTTTGAATTATATGTACCACCTGGACCAAAGCCAGTTGAAAATGGTGCTTTATTTACTTTAAATTCATATCTACTATTAGAGTAGTAATCAAAAGTATACTCATTTATTACGTCATCTGCTTCTTTATATTCTGATTTTATACCCCAACTTGACCTAGAATTTTCGCCGTTACCGAAATTAAATGCTTCAAAAGGTAGACTTGCTTTAACTGGTGACCAACTTGTGTTTGTACCCGATATCGAACTACTTACATTGGTTGTTACAAACCCAATTGGTGCATTAGAATAGTAAACATTTATATATAAATCAAGTGAATATGAACTTTGACTAAAATAATATCTAATAAACCAATATGGTGTTTTTGTTAAATCATCATCCGAAGCTGATGATACTTTATAACTTTTATTAAATAAATTGTCTTTATTACCAACATAAAATACGAAATCGTTATCCTCTTTTATGTATTGAATTGTTACAAATATATTATCGCTATATTGTATAGACTTTACGATACTTTCATCATCAACAGATAATGCTTTTGCTTTATCAATATTACAATATATTAATATTACCGATAAAGTTATGAATAATATTGCTAATTTTTTCAATGTTACCACCGCCTAGTAAAAAACCTATTACAAAAAATAAAATATAAAATGCTGCATTAATTAAATATATTAATTTTCTTTTTATTTTAAATATTTCGTTCATTATTCTATCTCCTTGTTTTTATCTTCATTTTTTCCACTTTTAATATTTATTACGTATATTACTATTTTGTATATTACAAATACCATTTCCATGATAAAAAATATAAGTATTATATAAATTAATGTTTTAAATATATAGTTTTTCATTAAAGTATCTAAAACCGATCCAGATAAATTTATTAATTTGCTTATAATCGTTTTTATGTTATTTAACCAGGTTGTATAGCTCATTTATTTCCTCATTCCTATAATTAAATAAATTACACCAATAAAAATACCTATAACAACAGTAAAAATCATTATTTCGCCAATTATTGTACCTGATATCCAGTTGAAAAAACTTGTTATTAGATTAAACATTACATTAAAGAATATATTGAAATCATTTAAAAAACTTTGCATTTTATCATCTCACTTTTAAAAATTATAATTCTGTGTTTTTAAAACTGTCAATTTTTATAAGCTTTTTTTTATTCTATAAATTAAAAAGGGGTAGTTTTTATCTACCTCTTTTTCTTACTTTTCTAACTAAAGTAAATACAATACCCATAATTACACCTAGAACTACTATACCAAACATTAATTGGAAAATATCATTTTTTAATAATTCACTTGATACAGTTCCGAATAAAGTCATAATATTAGTAATTACAGTTGTAACTGCTGTAAACATTGCTTCCATTGTTGTCTTTGCTCCTTCCATATTTTTTATCTACCTCTTCTTTTTACCTTTCTAACTAAAGTAAATACAATTCCCATAATTACACCTAAAACTACTATACCAAACATTAATTGAAATATTTCATTACCCATTAGGCTAGTTGATACTTTTCCGAATAATGTCATTACGCTTGTAATTACGGTTGTAATACTCTCGAACAATTCTGTCATGTTATTATTTAGGCTCCTTTCTTTATTTTTTTTCAAAAAAATGAGCAATGCGTACTAGTACATTGCTCGTTTTAAAATTAAAAGCATAATGAGAATTTATTTTATGAAGGTTTATAATTTATTAGTTTTAGATCGAAATTAGGATGTTGATATTAATTAGGGTTTTACATTTGCTTTTAATTTTATGTTTTAATTATAAAATGGTTATTTTAAAATTGTCAAATTTTTTGTTTATTTTTTTGTTGTCAAGTGGCGAGCGATAGCGATACGGCGTAGCGCAACACTTGTACATAAGAAAAAATTATTATAATTTTGTGTGTAAAACAAAAAAGAATATATTAATTTTCTTTTTTGGTTTTATTGTTCCTAACGAACTTAGTTAAAAATTTTTGTTTTACTTTTTTAAAAGTAAATATTACTTATTTATGATCAATCTAGTTATTTCAGTTTTACCACTTATTATATCTTCGGTTGTTTCATAATAAGTTTTTATGTTTTTATCTTCGATAGCTAGGTTTAAATTATTTTCTAATTCTTGAGTATGTTTTAAAAATAGTGGTCTAGGTATCATTAAACCTTTGTAATTTTCTTTGTTAGATCTAACAGCAATTATTATTCTTAACATTTTATCTTGTGTATTTTTGTCTGTATAGGTCCCATATCCAATTATTTTACATTCTCTTTCTGTTAATTCATTCATTTTTTCATCTCCTTTGTTTAAAAATTATAATTCGTTATTTTAATATCTGTCAATTTTTATAAGCTTTTTTATTTTCTTGAAGATCTAAAAATCTTATCATTTCTTTTTCCATATATTCAAACGGTTTAAATTTTTCTATTTTTTCACCGTCAATATAATAATAATCTAGTGGAAAAAATTCATATTTTGAATTTTCTGTTATTTTGTACTCATTTGTTTGTAAATCATATATCATGTATATTTTTCCATTTGGTGAATTTAAGTGTCCCGATCCATCATCATATTTTGTCCAATACCATTTTTTATTCAATATTTTGCATGGTATATTTTTTTCTTTTAATTCATTATCCATTTTTTTGTTTCCTTTCTGTTTAAAAATTATAATTATGTATTTTTAAAATTGTCAATTTTTATTAATATTTTTATTTTTTAAATTTTTATATTTTTATATTTTTTTGCATATATATATAAAATATTAAAAAATATATTTATATTATATATTTATATATAATATAGGGTATCGTTTTCGATACCTTTATGGTATCATTTTCAATACCTTTATGGTATCGTTTTCGATACCTTTGTGGTATCACTTCCGATACCTTTTATATATTAAAAAATCGTATTGTTATTATTGCAAAAAAAAGCCGAAAATTTATTTCGACTTTTTATAACACAATAACTTTATTAATTAGTGACAAATATTTCTTTTTAAATTTTTTTGAATAAAGTTATCGATTAATATTATAACACAAGAATAATAAATAATTCAACATTTTATTTTCTTACCTCTGGATCATTTAACCAATCATAGTCAAATAGATCTAATCTTCTTTTATTATCTACAATATCATCATTTATATTTATTTTTTCTTCATTTATGATATACTTAAAGTACCTTTTTTTTCCTTTATGATATACTATTATTACATTATCTTCAACTAATTGTTTTAATATTACAATAACTCTATTTTTATTTATTTTTAATATATTCATTAGTTTTTTATTAGGTATATAATTATCTTTATAATAATCTAACCTTGATAATGTAATTAACATTTTAGTATAATTATTTACTCTTTTATTTTCTAATAGTACCTTAACTATACTTTTACTATTTTTCATTTATCTTTTTCAATATTACTAGATTTATAGATAATATCTCATTTAATTTATTATGTACATCATTAATATCGTACATAGATCTATTTTGTATGTAATATAGAGCATTCTTTATTTCTATTTTCTCTAGGGTTAATAACCTTTTGACATCATTTATTTGCTCTAATTCGGTTTTTTTTATTTTCATATGTCCTCCTAAATCAATTTTAAAGGCCATTTAAAAGACTTTTTGCTTTAGGTGACTTTCCCTTCACCTGCACCAATTTGTCATCAAGGCTCGAACTTTTATAGTTCGAGTTTTATGTTGCAATATTTGACATACTATTCCTTTTATGCTATTATATATCGCGTTTGATGGGGGTATTATGGAATTTAAAGAAGAATATAAAAAATTTATCGTAGAAGAAAATAATTTATTAAGAGCTCAATTTGTTACTTTACCAAATTTTTATACAGAAAATAACATTCAGCTACTTAAAATAAGACACAATTTAAAAAGTTTAATCTTTAATCAATTCGACAGCCAAAGAATACAACCTATTGTTAATATTGATGAAATTAATTTTCTTAAAGAATATAGAGAATATATCGCTAGTGAGCATCAACAATTTCCAAACTTTATTTTTGATGATTTTGATGCTGAAAAATTTGAAAAATGTATCCAGTACAAATATTCAGGACGCTCGCTATTAGAAACCGAAGAATACTATAACGATAAAATTAGAAAACAAAAAATATATAAATAATCGTGGTAAAGCGATTTTTATTATTAACAAATCTACATTTGCTAACATACATTTTAAATGATATAATTTTAATGGTGATATTATGAACGAACCCTTAGCAATTAAAATGCGTCCTACTAAGGTTAAAGAGGTAATTGGCCAACAACACCTACTTAGTAAAGATAAAGTTATATATAATTTAGTAAAAAATAAAAAACTTTTTTCGATGATATTATACGGTAAACCAGGTATCGGTAAAACGACGATCGCTCTTGCTATCATAAATGAATTAGGTCTTAAATATCGAATGTTAAATGCTGTTATTAACAATAAAAAAGATTTCGATATCGTTATTGAAGAAGCTAAAATGTACAAAGGATTAGTCCTTATCATGGATGAAATTCATAGATTAAACAAAGATAAACAGGATTTACTACTACCCCACTTAGAAAGTGGATTGATAACGCTAATCGGTATGACGACATCTAATCCGTACCATAAAATAAATCCAGCAATCAGAAGCAGGTGTCAAATTTTTGAACTTAAAGAATTAACTAAAGAAGATATAATTAAAGCTATCGATAAAGTTATTAAAAGTAACCTTTTAACAAATATAAAAATCGATAAACAAGCTAAAGAATTTATCGCTACTGTATCATCCGGTGATTTAAGGAGTGCCTATAATCTTATCGAGGTAGCTTATTATTCAAGTAGTGACTTCCATATTACCTTAGATTTAGTTAAAAATATCAATAATAAACCTGTCTTCTTCCACGATAAAAACGAAGATGGACATTACGACGTCTTAAGTGCCTTTCAAAAAAGTATCAGAGGTAGCGACGTTAATGCGGCTTTACACTATTTAGCTAGATTGATCGTTGCTGAAGATCTAGATAGTATCTATAGAAGAATGACTGTCATCGCCTATGAAGATATCGGTTTAGCGAATCCATCGATGGGACCTAAAGTCGATGCTTGTATTAATGCCTGTGAAAGATTAGGCTTACCAGAAGCTAGAATTCCCCTTGGTGATATCGTTATCGAGTTAGCGTTATCTCCTAAATCAAACAGTGGTCATTTAGCATTAGATAACGCTATTCAAGATATTTTAAATGGTAATACTGGCAATGTTCCAAACAATATTAAAACGACCTCACCAGATTATAAATATCCTCATAACTACCCTAATAGTTTTATTAAACAACAATATTTACCAGATAATATTAAAAATCGAAGATATTACGAACCAAAAACAACTAGCAAATACGAAACAACTTTAAAAAATATCTATGAAAAAATTGAAACCATACAAAAAAATGATTAATCGATCATTTTTTTAATTTCATTTAAACTACTTTTTTCTAATCTTGATATTTGAGCTTGGGATATACCTATTTCTTTAGCTAATTCTAGCTGTGTTTTACCGTAAATATATCTAGATAATAAAATATACCTCTCCTTTTCTTTTAGCTTATTTAAAGCCTCTTTTAAGGCTATTTTAGCGTCTAATGAATAATAACCATCGTTCTTTTCTAATTGATCAACTAAATAGATCGTATCGCCACCATCATTATATATCGGTTCAAAGATACTGATCGTATCTTTCATCGCATCTAAAGCATCGATGACCTCTAATTCTGGTAAATTTAGATATTCAGCGATTTCACTTACAGTAGGTTCACGGTCATATTTATTCGTAAGTTCCTCTTTAGCTTTTAAAGATTTATAAGCGATATCTTTCATGCTTCTCGCTACTCTAACGCTGTTGCTATCTCTTAAATATCTTCTAATCTCACCTAATATCATAGGAACAGCATAAGTTGAAAATTTTACCTCGTGAGCTAAATCAAAATTATCGATGGCTTTTATTAATCCAATACAACCAACCTGAAATAAATCATCCATATTATCGGTACGGTTATTATATTTTTTTAATATCGATAGAACTAGTTTTAAATTACCATTGATAAGTTCTTCTTTAGCGAGTGCATCACCACTTTGATATTTTTTAAAAAGTTCGATCATTTCTTCGTTAGTTAAAACTTTAATATTCGCAGTATTCACGCCACATATTTCTACTTTATGACGTGCCATAAACTCTCCTTTCAGGTATATTATGGTAACAAACCTTTAATTTTAAACAAAAAAAAGAAAGTTTAAAACTTTCCATTTTTAAATTTATTAAACGGTTCTGCAAATCAACTTAAAAAAGGATCTTTATTTAAGTTACATGAAAGGTAATTTTATATTTGCAGAACCAACTATAATATATATGATTTTTTCAAAATAGTCAAATGTTTTTTGAAAATTTTTTCATTTTTTGTCGAATTTTTTTAAAAACCCTTGGAATTCCAACAAATTAATTTAAATAAAAAAAGGCTATCAAGCCTCTTATTCACCTATTTCTTTTTTATAAGCAGATATTATTTCATCATCGAACATTTTTCTACATTCAGTTGTAATTGGATGTGCGATATCACGATATCCACCAGTTGCTGTCTTACGACTTGGCATAGCGGTAAATAATCCTTTATCACCTTCGATAATTCTAATATCGTGGATTGCAAAGCAATCATCTATTAATATAGAAGCTATTCCTTTCATTCTAGTATCATCTTTATCATTTACCTTGATGTTTACTGATGTTATTTTCATAATCTTTCTCCCTTCGTTAAGTTAATTGTATAATATATAGACTACAAAATCAAGCTATTTTGACAATTTGTGTTATTTTTTTATCCTACTTTTATTTATTATAATCGATTTTGACCATTTTAGTTATTACGTCGGAATAGGAAAATGATTTAATTTCTTTACTATCTTTTTCAACTAAAAAAACATGGCTATATATTTTTTTGATAACGACATCGTATTCTTCATACTTATTTCTTCCTAAGTTACATTTTATTTTAGCGGTTTTACCAATATGGTTTTGCAGTTCTAAACGAATATCATCTACTTTCATTTTAACCACACATTCCTTTCACTTTGTTCAAGGCACACATAGTCACGAAAACTTGAACAAAACTTATTTTA
>CANRCZ010000015.1 GCA_947629265.1 uncultured Bacilli bacterium | reverse complement strand
GGTAAAACCATGAATGTAAAACAAGCACTAGATGATTTAATTGTTAAGGTTGATCAAAAGAGTGGTAACTTTAATATCACATTAGCTGAACAACCAATAGTAAATGGTAAAACAGTAGATGCAACTACGTATAAAACAATTGTTAATGGGTTAATAGATAAAATGGTATCTGCAATGGGAACAACAGGAACAATGTCAGAGTTAACAGCATTAAAAAATGCAACATTAACATGGACAAGTGAAAATGCCACTATTGCAACTGTAAGTGGAACGTCAGTAACAGGTAAAGCCGTAGGACATACAAAAATAATAGGAACAGATAGTACAGGAAAAAAAGTAACTGTACCATTAAATGTAATTGCAGGTGAATATTTAGCTGATAAAGTAACTGTTGGAGACTATGTTGCATATACCGTTAGTAATTGGACAAGTAGCGCAGGTTTACCAACAAGTAGTGGAAATTTTGGGGGCTATATATCAGGAACTAGTAAAGGAAAAAGTGTAGCAATAGTATGCAATACTGTTGGCAATGATAAGACAACTTTAAATGGTTGGCGTGTACTTGAAGCAAATACAAGCACTAAAACAGTAACCCTAGTCCACGCTGGAATACCAGAATGTTACTACCATGGAACTAATTCAAGTGATAGCGTAACTAAATTAAATGAAGAAACAAATAAATACAAAAATTCATTTGCTGACTCAGCTCATGCCATAACATATGATGAAGCAACTAAATTTACTACCAGTGATACATTAAGAACAATCGGTGCTAGATATTGGTTAGCTACTCCAAAAAGTGGCTCTAGCACTTACATATATGGCATTAGTGATAACGGTAGTTTATTTGACAAAGGCAGCGACAGCTCGTATGGCTTTCGTCCAGTAATTGTCCTAAAATCTACCGTTCTAACCACTGGACAAGGTAAAGATGAATTTAATCAAACAGCATGGATACTTGCATAATAACACAAAAAAACTGTTAAATACAGTTTTTTTTGAATAGATATTTTGGAAATAAAGAAATAAAAATGATTTTCTAAAGACAGCCTTAAATTTCAAATATGATAGAATTATAAGATGGTTTCAATATATAAAATAAAATTAAACTGTTTAGGCTAATCTTTAGAAACCCTAAAATGAGTTGTTACCTAATGATGAAGAAAAAATAATGGAATTATTAGGTAACAATTATAACTTTTCTAAAGTTACAACTACATAATACCATCCATAATCTAAAAAATATGTCGAAATTTGAAAAAAATACAAAAAAATATAAAAAAAACCAAGCTATCAATATATATAAATCCTTGCAATTTTTAAATCATCTTAGTATAATAGTGAATAGACTTACGGGTGATAATATGTATTTAAAAAAGATAGTAGCGAGTGGATTTAAGTCCTTTGCTACAAAAATAACGATCGATTTAGATAAAGGAATAACAGGAATAGTCGGACCAAACGGTAGTGGTAAAAGTAACGTTGTCGATGCCATAAGATGGGTGCTCGGTGAACAATCAGTTAAATCACTCCGTGGCGATGGTAATATGACCGACGTAATATTCTCAGGTAGCAAATCAAGACAAGCAATGAACGTCGCCAGCGTTGCTTTAGTATTTGATAATACCGATCATTACCTAAAACTAGACTACGATGAGGTCGTTATCAAAAGAAGAGTATACAAAGATGGAACTAACGAATACTCTATCAATAATGAAAAATGTCGTTTAAAAGATATCAATGATCTATTATTAGATAGTGGAATGGGAAGAGAAAGTTTCAATATTATCTCCCAAGGAAAAGTAGAAGAAATAATCAATAGCAAACCCGAAAATAGAAGAGTAATCTTTGAAGAAGCCGCTAGAGTATTAAAATATAAAAAAAGAAAAGAAGAAGCTTTAAGAAAACTAGAACGTACCCACGATAACATGGACCGCGTTAACGATATTATCACCGAACTTAAAATGCAAATCGAACCATTAAAAGAACAAAGTCAAAAAGCTAAAGAATACAAAGAAGCTTATAACGAATTAGAAGAGATCGATATCGCCTTAATCACTAACGATATCAATAACATAAACGCTAACTACCAAGAAAAAAAGCAACAGCTAGAAAAAATAAATCAAGAAATTATCACTCTAGACGCTTCTAATTCATCAAGTAATGCTAAAATCGAAAGTTTCAAAAAATCATTAAATGATTACGATAATAAAATCGATGAAATACAAAAACAATTAATCGCGACTATCTCTAAAATATCTAACTTAAATAGTCGTAAAGATATATTAATCGAAAGAAAAAAATACGAACTAGAAGATACCAAACTACATAACGAAATAATAAATTTAAAAGAACAAGAACTAAAAATTAATAACGATATTGTCATTCTAAAAGAAGAAATAAAAAATTTGAATGATAAATCACAAGAATTAGAACAAGAAAACGAAATAGTTCAAAATCAACTATTAAAAATTAAACTATCAAAAAATACCTTAGAAAATAAACTAACCGAAACAATTAGAAACAAAAACACTTTAGCTAACACTATCAATCACTTAAAAGATAATATCGAAAATAATAATAGTTTACCAACACCTGTAAGAAACGTCTTAAATAATATCAAATTAAACGGTATTATCGAAGCTATCGGTAGTCTAATCGAGGTAGATGAAAAATATGCAACCGCTATAAGTATCACCTTAGGTTACGCTAGTAACTATGTCGTAACTAAAGATGAAATAAGCGCTAAAGAAGCTATCAAATACCTAATCAACAATAAATTAGGACGAGTTACTTTCTTTCCATTAAACATTATCAAAAGTAAATACGTAGATAATAACATTATAAACATCGTAAAAGAAAAAAAAGGTTATATCGATATCGCTTCTAACTTAGTAAAATACGATAAAAAATACCAAAATATCATCGAAAACCAACTAGGTAACGTTATTGTTGTCGACAATATCGATAACGCTAATATGATAAGTAAAGCTATCAACTATAAATACCGTATTGTAACCCTTAATGGTGAGGTATTACACGTTGGAGGATCTATTACCGGTGGTACTGAAAATAAAAGCGGTAATATCATTAAAGATAAATACGAACTAGAAGATAGCTTAAAAAAATACGATCAATTAGAATTAAATAT
Organism: uncultured Bacilli bacterium; assembly: GCA_947629265.1. GTDB lineage: Bacteria > Bacillota_I > Bacilli_A > RF39 > UBA660 > HGM10857. The sequence goes on along the minus strand of CANRCZ010000015.1, from coordinate 31,443 downwards.
CAAAGATATTGAAAACCAAATAAACGAAATCGATTACGAATATAAAAATATCGAAGATAAACTTTATATCAAAAATCGTAATAAGATGGAATTATTAGAAACTATCCGTATTAAAAACGATACCTTATCTAATTTAGAAAATAATTTAAACAAAATTAAAGAAGATTTAATCAGTACTAATAACGTTATCAACAACAGCGTTTCTAAAGAAGAAGAAGAGGTATTAAAACAGTACTATGAAGCTATCAGTGAAAAAGAAAAATTAGAATTAGAATTAAATAATCTAAAAGATAAAAGAAGCAACTTAAATATCGAAATATCCGAATACGAAGATAGTGTAAGAAAAGATAACTCATTAATATATAGCAAAAATAAAACCTTACACGATTTAGAAATAAATATAAATCGCGATGACGTAAAACTAGATAATCTATTAAATAGATTAAACGAAACATACAACTTAACATATGAAAAAGCTAAAGAAACATATCGTCTTGAAATTGATGAGGTAACCGCTAGAAATAAAGTTAGCAACTTAAGACGTTTAATAAAAGATTTAGGTGACGTCAACGTTGGAGCTATCGAAGAATACGAACGTGTCAGTGAAAGATACGAATTTCTAATTAACCAACGTGAAGATCTATCAAAAGCGGAAGATACCCTTTTAGAAATCATCGCTGAAATGGATGAGGTTATGGCTAAAGAGTTCAGCGAAAGTTTTGAAATCATAAATAAAAATTTCAACGAAACATTTAAAGAACTTTTTAAAGGTGGTAACGCTGTATTAAAATTAACAGACCCTAATAATCTATTAGAAACAGGTATCGAGATAATAGCTTCACCACCAGGTAAAAAGATGAATAAGTTGTCACTACTATCAGGTGGTGAAAAGACCTTTACAGCCATTAGTCTTTTATTTGCAATTTTAAAATCACAAGTTGTTCCCTTTTGTGTACTAGATGAGGTCGAAGCAGCCCTTGATGAGGTAAATGTCGGTAGTTTTGGTGAATATATCTCAAAATTAAAAGAAAAAACACAATTTATTTTAATAACTCATAAGAAAAAAACAATGGAATATGCTGATACTTTATATGGTATAACCATGCAAGAGTCAGGCGTAAGTAAATTAGTAAGTGTCAAGTTAGAGGGACTTGATTAACAAATTAGGAGGTTTTGGTTATGGATTTGAATTTAGTTTTAGGACTTTACATTTTAAAAGAAGAAGATGAATTTGGTGATATATTTAAGTCAATATATCAATTAAATATTAAAGAAAATGGTGGTTTATATTTAACTATCATCGATGGACCAAATGAGGGTGTAATATTAGATAATATTACATATGAAATATTAGACGAATATTTTATGTCAATAAGTAGTTTCTTAGAAAACGCTGAGTACGTAGGTAAAAATGTCGCTAGAATACCAGTTGAAACAGAAAGTGAAATGGATTTAAACTTTACCGGTTATATCAAAGAATTTACTGGTGAACCATCTGATATTCAAGATCTACTAACATTTAAAAAACAATTGATGCTATATGTCTATAATTACAATGTCTTAATGTACTACGATGAAAACTGTTATGAAATCGCTCAAGCATTATCTGGTGATTTAGAAGAAACTGAATCAGTAAGAGGACTTTTCTTCTTAAATAACGAGTATGTATCTTCTAAATGGATGGCAATAGAAGATTGTAGTGGAGTATTTGAAAATAGACAACAGATTTTGTTAGATTTTTACACTTTAGATACCGTTAAAAGTAAAAGGATGATATTAAATTGAAAAATTTGTACTACTACGATACAGTATTAGGTAAAATCGGCATAGCCGAAGAAGATAATATGATTACTAATCTTTACTTTGAAAAAGATAAAATAGTCGATCAATTTATCTTTAACGAAACCGATTTAATTAAAAAAGCTCATTTAGAATTAATAGAATACTTAAATAAAGAACGAGAAGAATTTGATTTACCACTTAAACTATCTGGAACGATATTTGAACAACAAGTTTATAATGAACTATTAAAAGTTCCATATGGACAAGTTACAACCTACCAAGAGATCGCTAGTAATATCAAAAAAGATAAAGCATATAGAGCGGTTGGTAACGCTAATCATAAAAACCCTATTCCTATATTCGTACCTTGTCATAGAGTAATCGGTAAAGACGATAAATTTGGTGGTTACCGAGGTGGTATCGAACTTAAAAAATACCTATTAATTTTAGAAAAATTAGATAAAGATAAAATATCATAACTGTCTACTGGACAGTTTTTTAGTTAAAACTTGTTCAATAATTACTATACCTATGTTATAATATAAAAGGTGAAGATAAGAAAATAACCTCATTTTAAAATAAGGAAAATAAAAATGAAAAAATATGAAGATTTAGAAAAAGATAATTATAAAGTAAACAAAATTAAAACTGATATAATCAGTATTATAAAATTTGTTATGATTTTAATAATAATTGGTATTTGGTATTTTCTTATCAATAGTTTAAAAAATAATTTATCTAGTACTAAATTAATTATAAATATATACTTAATAATAGTATATATGTTATTTAATATCGTATTATTTAGTATTTTACAAGTTAACTATAAAGTAAAACCAAAATTAAAAAAGATAAGAAAAGATACCAAAATAATTATCATATTATCAAAAATACTATCTATTTTAAATGTCGTTTTAATTATAATATCATCTTACTTAATTTATACTAAAAACGATATTTTATTAACCATAGTATATTTCTTACCATTATGTGGTATGGATTTAATCTTTTATTCATTAGCATCTTCCTTAGAAATGGCAGTTGTTAAGCATCAAAAATTAGATTTTAAAATGATTAAATTAGCAATAATATTTATTATGATAGGCATTATAATTTGTATTTTTAAACGTGTTGATATATTAAAATTAGTACAAATATAGTGTTTTTTAATGGTGGTGATTATATGAAAGGATTAAAAAAAATACTTATTGTATTAAGTTTGTTTTTTTTGACAGTGAATGTCTATGCAAAAGAGTTTGTCATAGATTCTAAATACGCTGTTTTATATAACTTAAACGATGATAATATCATCTATGAACTAGAAAAAGATAAACAGATTTCAATCGCTAGTTTAACTAAGATTATGACAACCTTAGTTGCTATTGAAAATATCGATGATTTAAATAAAAAGGTAGTGATAACGTCCAATGTTTTTGATGGTACTGAAGAATTATCCAAAGCGGGATTTAGAATAGGTGAAACAGTTACTTACCTAGATTTATTATATGGGGCTATCTTACCATCGGGAGCTGATGCTACTAATGCTTTAGCGATCAATATAGCAGGTAGTATCGATAAATATGTCGCTATGATGAACGATAAAGCTAAAGAATTAGGTTTAAAACAGACGCACTATATTAATACGACCGGATTAGATGCTAAAGGCCATTATTCAAGCGTCGATGATGTGGCTAAATTACTTAAATATGCTTTAAAAAATGAAAAATTTAAAAAAATTTTTACGACGATGACATATAAAACTAGTGATGGATTATTAAATTTTAAAAGTACGATCTTAAAAAATGGTACAAGATATGGTATCAGTACTAAGATGATCAAAGGTGGTAAAACAGGTTTTACTGATGAAGCAGGGCTTTGTATGGCTAGTATCGCAACATTATCTAAGGTTGATTACCTATTAGTAACTTGTGGCGCTAATACTAAAGATAATACACCCCATCAAATTTTAGACGCTATTACCATCTATAATTATTATAATTCTAACTATGGTTATCAAACTATTTTATCCAAAAATCAAGAATTAATAACTTTAAAGGTTAAAAACAGCTATACTGAAAGTATTACCTTTAAATCCGATAAAAATATCGATAAATATATCGCTAAAAAATTTGATCCATCATTACTTAAATACAAATATGATGGTATAGATATCCTATCACCTAAAAATAAAGTTGGTGATAAAATAGGTACTATAAATATCGTTTATGATGATGAAATACTAGATAAATACGATCTATATTTAGATGAAGAAATAAAGTCTAATGTCTTAGATAAAATAATCATGGCTATCGGTTATTTATTAGCAGTTACGTTATTATTGTTGATTATTATCGATGGTTTTAAAAAGATTATTAAGAAAAGACATCGCTAATTTAGGAGGAAAAATGAAAGAGGTTTATCAAAAAGAAATAAGTGAAATATTTGATGAATATAAAACATCAAAAAATGGTTTAGATAGTAAGATAGTTAAAGAAAGTTTAATTAAAAATGGTCAAAACGTTTTAAAAGAAAAACATAAAACAACTAAATTAGGACTATTTATTAAACAATTTAAAGATATAATGATTATCTTACTATTAGTAGTTGGTTTATTATCACTAGTATATGCTATCATCAATAAAAGTGATTACTTAGAACCTATCGTTATTTTAAGTACCGGTTTAATAAACTGTTTTATGGGTTTTTTACAAGAATCTAAAGCAGAAGATGCTGTATCAAAATTAAAAAAATACTCTTCTGATTACGTTATTGTAAAAAGAAACAACGAATATCAAACGGTCGATGCTAGAAACTTAGTCGTCGGTGATTATATATGTTTAGATAGTGGTGATAAAATACCAGCCGATGCTAGAATTGTTGAAAGTCATTTCGCTAAGGTCGATGAATCCGTTTTAACTGGTGAAAGTGTTACCGTCGATAAAAGTAGTGACGTTATTAAAAAGAAAGTCGCTATTTCCGAAAGAAGCAACATGATATATTCTGGTACTGTTTTAGTAACTGGTAAAATCGAAGCTATAGTCGTAGCAACTGGTATGAATACTGAATTAGGTAAAATAGCATCTAGTATGGAAATCGAAGAAGCTTTAACACCATTACAAATAAAGGTTAAAAAGACTAGTAAATTTATTACGATAGTAGCATGTGTCTTAGTAACTTTTTCTTTAATATATGGAATATTAAATCATTATGATACCTTAAGTATTATCATGTTATGTATATCAATGACCGTCGCTAGTGTTCCGGAATGTTTACCGATCGCTATTACAGCCACCCTTACTATCGGAGTAAATCAGATGGCTAAGAAAAAATCGATCGTTAGAAACTTAGTAGCTATTGAAACCCTTGGAGCAACTGATGTAATCTGTTCTGATAAAACAGGTACTTTAACCCAAAATAAGATGGAAGTTACCAAAATATATGCTTTAAATAAACAGATCGAATTAAAAGATATTAAAGATAATAAACGGTTAATCGAGATTATGGGATTATGTAATACCGCTACTTTAAACAATAAAAAAGTATATACTGGTGACTCCGCTGACGTCGCTTTAAAAAATTGTTTAAAAAATAACGGTGTTAAAGAATTTAATTATCAAAAAGTATCAGAAATACCATTTGATTCCGATCGTAAGATGATGAGTGTTATCTATCAAATAGATAATAAAAATATCATCTATACTAAAGGTAGTTTAGAAGCTATTTTAGATAGAAGCACTAAAGTTTTAATCGATGATAAAGTTGTTAAATTAACCGATAAAATAAAAGATGAATATAAAGAACAAGAAAAAATAATGTCTGATCAAGCTTTAAAAGTATTAGGCTTAGCCTATAAAGAAATCAATAAAAAATCAATAAAAGAAGATGAATTATCCAAAGAAGAAGATGACTTAATACTAGTTGGTATCGTCGGTATGAAAGATCCTGTTAGACAAGGAATTAAAAAATCGATCGACAGCTGTTTAAAAGCTAATATTAGACCTATCATGTTAACTGGTGATAACTTAAGAACCGCTACCTCGATTGCTAAAGAGGTAGGAATTTGTAACGACGATAGCGAATGTATAAATGCTTTAGAACTAGATGGTAAAAGCGATGAAGAATTAATCGAATATGTAAATAAGTATTCGGTCTTTGCTAGAGTAAGTCCTGAACATAAATTAAAAATCGTTAAAGCTCTTCAAACACAAGGAAAAGTAGTTGCAATGACCGGAGATGGCGTCAATGATGCACCAGCTATTAAATTAGCGAATGTCGGTATCGGTATGGGTAAAAGTGGTACGGACGTTACTAAAGATGTTTCCGATATAATTTTATTAGATGATAGTTTTAATACGATAACCGTTGCCATATCAGAGGGTAGAAGAATATACGATAATGTTATATCTAATATCTTATACAACCTATCAAGTAATTTTACGGAAATAATCATTATTTTATTTGGTATGTTAACAGGTAATGTAATCATTTCAGCTTTACACGTTTTATATATCGATTTAGTAGCTGATACTTTACCATCCATTATGCTTTCTTTTGAGGGAGCTTCTAAAGATATAATGGCTAGAAAACCAAGTGGTTTAAATCGAAAAATATTTACCAACTTTTTTACTGCTTTTTTAATTATTTCCGTAATATTAGAAACGATCATAAGTATAATCGTATACTATCATTTCTTAAAATCAGGACAAGCGATAGCTCAGACCTTAGCGTTATTAAGTATCGTTATCAACGAATTTATCTTTGCCTATAACTGTCGTTCATTAAAAGAACAGATCCATAAAAGAGGATTATTCAGTAACAAGTACTTAAATTTAGGTATTTTAGCATTATTGATCGTTCAAGTAGTAGTCTTCTTTACACCAATTGGTATTATCTTTGGTTTAAAAAGGATTACATTAAACCAATTTGTATATGTTATAATTATCAATATTATTTCTTTCATCATTATTGAAATAATAAAACCACTTATCGTAAAATGTTTTAAAGATGAATAAACATTTGCTTTATTAAGTTTGATTTGATAAAATTAATGAAAGGGAGGTAATTAAATTGAAATTTATTAAAACACCTGTTAAAGGAATGAGAGATTTTTTACCTGATGATATGTATTTTAGAGAGTACGTTTTAAATTTAATAACTAAAACTTATAACTCATTTGGTTTTACTAAGATAGAGACACCTTGTATTGAACATATTGAAAATTTAACTAATAAACAAGGTGGCGATAATGAAAAACTTATTTTTAAAATATTAAAACGCGGTGAAAAATTAAATGAAGAGTTAAATCTAAATGAACTATGTGATTATGGTCTAAGATACGATTTAACCGTTCCACTCGCTAGATACTACGCTAATAACATGAACGAATTAAATTCACCTTTTAAATCTTTACAAATCGGTAACGTATGGCGAGCTGATAGGCCACAAAAGGGAAGATTTAGACAGTTTACCCAATGTGATATCGATATATTAGGTGATAAGACCAATATGGCTGAAATTAACCTATTAATAGCCACATCCACTGTCTTAAAAAAATTAAAACTAGATAACTTTAAAATAAAAATAAACGATCGAAGAATATTAAAAGCGATGGCTTTATATGCTGGTTTTAAAGATGAAGAATGTGATAATGTCTTTATATCACTAGATAAAGCTGATAAAATAGGTTTTGATGGCGTTAAAGATGAACTTATAAGTAATGGTTATAATGTCGATATCGTAGATAGTTATTTAAAACTATTTAATAATGCCGATTTACATATTTATCAAGATTTATTTAAAGACTATTTAACTGATGATGTCGTTAGTAACTTAATTAAAATAATCGATATGGTATCTAAAGTAATCGACGTTAATATCGAATTTACACCTACTTTAGTTAGAGGTATGTCATATTATACGGGAACTATCTTTGAAATTGAAATGAAAGATTATAACTCTAGTATCGCTGGTGGAGGTAGATATGATAGTATGATTGAAAAGTACGCTAATATACCTGTTCCAGCTTGTGGTTTTTCAATCGGTTTTGAAAGATTGATCGATATTTTAAAGGATAATAATTTTAAAATCGAAGATAGTAATCAAAAAATAGCGTATCTACTATCTAAGGATATATCTGATATAGAATTAGAAGAGGTATTAAAAGAAGCTTCTAATAAAAGAGAAGATGGTAAAGTTGTAACGATATTATATAAAAATAAGAACTTTAATCATCAAAAAGAAATTTTAGAAAAAGATAATTATGAAATTATTACTAAGTAAAAAAAGACTATTTGTTTAGTCTTTTTTCGATATAGAAAACAATATAATACATGATAGCTGAGATGATACATAGTAAAAAGATACCAGTGATAACAAGGTTTAAATTAAACACTTGTGAACCATACATGATCAAGTAACCAATACCCTCTTTGGATACTAAAAATTCACCCATAATAACACCTATTAGTGAAAAAGCGGTATTAATTTTTAGTGTCGATATGATAGCTTTAAAACTACTTGGTAATATTAATTTAGTGTATATTTGCCATTTAGTAGCTTTAAATGATTGCATTAATTTAATTTTATTTATATCTACATCTTTAAAACTTTGAGTGATATTGATAATCGTCGTAATTAAAGAAATAAGTAGAGCCATGATGATAATCGATTTTATATTGGCACCACACCATATAATGATGATCGGTCCAAGAGCTACTTTAGGTAAGCTATTTAAAATCGTTAAATAAGGATCAACTACTCTTTCGATAAAGCGATTCCACCATAAAATGGTAGCGATTAGACAACCTAATATGGTCGCTAAAGAAAAGCTTATGAATGTTTCATATACTGTTACGTAGATATGTTTAAAAATATCGTTGGTTTTATATAATTCGATAATTGTACTTAAAACACTTTTAGGACTAGAAAAAATAAAGGTATTGATTATATTTTTATCAGCTAGAAATTGCCATACAGCTAGAAAGATAACGACGATACTTAGTTGACATAGTTTGATTATTCTATTTTGTTTCTTTATCTTTTTCAGATATTTTGTATGTTCTAAACTTATCATCAAAATCTATATCCTTCCATATTTTATCGTGGTATTCGGTAAATTCTTTAGTTTTTCGACTTTCGGTTGGTGTTGTACGATTAGGTATATCGATCTTATAGATATTTTTAATTTTACCAGGACGTTTAGATAGGACAATTACCCGATCGGACATTGAAATAGCTTCAGATAGATTATGAGTTACCATTATGGCACTCTTTTTTTCTTTTTTTATGATATCGTATACGTCATCCGCTACTGCTAGTCTCGTTTGATAATCTAAGGCTGAAAAAGGTTCATCTAACATGAGGATATCTGGTTTGGTTGCAAGTGTCCTGATTAAAGCTACTGCTTGAATATAGTATAGACACTACTATTGATAATTTAAAAGTATTGACAATTTGGTAAAAAATAGTATAATTAAATTGTCTAGGACTGATAGCCATTAATTTGGTGCGTCAGTTTTTTTGTTTAATAAATTAATTATTAAAATAAAAAAATACCTAATTATTTAATCTTCGATATGTTGATTTTTTATTTTTAAAAATTCCATTTTATATAGATATTCCTTGCTTTATCGCCTATTTTACCGACATAAATTTTATCGATAAATTCATCGATAATGATCTTGTTTAATACTTTAAATTCTCTATATTTATAAGATGATTTATGATTATTTTTTTTATAGTAAGATATTTTTTTATCGATTACTTTAATTTGGCTATTATATAAATTTTCATTTTGATTATATTCTGATATTAAAATTTTAAATTGGTCATTACTTATAATTTTATCTACTTTATCTTGATAAAGATTTTTTAAATAGTTTTTATTTTTAGTTATCTTATTTATAAGTTCTAACTTTTGTTTTTCTAATAATTTAATTTGGTTATTAGAAATAGATATATTATTTTTATTTTCTTCTTGTTTTAAAATATCTTCATCATAAAATGTTTTAATTTTTTTATTGATAGCATCTAAAATAATAGCTTCTAATATATCGTATCTTATCGAAGACTTATTAATGCAGTCACTATATCCATCACGATTTTTAGAACAGACTAGATATTCATGTTTGGATGAATTTTTTTTCCTTAAATAACTTTTACATTCTAAACAGAATACTTTACCTGAAAAGACATGGACAGAACCAGTTATCTTAGTTGGTTTAGTTCTTTCTTTTATTGAAATTTGAACCTTATTAAAGGTATCTTCATCGATAATAGCCTCATGGGTATTTTTAATTTTTATCCATTTGCTTTTATCTTTATTTATAATCTTATGATTTTTATAGCTTACCGTCGTCCTTTTTCCTTGAACTAAGTGACCTAAATATAATTCGTTAGTGAGGATACTTTTGATAGCATTTGATGACCATTTTATATCTTCTCTAGGTTTATTACTTACAATATTTAATTTGATACCTTTTTGATATTTATATAGTGATGGACTAGGTATTTTTTTATTATTTAAGTATTTTGCGATAGCGGTAAAGCCTAAACCTGTTAAATATAATTTAAAAATATCTTTAACAATTTCACTAGCTAGTTCATCAACTACTAATTTATTATTATCATATTCAGATATTTCGTAACCAAATGAAGCAAAAGGTGATATAAATTCTCCTTGTTTCATCTTAGCTTTAAAGGCGCTTCTAATATTATTAGATACGTCTTCTAAGTACCACTCATTAACTAAACCGTTTATTTGTCTAGATTTTTTATTACCGTTATTAGCGGTATCGGCATTGTCAGCTAGGCTAATAAATCTAACGTTCCACTCTATAAACTTATTGTGAAGATATTTTTCGATGATTTCCATATCTCTTGAAAAACGTGACTGGCTTTTACATAGGACAACGTCGATTTTACCATTTTCACAGTCTTTAATCAGTCTTTCAAATTCTGGTCGATAAGTACCAGCTCCCGATAAATCTTCATCACAGTATTCGTCTACTAAAACAAAATCAGGTCTTTTATTTATTTCTTCGATGAGAAGATGCCTTTGGTTTTTGATGGACTCACTTACGTCATCTTTTTTATCTCTATCTTCATCGGATAATCTTTCATAGATACCAACTCTAAGTTTCATATCTCACCTTTAAAAAGCTATTTTATTAAATTCCATCAATTCGATAATTTTATAGAGTTTTTTATTGATGATTTCTTTTAGTTTGGTATCATCTAGATTTTTATTAATTATATCAGTGACGTTATATTTTATATTAATCACCTCTATTTTAATTTTATTAAATTTTTATTAACTTAGACTTTGATAAAATAAAAAAAGAACTGAGTAAAAATTATTCATTTCCACTTAGCCCATCGTTAGCATACATAAATTTTAATAAAACAAGAAAAAATGAGTCGTTTTCATAAAACTAATGAAAGATTTATAAAAATTGATTAATTTTTTCGTAAAAAACCGAAACTTAAAGAATGAATTGACGAGGTAAGATTTTTATGATATTCTGTATACAGATGGAGGAAATTCCATACAATAAAAAAGAGATACACTCGATATTGCCTTATTAGGTGTTTTCTCTATTAGTTTATATTCTAGAAAACACCGCATCAAGTTGATTCGGTGTTTTCATTTAAGTTAGTCCTTATCTTTAAGGACTAAGACAGTGTATAGCACTATTAGTGCAAAAGCACATAAAAGTTCCAACACTATGCCCCCTCCTATAGTTAATTTTTTAAAACATTAAAAAAGAACTGAGTAGAAATTATTCATTTCCACTTAGCCCCTATTATAAAAATTCTTTAAGTCTTTCTACCGCTTTTTCTTGCATACTAACGTACTTGCTAGCGAGTTCATTCACCTTTTCGTTAGTGTCTTTATGATTTAAAAGCTTTCTACCCTCGATTATACCCATGTTGGTACCTTGTAGTAACAATTCAGCAATCTTAGAGGTACTATCATCTAACATAGTTTTCATTTCGATACCGTACCACGTCATAGCTTTATTCATAGCATTCGTTTTATGTGGTTCTTCTTTTTTATCGTTGTATTCAGGGTAGATTTGGTTGATTTCTTCAGAAATTTCTTTATATTCTCGATATTGACGGTCTAATTCTTTTTTTAAATTTTCATCTTCAACCTTATCTAAGATATAGTGAATAGCATCCATCCCCATACAAGCGCCTTTGTTTAATTCATCTAAGACATTAATTTCGTTTTTATTTTCCATAATATTCCTCCTTATAGTTATATTTTGATTGTTTTTAAAAGTTTTATACATAAAAAAATATCTTTTAAGTAGGATTAATTAGGAGGAGTGTTAATTTTGAAAGCTAAAACGTATATAAAATCGATATTAGTACCGGTTATTATTGGTGGTATTATCGGTCTAGTTACCTCAAAAGCTATCGATTATAATAGTTTAGAAAAACCTATTTTATCGCCACCGGGTATTTTATTTCCGATCGTTTGGACTATTTTATACATTTTAATGGGTATTTCTTACGGTATTTTAAAAAGTAACAATTTAGTTGATGAAAAGGTTAGAAGAATATACTATCTACAGTTATTTGTCAATGCTTTATGGTCGGTAATCTTCTTTGTATTAAAATGGCGATTATTTTCTTTTATATGGATTATTCTATTAGATATTTTAGTTATCGTGATGATATACCGTTTTTATAAGAAAAATAAGGTATCAGGCCTTTTACAAATACCATATTTAATATGGGTGCTATTTGCAACTTATCTAAATTTATCTATCTATTTATTAAATATGTAAGGCAGGAGGTATTTCCTGCTTTTTAACTTGTTACAAGTTATTATGTAAAAAAATCGACAAAATTTAAAAATCATATTGCCATATTTGAAAACGTACTATATAATGTGGTAAAAAGGTGGTGAATTTATGAAATTAAGCAAGAAAATATTACCATGTTTTCTAACAGCGGTAATGTTGATCAACAACTTTGGACCAATAGCAGTAATGGCTATGGAAACGAAAGAAAAAGAGGGGACAGCTAGTGCGGTAAAAATTGAGCCTAAAGGAAATATCGAGGTTGAAGCTCATCTATCTTTACCTATTAGAAATCGTGAGAAGACAGATATCGTTTTTACAGTGTCTAATACAGCTAAAAAGAGTGCGTCAATTCACTTAAACGATATTAAAAAAGCTCAAGATGGTATTTATGAAACATCTATTGAATTAGGTGGTTCTAAAGTTCGTGCTATCGTTACTAAACGTGATTTTAAGGGTTCAACGATGACAGGTGAGGTTGCTACTGACAACATTGTTTACTATAGTATTAACCTATATTCGTTAGATGAAGATACTTATACTTTAAAATTTAGTGATGAGGGTAATGGACATTTTGTTACTTATAGTGTAGATGTTCCATTATATGGATATTCTAAACGTGTAAGTATAAATAACGAAAGTGGTATGTTTGAAATAGGTGATCTTAATAATGATAATAAGGTCGATGCAAAAGATGAGAAGATCATGATTAATTCTATTCAAACTAACGATACTAAAAACGATCTAAATTTAGATGGCGTTACGGATATCGCTGATTTAAACTACATTACGGCTGTTATGAACAGTAAAAAAGGTAGTGCTAAAATCGAAAATACTGGTGTCATTATGGATAGTGACAATGTAACACTTGATTTAACTAAAGCTACGGTTACCAGTGGTAGTTTAGATAATTTATTTAATGATGGTGATGGTGTTACTTTAAAACCAGCTAAAAATGAAAAAATAAGTGAAAGTAACCCAATTGAATTAGCGATCGATTTAGGTAAAAATGCTAGTGATACGGTTGAAATGAGCGAGGTTAGAATTGCCGTTGGTAGTAATAAACCTACTAAAGGAAAAGTAATCGTTGAAACTGAAGATGGTGAAGAAGAAACCGATATAAGTAGTTCTGATACAACTGCTTTACCATTTACTGATGAGGTAGCTGAGGGTGTTATTCGTATCGATTTAAAAAGACAAGTAGCTGTTAAAAAGGTAACGATCATTATTACTGAAACAACCTCTAGCGACAACTTGGCAGATATCGCTAAAGTTGAATTTTTAAATAATGTTAAAACTGAAACGAAAGAACCTGAGGGTTTTGCAACTCCTAAAAATATTAAAGTCGATGGTTCTGTAAGTGAACAGTTAACGGTAACTTTCGATGATGCTCCAAACGTAACAGGTTATGAAATTGAAATAACTGGGCCAAAGATGAATGGCGTAATTTTCCAAACAACTTATAATAAATTTACTATTGAAGATTTAAAGAACGGTTCTGAATATAAAATACGTGTTCGTTCTGTTAACCAAGAGTGGCGTAGTGACTGGAGTGGAGAGCATAAATGTACACCTAAGTCTAATAGAAAACCACCAGCTGTCGATATGGTAACAGCTAATCCAACTTTCTCTGGTATCGATTTTGGTTGGAAAGATATGGATGATACTGAAACATACAATATCTACTACCGTAAGGTTGGTCAAGATAAGTATCAAGTTATTAGAAATATCGAGGGTACGTCTTATGCTTTAAGAGGTTTAGAGGCTTCTACAACTTATGAAGCATATTTAACTGGTAATAACTTTTTAGGTGAGGGTAGCAAATCACAAACAGTTACAGCTACAACTTTAAAACATGAAGCTACTATCACTCCTAAGTATAAATTGATTAATGATACTGTAACAAATGGTAAAACTAGCCATATTAAGGATGTAATTGTAAACAGTGGAATTATGACTGATAATAATAAATTCGCTATGGTAGATGATAATTTTAAAACGTCATTTACATTTAATAACTGGGCTGCTGGTAGTCATTATAATAAGTATAATATGCCAACAACCATATTAGATAAAGCTTATACTATGGATGAATTTGTTTTAACTGTACCAGATGAATTTAATTATACTTTTAAATCAGGTACATATGATAAAAATTCTGGTCAATATAATGATACTTTAGTATATTATTGGAATACTGATGAAGCTAAAACTAGCAGTAATGCAACCGTTGTTCCAGCTGTTATAACTGCTAAAAAAGATAAAAATAATCGTCCATACTATGTTGTAAAATTAGAAGATCCAATTACAGCTAATGCTATTCAATTTGGTCTTACTAATGCTCAAAATGCTAATTTAGTTCAAGTAGCTGAGGTAAAATTCTATGAATATGACTCATTAGTTGATGACGTAGCTAAATTATTTACTGATGATATGCGTCTAGAATTAGCTGATGGTGTAGATATCAATAAAATTGAAGAATTAAGAAAAAGAGCTAATACACAAGATCATGATGAATATTCACCTTATAAAGAAAGTGTTTTAGCTGATTTAGATTATGCTGAAAAGATCCTTAATGATGAAGCTAAGGCTGATATCATTACCTTAAATCCAAATATATCTAACAGTCTTAATGGTAACTTAGGTTTCGCAATGCAAATCAGCGATTATCAACCATTAGGTGTTGTTGCAAGACCTGAAACCGATAAAACATTAACAGTCTATGTTGGAACCTCTAAAGGTAAATTAGGTGATGAGGTTAATGCTGAGATTGTATTCACTCAATATAATGCTGAAGCTAATGCTTGGAATAAGAGTGGCTATAAATTAAAAAAAGGTCAAAATATAATCGATATTCCAACGATTGGTAGTGCTTCATCTGAAAGAGGTGGAAGCGTATATGTTCGTTATACGTCTAAACCTGATGCTAATAATCCGATAAAAATAAGAGTAAGTGGTGGTACTAAA
Organism: uncultured Bacilli bacterium; assembly: GCA_947629265.1. GTDB lineage: Bacteria > Bacillota_I > Bacilli_A > RF39 > UBA660 > HGM10857. The sequence continues at coordinate 15,883 of CANRCZ010000015.1, read as the reverse complement.
ATACCAGTATTAGATACTACTTTACTTGATGATAAAGCTAAAAAGGAAGAAGCAATAAGTAATTATATTAAGGAATTAGATAACTATGTTAGTACTTTAAAGGAAGATGATAAAAAAGGAACTGGTCCTTTAGATTCAACTGAAATCGCTACTAAATACGGATTATGGTCTGTATCCGCAACTGCTGTTAAAGATGCTCTAGATACACTTAAAGATGATAAAGAAAACCGTCTATATGAGTCAACGGAAGCCTTTACAGAGATGATGGAATTATTCTATCGTCATAAAGGACTATCTAAAGATGCTAGTGAAATAATAAATAGAATACCTAATTCTAGAATAAACATTCGTTATATGACAATGTTCGATGGCGCATTCATGTATGCTGGTGGCTATCATATTGGAATAGGTTATGGTTCTATCGCTGGACTTGTTCAAGCTAAAAAGAATACTAGTGATGCAACTGGCTACTTTGGATGGGGTATAAGTCATGAAATTGGACACCAAATAAATCAATCAAATTTAGTCTTTGCTGAGGTTACTAACAACGTTTATAGTTTACTTGCCCAAACAAGTAATGATAAAGATAAATCTCGTTTAGAAACAAGCAAAATATATGAAAAAATATATGAAAAAGTTACCTCTCATACATTAGGTAGAGCTCAAAATGTCTTTGTTCAATTAGGAATGTACTGGCAACTACATTTAGCGTATGATGATAATAAAACTTTTGAAGATGAAAATTCTATTTTCGCTAAGATAAATAAATTATCAAGAACTTATAATAACGTAAATAAATATGATAAAGATCAATTATTAATCGTTCTTGCAAGTATGGCAGCTGAAAAAGATTTAACTGATTATTTTGAAACTTGGGGCTTAAAAGCTAACGATAAAGTTAAAGAAGAATTAAAAAATCTAAAACTAGAAAAAGAAACTAGAGCTATTTACTATCTAAATGATGAAGCTAGAAGATACCGTTTAGGTGGTGGTACTAAAGCTGAAAGCTCTAGTATTACAGCAAATATTGAAGATATGAATAGTGAGGAAAAACGTGTAACTATCAATTTCAATATCGATAAAGATAGCGACAAAATCTTAGGATACGAAATTCTTCGTAATGATGAGTCAATAGGTTTTGTTGATGGTAAAACTAATACATTTACTGATAATATCGGATCTGTCAACAACCGTGCCTTTACATACAAAGTCGTGGCATATGACTACCTACTTAATAAAGTAGATGAAAAAACTTTAGATGAGGTTAAAGTTGCTCACGATGGTAGTATTAAAAAAGATAATTTCACAATTGAATCAAATGTAAAAGAAGATGGTGAGGTTATCGATTACGAAGATGAAAAATTCGATTATTCAAAATTAAAAGTTAATAATTTAATCGATGGTAATAAAACTACTGGATTTAATGGTACTAAAAAAATTGAAGAGTCATCTAAAAATACAGATAATGCTTATGTAATCATTAACTTAAATACTAAGTTATCATTAAGTGGTATTAAATATAGAGCTTTAACTGAAAACGGTGAATTAAACGCTAATACAATTAGAGATTATAAAATATCTGTAAGTCGTGATAAAAACGAATGGACAGCCGTTCGTCAAGGTACATTTAATGTAACTAAAGAAAATCCAGAAGAAATTGTATACTTTGTTGAAGCTGGTACTAATAATGAAAATCAACTATATACATACGATGATATTTCATACGTAAAAATAGAAGCAGTAGGTAAACAAGTATTATCTGGTGCAGAAATTGATATTATAGCACCTCCTGGTGACAATATTGATATTTCAATGACTACAGATAATAAACCATCTATCGGTAAAGTAACAGAAGATTATTGTTATTTAAAAGATGGATGTGAAAATGATAAAGATAGTATTATCGAAGCAGGTTCTGTCGTAATTAAAGGTACATATAGAGGTAACCCAGCATTTAACCTTATAACTATTGCTGATGCATTCGCTAAAACATTCAATAAAGATAACATATATAGTGGATATCAACTTATCTTCGCCAATGTTACAGATGATATGAAAGTTTACGATGTGGCAGAGGGTACATGGTTATATGTTATGACTAAAGAACAATACGAAAAAATGGTTAATAATAAAACTAGTATTCGCGCTTACTTGTACAGAGTAAAAGATGCTTTAACTAACGATGGTCAAAGAATTACAAGTACCTCTATGGCTATCGATAACTTACCATCTTATAATGAATTAAGTGAAATGACCTTTACTAGTGAAAAGAAATAAGGAGTGAAAATTATGTCAAAAAAATTTATAACAACTATAGCAGTATTATTAATTGCTACCCTTATGTCAGTTACCTCTGCACATGCAGCTACTAAAGTAACATACAGTGAAACTAGTAATGGCAAAATTAAAACTACACTTAGTTTTGATGATGGATTTATAGGTGGAGTCGATGTAACTTTTAAAATCAGTAGCAACATCAAAGTTAAACAATTTGAATTTGATAGCAAAATATCTAAAAGTAAATACACTAAAGAATACAACTATAAAGATAATACTTTAACAGTTATCATTGCATCTGGTGGTGTTGGAACTGATTACAATCTTTTAAACGATAAAAAAGAGTTAACACTTGGAAATATTGTCTTTGAAACCTCATCAAAAAAAGATGTTAAATATTCAGTAGAATGTACTAAATTAACAGTCGTAGATAATAGTTGGGCATCAAAAAAGATCGATATTGATAAATCAAGTTCTAACAAAGATTTTAGCTATAAAGTTACAACTATAGAAAATCAAACTGGAGGTAGTTCAAGTAGCTCAACTGGTTCTTCAACTGGTTCATCAGGTAGCTCATCAAAAGGTTCTGGATCTTCTTCAGACAAAAGTTCTGATAACAAAGCATCAGCTAACAAAGATAATTCAGATAAAAATACTACTGATGAAGAAGAAAAAATCGATGAAGAAACTAGTTTAGAAGAAGATTTGAATTCCAACATTAGTGATAGCACAATTATTTCTGATAGTACTACTACTAATCAATCTACAAGTACATTAGAAGAAGAAACTGATACTAAAAAACTTAATTTAGGATTAATAATAGGTGGTACATTAGGTGGAGTAGCATTATTATCAGGAGCTTGTTTCGCTGTTGTTAAAAATAAAAGATACTAAAATTAATAGAAAGTATATAATCATATGCTTTCTATTTTTTATATAATTATGATGAAATAATTTATTAAAAAGTGAAATTATCATAAATATTAAAAAAATGTTTCAAATATTTTAAATTATGCTATAATATCAGAAAGGGAGGTTTTATTATGGATGAGGAAACAATAAAATATGTAAATATAACAGACACGTGTGAAGATAATAGAGAAGATGAATATTTCATCGAACCAGATATAATCAAAATGATACTTTTTGACGCTTTAAAATTATCAGATATCGAAGAATTTATAAACAAGGTAGATATCACTATTACCGAAGATGAAATCAAAACATTTTTAAATAAGAAAATGATCGAAGAAAATCCAAATTTAAAACAAAAAGAAATGGAAGATATCGCTACTGCATATAAATATTACTTTGAACCATACTCACTACAATATTTTAAAAAATATACATCTATTTTAAAGAAAAAATGTCAAAGCTTATTATCAGTTTTAAATGATATTAATAAAGGTAAATCAGAAAAATTATCCGATGCTGAAGAACAAAGACTTTTAGACTTAGATTTTCATATCGATTCAGAGGGAAACATTAACTTTAAAGATGCTGAAAGGCTATTAGATGCTATTATATATAACGTTAAAGATTTAAGTGAAAAAATAGCCCTTGGTAACAATCCAGAAACATATTTAACATTTAAAGAGTCTAAACATAAACTAGGAAAAGACGATGTATGGGAAAATGAGATATATCCAAGTAGCAAAATCCAAATCAAAGATAGATACTATGCTCATATGCCAGAGTTTATAGCATTATCAGAAGCACAATTCGATGAAATAAGAAACAATGATTTAAAAAATTTCCTTAGATGGCTAGAAGATACTGCGGATGAGTACGAAGATGAAAAAAGTGTTGAACTACAAAAAATAAAAAAATAAATTTTAAAAAGTATCTCAGATACTTTTTTTATGTCTATAAAAGTGTCTTTAACATATTCAAGCTACTCTTTGCCTCATACCACCAGATAGATTTTCTGGATAGCTATTTAAAAAATCTTTAAGACCATACGTTTTAAGTAATTTAATAACATATTCCTTGTTTTCATCAGTTAGATCGTGATTGATTTCAAGACCTAATAGACAATTCTTTAAAATAGTTCTAAATTCAAACAGACTATCATCCTGTAACATATAACCCATTTTGATATTATCACCATATTCAATTTCACCACTACTTGGTTCTAATAGTCCTACAATAATTGATAAAATAGTCGATTTACCACAACCAGATGGTCCTACTATCGAAACAAATTCACCTTTCTTTAAATCAAAAGAAAAATTATCAATAGCGAGTGTTTCATCCCTTTTCGTATGATAAATTTTTCTAAGATTTTTAATATTTAAAATTTTATCTTGGTGCATAAGTTGTATCAACTAACTTATTATAAGGTGCTTGTTTTGATAGTTCACCAGCATTATCGATAATTTCTTGAATATGATTGAAATCCTTTTCAGCTATATAAGTATTGTCAAACCAAGAATCGATACTGATATATCTTTCAATAATTTTAGTTAAATCATTTTTAGATACATCTGGGAAATAACTAGTAATTACCTCAGCTATTTCACTAGCACTATGACTATGAACATAATCTAAACCTTTGTTGATAGCATTTGAGAACCCTTTAGCTACGTCGGGATTAGCCTCTAAGTAGCTTTTTTTCATATTGTAAGTCGTATATGGAACAGTTCCACCTAACTCACCTAATGAAGCAACAACATGACCATATCCACCATTTTCTAATTGTAGAGCTTGAGGTTCTCTTAAAGTAACAATAAAAAGTCACTTTCAAGCATTATTTAATAATATTTTTCATATTTTTAACTAAAGGTGATGATAAATGAAAGATAAAGAACTAATCCTTTCCTTAGCGGTTTTTATCAATAAAGAGCTATTTAATAGTGATAAAATATCCTATAAAATGTATAAATATACCGAAGAAAATATTTTAAAAGAACTAAAATTATTAAAAACAAATCTTAGTGAGGATAATAAAATTGGATTTATATACAATTAGAAAAGAATTAAATAAAGGTTTACCACTAACTAGTTTAAAACTTAAAGTAACCGATTACGCTAGAGTATCAACTGATCATTTAGAACAAAAAAAATCCTTACAAAATCAAGTTGAACATTTTGAACAGTACATTAAAAAAAATCATAATTGGACTTATATACCCGGTTATGTCGATGATGGTATAACTGGTACAAGTGATATTAAAAGAGATAACTTTATGAGGATGATCGAAGATGCAAGACTTGGTAAATTTGATCTAATAATCACGAAAGAAATATCTAGATTTTCAAGAAACACCTTAGATAGTATTAAATATACGAGAGAACTTTTATCATATGGTGTAGCAGTATTATTTGTTAACGATAATATAAATACAGCGTTACCAGATGCTGAATTAAGACTTACTATCATGGCTTCGATGGCGCAAGATGAAATAAGAAGACTATCAGAACGGGTTAAATTTGGAATGAATAGGGCTATAGAACGTGGAGAAATCCTCGGTAATGATATGTTATATGGTTATAAAAAAGATAAACAAACAGGATTATTAAATATCATCGAAGAAGAAGCTCAAGTAGTTAGAAAAATATACGAACTATACAGTATCGACCAGTTATCACTTTCAGCTATCGTAAAAAAATTAAATGATGATGGTTTAAAGACATGTAGAGGTAGAAAATGGTGTATTTCAACCATTTCTAGGATGATTTCTAATCCTAAATATAAAGGTTATTACTGTGCTAAAAAATCCGAAATTATCGACTACATGACCAAAAAAATAAAATATTTTGATAGTGATGATTGGATAATCTATGAAGATAAAAAAAGAATACCACCGATTATCGATGAAAATTTATGGCATCTCGCTAATGAGAGATTATTAGATCGAAAGAAAGCTTTTAGTGAAAGAAAGAAAAATAAAAATATATATAAAAATAGGTACTTATATAGTGCAAAAATATATTGTAAATATGATAATACTGTCTTTCATAGAAGAGAATTTAGAAAAAATAAAAAAGATATTACTTGGGTATGTTCAACATACTTAAAAAATGGTAAAGAAAGTTGTGATTCACCTAATATTAGAGAATCAGAACTAGATAATATCTTTAAAGATTTAATATCTAAATTAAAAATCGATTTAAATAAAGTAAGTGATATTTTAATTAATAATTATAAATACTTACAAACTAATTACGATATCGATAAAGATATTTTATTAAAAAAAAGTAAGATCGATGAACTATATAATAAAAAAGATAAGATATTAGACCTTAATATTCAAGGTAGTTTATCTAATCAAGAATTTGATAAAAAAAATAAATTATTTAATGAACAATTAAAAAAATTAAAAATGGAATTAAATAAATTATATCAATTTAATAATAGTGATATTGATACTTATGATGAACTTTTAAGTAATATCAAATTAAAACTAAATTCTAAAGATATTACTGATAAAATAGTAAGTTACTTATTAGATCATATAGTTGTATCTAAAATTGATAATGATAAAAATCATATGAATTTAGATATTTATTTATCTTATAAAAAAAATGATATGAAATTATGTTATGATTATGAATTTAAAAGGGGATACGATACAGTAGGTACTAAAAGATATAAAGTTTACTACCATGTTAACTACCTTTAATATATTTTATTAAGGCATAAATACTACTTTATCATATATTAAAAGTAGGGGGGATATTATGAATTTTGATTATCATTTTGGAAATCAATATTATAACTATTATGATAAGATAGGGGTAAAAAGTACTGAGTATCAAATAATGGCACCAGAACAATCACAGGATACTGCTGTAGGAATGGAATATCTAATGCAACCATTACCGATATTTGATAATCCCGATTACAAGGGAAGCGGTAAATTAAATGGTAAAGTTGCTATTATAACTGGTGGTGATAGTGGTCTAGGTAGGGCAGCAGCGATCGCTTTTGTTAAAGAGGGGGCTAAAGTAGTAATTCCTTATTATGATGAACATATAGATGCTGAAGCGACAAAAAACTATATTGAAAATTTAGGTGGTAGTTGTCTATTATTATCTGGTGATATCACAGATAGGAATTTTTGTAAGTGTATTGTTCAAAAAACTTTGGAAACTTATGGTAAAATTGATATTTTAGTAAATAATGCTGGTGTTCAATATCAACAGGATTGTTTAGAAAATATAACTGATGAACAGTTCGATCGGACGATGAAAGTAAATATCTATGGTATGTTTTATTTAACTAAGGAAGCTTTACCTTATATGAATTCGGGTTCATCTATTATTAATTTAACGTCAGTAACAACTTTTTATGGTGATCCACAGTTGATCGATTATGTTACAACTAAGGGTGCTATTGTTGGATTTACTAGGTCATTAGCTAGAAATTTAGCTTTAAAAAATATTAGGGTCAATGCTATTGCGCCAGGTTTCTTTTGGACACCACTACAACCAGCTTGTTGGGTAAAAGAGAAAATTCCATCATTAGGTTCTGATGCTGCTATGGCTAGAGGGGCTATGCCTTATGAATTAGCGCCGACATTTGTCTTTTTAGCGAGTGATGATTCAAGTTATATGACAGGGCAAGTTATTCATAATAATGGTGGTCAGGTTATGGGTTAAAGATGAGATAATCATCTTTTTTTATTAAAATCTTGATTATATAAAATTATGTGTTATAATAGATACTCAAAAGGAGGGTTTATGATTAGTAGTACGTTTGAAAAGCAGATTATGTCACATAAATTTCATGAGTTTTTATTTGGTCGTGATACGGTAACAAGGACGATATTTTTAAAAGGAATGGCGGAACATTATCCGATTGTTTATGGTAGTGATGCACCTATGGGTATTTATTTAGAGTCTTATGGAATGTTGAGTGATGGTAGGGAAGCTTTATTAAATAGTGATAAAAAGGCTGAATTAGGTATAATATCTCGAGAGTATTTAAAAAATTCGATCGCTTATAATATTGTTTCAAAAATCGAAAGTAATTCAGTGGTTATGGGAGAGATTGAAAAACAATTGATAGATTTTTTTAATAGTTCTTATTTTAATAGGAAGAACGATATTAAGTCGGTTCAAAGTTATTTAAGTGAATTAAAGGAAATATTAAGTGTATGTCAGGAAAAATATGATAGTGTATTATTTAATGATAATCATTCTAAAACGTATGATTTTCCAAGTTACTTTTTTGATATTGAATGGTTTGGTAAAGGGATTAAGGAGATATTAAAAAATAATGATCAGTTTAATATTATCGTCGATTATCATGATTCGATTACTTTAGAGGCTAATCAAGCTATTATGATGATCATTGGTACTAAGTGCGCTAAAACGATATGTATGAAAGTTGCAACTGATCCTAAACATTGGTCAACTTATACTGATCAGATGAATTATTTTAAGGAAAAGTCTTATCAAAAGGTTTTAGGTAAGTAATTGTAAAAGTTGATTATTCAACTTTTTTTATTAAGGTGAATTCTTATTGTTACTTTATCATCAAATAATGATACGTAGTCACCATTACCACCTATGAATGATCCACTCATAGCTGCGAAAGCTACACTGGTGTCAAAGTTAACCTCATCGGTTTTAATACCATTTTGGTTTAGGATCCATTCAAGTGTCATAGCAGGCATACCACCTGTTCGGTTGTAAAACTTATAATGTTTTTTAAACATAAAAAATAGATCTAGTTGGATCTATTTTTGTTAGCTTTCTTACGAGCTATAGGTAATAAAATGATAAAGCTTATAATACAAACGATTACAAATAATATTATTTTAAAGTTTTTGTTATCTTTTTTATTTTCTTGGTTATTTACTTTTTTAGTAGTTTCTATTTTTTTATTAGAATTATCATCTTTATTATCGATTTCATCATCTGTATCATCTATCTCATCATTTAATACGATCTCATCATCTACTATATTATTTAATACATTATTTTTAGTTATATTTACTATTGGATTATAAGGTTTAATTGGTTTAGTTTCTTTAATAATGTTTGATACTTTATCTTTAAATCCTAGTATGTAGATAGAAAATTGGTCACTTTCAAAGGTATAGGTATTATCGTTATTATCTAAGTCGCTTAAGAAAGTTACGATACCATTATGGATTCTTATAACGGTATATTCTCTATTTTTTATGTTGTTTATTTCATCTGGAATATCGATAGTAATACGGATAGGTTTTAAAGTTTGTGATACGTTTTGTTTATCATTATCGATTATTTTAGTGATTTCAATATCGAAATATTTAGATAATGTATATGGTTGGTCGTTTAAAACTTTTTCATCTTCAGAAGAAATAGTTGTATCGTTTATATCAAGAACTACTTTGATATCTTTTCCCTCTTTTAAAAGTTGTTTATCGTTATCATCTAAAACAGCTTCAGCCATTTCACCTTGTGACATTGCTAGTTTAGCGTTTAAATTGTTATTATTTAATTCGATATCTTCAGATACAGTTCCTATTTTTAACCATTTAGCGTATAGGGTTATATCTCTATCACTGATTGTATCTGTTTCAAAGTTCCATTTATTTAAGAATGTTTGATCTAGATACCAACCATCTAATTGGTAACCATCTTTATTAGAAATATTTGGTTCAGCAAATTTTGAACCGAAATTAACTATTGATTTAGATATTATTTCATCATCACTGATAAATGTTACTGTGTAACTGTTGATAGTGTAGATAGCTTTAACTGTTATATCCTCAGTAAGTGTAATTTCGGTTATTTCTTTATCATCTAGTACCCATTTACCAGTGTAACCTGTTTTTTCAGGTAATTCTGGTAGTTTAATAGATGAACCGTAGTCTCCTGTGATATTTTCTGGTAGAGTTATATCTTCATCAGAAACGAATGAAACAGTATATTTGTTAGCTATCCATTTAGCGTATAGGGTTATATCATGTGATGGTACTGTGTCGTTATCAAAGTCCCATTTTTCACTGTAATCTAAATCAGTATACCATCCATCTAGAGTATATCCTTTTCTTGTTAAATCTAAGGCTGTTAATTTTTTACCGTATTCAACATTGATTTCGCTATCTAATTGTTCATCGAAATTAGAAACGAATTTAACTTTATAGCTGTTATTTTCGATTTTTCCATCACCTTGGTAAGTTGAACCAGGTTCGTTTACAAAATCTTTGTTGTTATCTATATAACCACTTTCGGTATTTTTAAAATTGCTTCCTTCAGTGTTTCTCATATTACCATCGTTGGTAATTTTTCCACTGTTAGTCATACTACCTTGGTTAGTAAAATCTTCATTGTTTTGAATATTACCATTTTCGGTATTTTCAAATTCACCATTATTTGTAGTAGATCCATCGTTAGTTAGATTACCATCATTAACAATTTTTCCATCATTATTTATGTCGCCTGGGTTGGTAAAATCTTTATTGTTTTGAATACTACCTTTTTCAGTGTTTTTAAATTCACCTCTATTTGTAGTAGTTCCATTGTTGGTTAGGTCACCATCATTAGTAATTTTACCTTGATTAGTAAAATCATTATTGTTTTGAATATTACCGTTTTCAGTATTTTCAAATTTACCTCTATTTGTAGTGGTACCATCGTTAGTTAGTTTACCATCGTTAGTAAATTCAAAATTATTTTGAATTGTACCATCTGAGTTATTATTAAATTCATTTTCATTAGAAATGATACTATTATTAACAATATTACCATTATTGTTAACAGTTCCTTGATTATCTATTTGACCATTATTAGTAAGAGTAGCATTTTTAGATACAGTAAGGGATGAACCTTGTGGTATGGTAAGTGTTTGATTTCCATCAATAGTAAGGTCACTATCTAAAGTGAAATCACCATAAACAGTATCATCAACAATGCCTTTCCAGTTTTCTTTATTACTTTCATCAGAAACGTCTCCATGGATGATAGCATTACCGTTTTCACCAGTTGAAAATGTGCCATGTTCTGTCATCGGATCATTTCCAGGAGATCCGTCACCTATATCATAGCCTCTACCACCACTAGCGGATATTTTACCACCAGTAATAGTGACGTTACCTATATGTCCTTGTCCCCCCCCGATGCCGGCTGCAGCATCGAAACCGCGTGCAGTTATATCACCGCCAGAAATGTTAATGGTACCTGAGCCATCACAACCACCACCGATACCAGAGCCACTCCATGTACCACCTTGAGCTTCTACTATACCATCAGTAATAGTGACAATTCCATTACCACCATTACCACCACCAATACCAGATGACAAATTTCCACCATATGTAGTTATATATCCACCGTTAATATTGACTATACCATTTCCATGATTTCCGCCACCGATACCAGCTCCGCTTGCGTTACCACCTTTTGAAACGATATTGCCACCATTAATAGTTATAGTTCCACTATTACCACTATTTGAACCAATACCAGCATTATCGGCTGGTCCTTGAGCCACAATTCTTCCATTTTCTTTATAGTTAGCACTTTGTCCCCAGATAGTTAGAGAATTGCCATCATTTACCTCGATACCTTGCATCGCATTAAGAAAAGATCCATCAGCTAGAATAATATTTACGTCACCTGATATTTTAATACGTTCAACTACATTAAATTCATCTTTTAAAACATACCATCCCGTATTAAATGTAGTTACACCTTTTTCAATAACTGTCGCGTTCTCACTTTCAGTTGTTTTATTTAAAGGATTATAATATTCTACACTTTCATCAGTTGAAATAGTTGATATTTCATCATTTGAATTAATTTTTTTATAAGGAATATCGACTATCTCATTATTTGACGTTCCCAAATAGTAATTATTACTGGAATTATTCAGTAAAAGATTTTTATTATTTAATGTAGGTATCGTTAAGACACTCAACATTATCATCACATTTTTTATCCATCTACTAAATTTCATAATCTTACCTCCCCATCAACTTAATGACTTTATATTATAGCATTTTTACACAACATTTTCAATAACTAAGTCGTGAATTAATACCATTTCTCTATATCTATAATATGTAAAAGATAATTTAAAAGTTAAATATAGTAACCATTAATAAAGCGTTTTAGTAAAAAAATAACATTAATTTCGTATTATTTAATAAAGGGTGGTAACATGAAAATAGTTAATATTTTTAATAAAAATGGTAAAAACTTACAAGAGATTATCGAATACTATCTAATAAAATATTGTCTAGATGAAAACAATTCTACTAATAAAGAAGATGATAAAATTGCCTAAAAAAATGTATAAAGCCGCTAATTACAGCAGATTATCTAGAGATGATGGCGATAACTTAGAAAGTGAAAGTATAACTAACCAAAGAGATTTCATGAAAAATTATATAAAACAACAAGATGATATACTCTTAATAGATGAATACTATGACGATGGATATACCGGTGGTAATTTCAATCGACCAGCTTGGCAAAAATTAATTAAAGATATAGAAAATAAAAAAATCGATACGATCATTACTAAAGATTTATCTCGTATGGGTAGAGATTACATTCAAATGGGTGAATATATCGAAAGAATATTCCCTGAAAAAGGAATAAGATATATCGCTATAAACGATGATATCGATACCTTATACGAAACACCAGGTCTTGATTACTTACAATTTAAACTGATGTTTAATGATTTTTATATTAAAGATGGTTCTAAAAAAATAAGAAAAATTATGAGAGGTAAAAAAGAACAAGGACAATATACTGGATGGAAAGGTATATATGGATATAAAAGAGATCCAAGTGATAAGCATAAACTGATAATCGATGAAGAGGTAAAAGATATTGTTATAAGAATGTTTGACCTTGCTAAAAAAGGGTATAGACCAAAAGCTATCGCTGATATCTTTTCCTTAGAAAACATACCTAATCCTAGTACTTATGCTCATTTATTAAGAAATAATTCTACATTATGGTGTGAAAGAACTGTCGAAGAACTATTAAAAAATCCTACCTATATAGGACATTTAACCCAAGGTAAAAGAAAAAAAGTAAGCTACAAATCCAAAAAAGAAATTAGAGTTCCTAAAGAAGATTGGATCATCGTTAAAAACACTCATGAAGCTATTATCGATGAAGAAACTTTTAATACTGTTCAAGAATTATTAAAGAAAAATAAAAATAATCCTTTAAATAAAAACGATAATTTGTTAAAAGGTTTTCTTTATTGTAAAGAGTGTGGTCATAAAATAGGAATAAATACTAGTAGTGATAAAAAAAGAAGATACTGTGTTTGTAATTATTATTCAGCTCATAGCAAGTTCAAATTATGTACTCCTCATTCTATGAATTATGATAAGCTAGAATATGCTGTTTTAGAAGAAATTAGAAAGATATGTAAAAAGTATGTTGATAAAACTAATTTTGAAAACAAAATTAAAGATATTAAAAAAAATAATGATATAAAAGAAAAGGTAATGAAACAGCTGAATAATTTAGATATTAAAATAAAACAAACGACAAACTATATCGATAATTTATATATTGATAAGTTAGATGGTCATATTGATTTAAAACAGTATGATAGATTAACATTAAAGTTTAAAGAAGAATTAAGTAGATTAGATATTAAAAAAAAGGAACTTTATAGTAAGTTAAATAGTAGTAAAGAACATAAAAGTAAAGAAATAGGTAAAATGATAGAAGATTTTTTATTGTTTAAAAAACCATCTAGGGAGTTATTAGTTAATTTAATCGATAGAATAGATATAAGTCAAGATAAGATAGTAGAGATAAATTATAAGTTTAGCGTATAAATATATTTCAATTTGTAGCTAAATATCACATTTTAAGTTGAATTTATGAATTTAAAGTGTTATACTATTCATATAATAAGCCACATAATGAAAACATAAGTATATTATATTTCATTATGTAAATAATAGGAAATAAAGGAGAATTATATGAAGAAAAAAGGTTTTACACTAATTGAATTGTTAGCGGTAATTGTTATACTAGCAATCATAGCTTTGATTGCAACACCTATTGTTTTAAACTTAATTAATAAAGCTAGAGAGGGAGCAGCAAAAGCTAGTGCTACAAGCTATATTAAAGCAGTAGAAACTTACATGATAACTAGTGAACTAGATGGTGGTTCAGAAAAGTTAGAGTCAGGTGAGTCATACGATGTAGCTGACTTAAACGATTTAGTAGAATTAAAAGGAACAATGCCAGATAGTGGTGAGATAACAATTGATGATAAAAGAAATGTGACAAGTGCTTCTTTAGTAATAAGTGGATACTTGGTAAATTATGATGGAAATGATTATACAGTAGCGGGTAGAAGCAATGACGTATATGCTGAAAGTATCGAAATAACTAAACCAGCTGATACAGTAATAAAAGGTGAAACATTACAATTAACAGCTAATATAACACCAAATAGTGTAACAAATAATACAATTACTTGGAAGAGTAGCGATGAAAAGATTGCTACAGTTGATAGTACAGGTAAAGTTACAGGTCAAGGTTTAGGAACTGTTAAAATAACAGCAAAATCTGTAAACGGAAAAAGTGCAAGTGTCGATATAAAAGTAAATGATTATTTAGTTAATGTAGTAGAAAAAGGTGATTACGTAGCGTACGACGCTGGTGAATGGGATGAGGCAACTGAAAAACCAAAGACACAAGGTGACTTTGGAGGAAACGCTGCGAATGTAAATAAAGGAAATAGTGTATCATGGTGTTATAAAGATAGTTATACCACCTCATTAAAAGGTTGGCGTGTACTTGAAACAAATACAAGTACCAAAACCGTAACTCTAGTTCACGCCGGCCAACCTGAATGTTACTACCACGGAGAAAATAAAAGTGAAAGTAAAACTAAATTAGATGAAAGAGCTGCAAATGAATATATGAACGACTATGCAGAATCAGCCCATGCCATGACATATGAAGAAGCTTATGCTATTACAGACAGTACATCTAGTACTAGTGAAACTTTACGAAAGACTGGAGATTACTATTGGTTGGCTACTGCAAATAGTGACTCCAACTACAGCTTGTGGAACGTGGGCAGCGACGGTTATATCGACTACAACTACAACCGTTCTCTTGGTTTCCGTCCAGTAATAGAATTAAAAGCTAATATGTTAACATCAGGTCAAACAACAGATAAAGTAGGAAATAAGGATGCTTGGACAATAGTAGCACAAGATTAAAATATGAAACGTAACTTATAAATTACGTTTTTTTTGTTTCTAAAAATAAAATTCAACAAAAATAGACAAAGTTTAGATATATGATAGAAACATTTAATTGTTTTGTAATTCAGGGAGGTGATAAGTATTAAAAGTAATTTAGAATATGAATTTATAAAATTAATAAATGATAAACTATTTAAAGAAACATTTGGTAATAAAAATAATATAAGATATTTGGAAGACTTTATTGAAAGTTATCTAGAATTAAAACAAGGATCATTAAATAAAAAACTGCAAGTATCATATGAAAGTAGTATTCCAAATAATACCTATAAAGAAAAAGCTAATAGATGTGATTTAGTTGTATCAGTAGATAATAAACTTATTATAAATTTAGAAATGTATAAAATATTTAATGATGAAGCATTTAAAAAAAGTAGACTTTATCTAATGAAAATAGCATCCTTACA
>CANRCZ010000014.1 GCA_947629265.1 uncultured Bacilli bacterium | reverse complement strand
TAAAAATTGGATTAAAAAAATAAAATCCCTTCTTCTTAAAAATTAAAAAATGTCCTTGACAAAGGGTACATTTTAAAAGTTGGACATGAAGAAATAGCGAATGAAATGTTAAAAGAAAATTATAAAATTGAAGAAATCGCTAAACTAACAAAATTAAAAATACAAGAAATCATGAATTTAAAAAGAAAGCTTGATTTAAAATAATTAAGTTTTTTTAATGGTTTACAAATATGTATAAATTTAGTATAATTGATATGTAAAATAAAGAAAAGGAGATAAGAAAAATGAAAGAAAAAATAAGGCTTGGGGGGGGGTTATCTACTAATAATATTAATACTATTAGTGGTAACTAATGGTATAACATATGGAGCTAGTCAATTGACTAGTGATGGTGTAAGCTACCGGAAAAACGGTGAAACTATAACAGTAAAACAAGCATTAGATGATTTAATTAATACGTCATTAACTGAAATTGATAGTTTGAAAGAACATGCAAAAGTTTACAAATACGCTGAATTATATGATGCTGTACAAGTCGGAGACTACGTAGCGTATGACGCTGGTGATTGGAAAGAAAGTGCTGAAAAACCAACGAAATCATGCGAATTTGGTGGCTATAGTGCTAATACAAGTAAAAATTCAAGTGTAGAAAGGTGCTATACTTATAGTAGCAATAGCACTACTTTAAATGGTTGGCGTGTACTTAAAAAAGAAGATAGAAAAGTCTACTTAGTCCACGCTGGCCAATCAGAGTGTTACTATCACTCAACTATATGTAATAATACAAGTGTAACTAAATTAAATGAACGAGCAAATGAATATAAAAATGAATATGCCGAGTCAGCCCATGCTATGACTAAAGATGAAGCAGAAGCAATTGCTATTAACAACTCATTACGAATGACAGGATCATATTATTGGTTGGCTAATTCGTACAATGACATTTACTTGTGGTACGTGAACTATCAAAGCTACATAGGCTACAGTGACAATTCGATGGGCTTTCGTCCAGTAATCGTTCTGAAACCTAATGTCCTTACAACAGGTCAAGGACAAGATGAATTTAAACAAAAAGCTTGGATACTAGTACAACCATAATAAAAGATCTCACTAAATTAATGTGAGACCTTTTTTTTAAACTTATCACCAAGTAAACTTTTAAACATACCATTTTTGAACATAATTCCAAAATATATAACAGAACCAATAATAGCATAAACACCAGTTTGAATAAGTCCTTTAAACCTTGTTGTAGCATTAATAGGATAGACTATAGATAATAATTTTAAACATAATAA
This sequence comes from uncultured Bacilli bacterium, assembly GCA_947629265.1. Classification (GTDB taxonomy): domain Bacteria; phylum Bacillota_I; class Bacilli_A; order RF39; family UBA660; genus HGM10857. The sequence continues at coordinate 34,087 of CANRCZ010000014.1, read as the reverse complement.
CATTATTAAAGAAGCTACAACAATTTTAACAATGTTTGTAAAAGTATCCTTATAATCAACCTCTAACTTTTTATGTATAAAATATAACAAATAAATCGATGGTATAATTTGCGTAATCAAAGTTGATACACTAGCACCTTGATATCCAATCTTCCATATATGACATAGATGCATCATAGGTATATTTAAAAGAGCATTACCAATAAAACTTATAAACAAAGTTATAATCGTCGTTTTCGTATTATTAGTTGTTTGGGTAATATTAAGTAAAACAGAAAATAAAGAAAACGTAATAGCTTGAAAAATAAATACTTTAAATATCTCAATACTTAAATAATCATAACTATAAAAAATTACCCATATAGGTTGTGATAAAAACCATATACCAATTGTCATTGGAACCGTTATAAAAAGTAATAACTGAATAGCTTGATTAACATTCTTATTAACATTTTTCTTATCATTCTTTATATAATAACCCGCTAAAGCTGGAATTAAAGAAGCACATATACCCATAGAAATAGAAATAATTATCATACTTAGCTTATTTCCCCATGTTGCAATAACACTAAAAGTTAAATTCGCAATATCAGAAGAATAACCTAAATCAGTTAAAGTTCTAACAATCGTTAAAGTATCAACTAAATTATAAGATGATTTAAGTAGATCAATAACAATAAAAGGTAGAGAATATAAAACCATCTGTTTAATCAAATACTTAGTTGTATACCTTTCTTCATCTTTTAAAGATGCATCCTTATTAAAAACATTTTTGTTATGCTTAATCTTAATAAACAAATAAAGATAAGCGAATAAAGCTCCAATCGTCGCTGCAAAGACCGATATTACAATCGCTGTTTTTTCAGGTGTATGCATAATTTTTAAACTGATATAACAACCGACAATAATAACTAATACCCTTATAATCTGTTCTAAAATATTAGATACACTAGGAGGTCCCATTATCTTATGACCTTGTAGATATCCTTTCGTAACACTTAAAGCTGGTACGATTAATAAAGCTGTTGAAATAACCCTTATTACTAAAGTAACATCTTCTACTTTTATACCACTTTCTATATTATTACCTAAAATAAAATTAGCGATTATCGGAGCTGATAAAAACATGATAACAAAAAATACAACCCCGATAATAGTAATAAGTTTAAAACCTAATTTATAAACCTTTTCCTTAGTATTATAATACTCTAAACTATTATACTCACTTACTAACTTAGATATAGCAATCGGTATACCACTAGTCGATAACGATAAAAAAACAGCATATATCGAATAAGCAAAACTATATAAGGTAGCTCCATAATTAGTAATTAAAGCATAAAAAGGAATTACATATATAAGACCTATAAACTTACATAATATAATACCTAATGTATATATAAAAGATCCCTCAATAAAATTACTTTTTTTCAAGTTATCACATCCCACATAGATTATATCAAAATAAAAAAGATATAACAAGATAAGAAAAAAACTGTTTAAAACAGTTTATCTCGTAAAATATCCACCATACATTTTAGGGAATTTAATTAAATTTCTTGGATTAAATGAATGAGCATTAAACGATATCTCGCTCCAACCACTAGCCATACCAAAATGTAAGTGAACACCAGTTGTACAGCGGTCATATCCGTAGCTTCTACCACCCATACCAGCTATAACAGTCGTATCATAAACGGTCTTACCAACCGAAATTCCAGAAGCTATATATTTTAAATGCATGTATACGGTAGTATATTTTTTACCATTGACAGTATGGTTAATGAAGACCATGTTTCCACCACAACTACTACCATAGACGATTCTGGCTACTCTACCAGGTGCCGCTGCATAAACATTGGTTCCCTCAGGTACACCACTTAAGTCGATACCATGGTGACCACCGCCACCGCTCCAGTCGTGTCTGATAGAATATCCAGTATATTCACTAGTAACCATACCTTTCATAAGCGGATATTTCCAACCATCAGCATAAGGTGTTTCGATACAAGTTGATACATCTTGATCAGGTTTACAACCTAAATTTTTATAGTAGTTGATCGCTTTTTTTAAATCAGCGATATCTTCTTCGATCGTCGTACCCTCTTCTTGATATTCTGATAATTGAGCTTTTAAAGTAGAAATTTTAGAATTTAATTTATCTTTATTAGCTTCTAAAGTTTCTTGTTTTTTGGCTAAATCCTTTTGTTTTTGTTTCAACTTAACAATTAAATCATTATATTCAGCTATCATCTTATCATTGTAATCAGATAGTTGTTCCGCTATAGCTGATCTATATATAAAATCAGTAAAATCCTTAGAACCGGATATATACTCTAAATAAGCTGATTCACCATTAGAAATCTGTAGATAATTGACAATACTTTTAATTTCTTCATTTTTTTCTTCGATATTTTTTTCGGTTGTTTTAATATCTTCTTCAGCTTTTTCAATATCGATACCAGCTTGTTTAATCGAATTATTTATCGATATAATTTCGTTATTGATACTAGTGATTTCACCCTCTGTAAGTTTAACACCGTTATCAGCTTTGCTCTTTTTTTCAATTAAACTATCTAGATCACTTTGCATACTATTTAATGTTTTAGCTTCTACTTTAGTAGATATCATAACATTGATAATTATCATAAGACATAGCGATAGACATATCATCTTTTTAAATATTTTCATCATCTGACACCACCTATTATCAAAAATTATATCATTTTTTTAATTGACTTTCAATATATGTTTGTTTATAATTTATTATAGTAGAAAGAGGTGCTATATGAACAATGCAAATGAGCAAGTAAAAGATTTAAACGAGGCTAGTGAAACTGAGGTTAATAATGAAACTACAGCTAGTAATGAAGCTAATAATGAGAAAGCTGATTTAAAAACATTAGAAGCAAGTATCAAAGAAGAAACCTTAAAAAATGATGGTTTAAAGTTTGTTTTTATAATGTTTATAATTTTATTAATCATCATCTTCCTTTTGCCACATTTATCAAATTTGATCTAATTTAAGTGATAATCTGGTGAAATATTCCAAATTTTATTAAAATTGTTTAAAAAAATCTAATTTAATGATATACTTTAATAGGAGGTTGTATAAATGAAAAGCAAAAGTACATTAAAAAGTATCTTAACAGCTATTGGATCATTATTACTAGTTTATTTAGTATTAAGTTGGATTATTCCAGGTGGATCATTCAGTGAATTAACATTTACTAAAGATACTACATATCCACTAGGATTATCAGATTTAATAACATATCCAATCGCTACTATATTCTCATCTGATTTTGCAGGAGTACCATTCATTATGATTGGAATTATCTTCCTAGCTATCGGTGGGTTATATGGTGTCATGAATAAAACTGGGGTTTATAGTAAGATCGTTGATAAAACCGTATCTATTTTTGAAAAGAAAAAAACAATGTTTTTAATCATATCAATTATAGTATTCGCTTTATTATCATCACTTACAACATTATCTTATCCAATCTTTATATTAGTACCATTTATGGTAACCGTAATATTATTATTAGGATTCGATAAAATAACCGCACTATTATCAACAGTTGGTGCTATGTTAGTTGGTAATATGGCTACAATGTATGGCTACAATAAAGACTCATTAAGTTATTTCAACGTACTATTTAATAACGGTATCAATGACTTAATCGTTATGAAGATCGTCTTATTTGTAGTTAGTGTCTTAGTTCTTGCTTTAATAGTTATATTAATGTCTAAAAAGACCGTTAAAACTGCTAAATCTAAGAAAGCTAAGAAAGAAGAATTAGAAGAAATACCTTTATATACTAAAGAAAGTAAACAAACAAAAAGTGGAGTAGCAATGTTTATCATACTTGTTCTAACCATAATAATTCCATTAGTTGGTATGTATTCTTGGAGTGGAGCATTCGGTATCGATATATTTACTAAATTCCACGAAGCAATTACTACATTTAAAATTAATGGTAATACTATATTAGCCAATATTCTTGGAACATCTAATAACTACTTAGGTTTTGAAATTGGTACATGGGGTAATTTTGATTTAATAGTTATCTTATTACTATCATCACTTATCATTGGAAAAGTTTATAAATTAAAACTAAAAGAGATATTTACAGGCTTTACTGATGGCGCTAAAAAAATGCTTAAAGTTGCTTTAGTTGCTATTTTAGCAAATACTATTTACTTAATCGTCGTAGTATCTTATAACTCAGGTGAAACATTATTTATTGCAAGTATCGTAAACAGATTATTAAGTATCACAACTAAACTAAATTACTTTGTTTTAGGTGGTATTACCGCTGTTGCATCACCATTATTTAATGAATTACCTTACTTAGCAGCTATATTGCAACAACCATTATTATCAGCATACGAAAATTATCCATTAGTTACAGTTATTATCCAAGCAGTATATGGCTTCATGATGATGATTTTACCAACAAGTGTCATCTTAGTCGCTGGATTAGCATACACTGATATTTCAATTAAAGAATACTTTAAAGGTTCTTGGAAAGTATTAATAGGTTTATTTGTAGCTATTACAGCTGTTATCTTATTATTCATGTATTGCCCAGGAATAAAGGTTATGTAAAAACTTAGTTATCTAAGTTTTTTTAAAATATGAAATACAAATTAGAAGATAAAGAATTTGATGTTGTAATAACTAAAAAAAACAATAAAAACACCTATATCAGAATAAAAGATGAAGATACTATTTATGTAACAACATCTTATTTTGTAACTAAAAACGAAATTAAAAAAATACTAGATAACAATCAAAAATTTATTAAATCTAGTATTGAAAAAGTTAAAAAAACCAAAAAAAAAGAAGAAGAATTTTACTATCTAGGTAAAAAATACAATATCGTTATCATTCCAACTGTCGACGATATCATCTTAGAAGACGATACGATAATTACTAAAAGCGCTCTAGCGTTAGATAATTGGTTAAAAAAAAGAATGATCGAACTATTTAAACAAAGATACGACTATATATATGATATCATCGAAGAAGATATCATAAAACCTACTTTAAGAATTAGAAAGATGAAGACTAGATGGGGAGTATGTAATAGACAAAGTAAGACAATCACTTTAAATAGTGAACTAATAAAATACGACTTAGACTGTCTTGATTATGTTATCATTCACGAATATAGTCATCTTATTTACTTTGATCACTCCAAAAATTTTTGGAAACAAGTGGAAAAGTATATGCCTGATTATAAAGAAAAAAGAAAAAAACTACGAAACTAAAAAATGACAAAATATTTATAGGTGATTAGATATAATATTTTGGGTGGTATAATGAAAGTCAAAGTATTTGATGAATCACATGAATCAGACTTGGAAAAAAGTGTCAACGATTTTATTCAAGGTAAAGATATCATCGATATTAAATTTCAAGTCTCCGTTTCTATTTTTTCCGAAGAACAAGTATATTGTTTCTCAGCTATGATACTATATAGATAGAAAAAATCTATCTTTTTTTACATTGATTTGTCGAAAAAAGTCATAAAATTAGTTATAAAGATATACAAAGTTAGCATAATCTGTTATAATTAGAATGATACAATACGGTTTGGAGGTGTCCTATGAAAAAACATATAACTTTTCTAACCTTACTTATTACTTTGTTAATAAGTTTAAACCCATCAGCTCATGCCTTAACAGGAACTGTTAATGGTACTGGTGTAAGACTTAGAAAAGACGCAAGTTCTAGTTCTGAAATAGTAGTAAATAGTTTACCAGATGGCGCCTCTTTAACAATAAATGGTACTAAAGCTGGTAGTGGTTGTTCAACCGATTGGTATAATGTTAAATATAATTCCTATACAGGTTATATTTGTGGCGAATACGTTAATATCATCTATGATGCTAATGACGGCGCTACCGCTAAAACAGATTATGAAAAACAATTACAAAATGCCGGTTTTCCCTCTAGCTATTGGCCATATTTAACAGCCTTACATAACAAACATTCAAGTTGGGTGTTTAAAGCTATAAACACTAAATTAAACTTTGATACAGTCGCTAATAAAGAAAGTTCTATCGGTGTCAGTTTAATTCAAGGTGATGAGGGATACCGAAATACGTCTAGTAGCTCATATAACTACTATACTAATAAATGGAAAGTTTTCGATGGTAGTAATTGGTATGCCGCTAATAAGGAAACCGTATCTTACTATCTAGATCCTCGTAATTTCTTAAGTGAAACAGCGATCTTTATGTTTGAAGATCTATCATATAATTCATCATATCAAACTCAGAGTATGGTCGAAAAAATATTGTCACCAACGAAATTAAAAAATTACGATAGCAACTACGCTGAACACTTTATGCAAGCCGCTAGTAGCTATAAAGTATCACCTATTTATTTAGCAAGTAGAGTAAGACAAGAGGTTGGTTCATCGACCGCTGTTATATCAGGAGCGGAATTTACTTATAATTCTAAAAAATATAGCAAATTATATAATCCATACAATATTGGTGCTACCAGTGGAGCTGATAACTGGAAAAAAGGTCTTGTTTGGGCTGGAACTGGTACCTCATATGGAAGACCTTGGAACACATTAGAAAAAGGTATTAAAGGTGGAGCTCAATATATCGCTACAGGATATATCAATGCCGGACAAAATACTAACTACTTACAAAGATTTAATGTAGCGAATGGTTTATCTAATGTAGCAAGTCATCAATATATGACCAATATTATGGCTCCTTATAGTGAAGCTAATTCAACATATGAAGCTTATAAAGACTATGGTGTTTTAAATTCAACTTTAGTATTCTCGATCCCTGTTTATACTAATATGCCAAGTAAGACAAGTTTACCTAGTAAAGGTAACCCTAATAATTATCTAAAAAGTATCAAAATTGATAATGTCGATATCGTCGGTTTTGATGGCGCTAAAACAGATTATACTGTCTACGTTCCTTTAGCATCACAATCTGTTGATATAACCGCTACTAAGGTTGTTTCATCCGCTAGTGTAAGTGGTACAGGAAAACTTAATTTAACAAGTGATACGACCGTTAAAAATATCGCTGTAAAAGCTCAAAATGGTAGTACTAAAACTTATAAAATTACCATTATCAAAAGTAAAAGTGTTGAACAAAGTATCGAAAATATTATTAAAAATGCCGGATATACTACAAGTGACACCTATATTAAAAATATTAAAATTGGTACATTAAATTCGACAGTTATAAGCAAAATAAACGGTAAAGGTGGCAATATATCTATTAAAAATGCTAGTACCAAAAAAACTAGTAACACTGTTGCTACTGGTGATACCGTAACAATCAGTAATGGTAAACAAACAAAATCATATACTGTTATAGTATCAGGTGATGCTAATGGTGATGGTAAAATAAATGCTCAAGATTATACAAGTATAAAAAGAGAAAAAACAAAAAATATCAAAATACAAGGATATTATCGCTTAGCTGCCGATGTCAATGGTGATAATAAAATAACATCAGTCGATTATGTAAATATCAAAAACTATATCTTAGGTGGTAAAACAGTTTTAAAATAGAAAGGGTTAATTATGTTTAAAAAATTTTCAAAAATAATCTTATCAATAGTATTATTCATATCATTTCAAAATAGTGCACATGCCGCTTCATTAAGTATATCCGCTAGTAGTAGAAACGTAATAGTCGGTTCAAATGTCACTGTAACCATAAAAGCTTCCGATTTAGCAGGAACTTTCAATATTAAATCAAGTAATTCAAGTGTCCTATCAGGTGGCGCTAGCAATAGTTGGATCGAAAATGGTAGTGTAACATACTCATTTAAAGCTAAAAAAACTGGTAGTGCAACTGTTACTGTATCGACAGTCGATGTATCCGATTTCTCAACCGCTGGTGAATACAAAGCTAGTAAATCAGTTACTATCAACGTATCAGAACCCGTTAATTATAGCAAAAATAATTATCTAAAATCACTAAGTATCGAGGGAGCTAAATTAGATTTTTCCAAAGAAAAAACGTCATACTCAGTCAATATCGAAAAAGGTAAAAACAAAATAACTATAAATGGTACCGCTGATGATAGTAAAGCTAAAGTAAGTGGTCTAGGTGAAAAAACCTTAGAAGAGGGCGATAACTACTTTGAAATTAAAGTAACCGCTGAAAATGGTAGTACCAGAACTTATAAAATAAATGCTATCTTAGAAGAAGCTAATCCAATAAACGTCAAAATAGATGATAGTGAATACCGTGTTATTAAAAAAGCTTCACTCCTTGAGGCTAAAGAGGGATACAAAGAAGATAAAGTAACCATCGATGGAATCGAGGTACCAGCTTTAAAAAACGAAATAAATAATCTAACCTTAATCGGTTTAAAAGATAATGAGGGTAATACCGTCTTAGCAATCTACGATAATGGTAACTACGAAATATATAAAGAACTTGAAATTGGTAATTTAAAACTATTACAGTTAGAATTTCCTAAAGACTTAATTAAAACTAACTACGAAAAAGATGAAATAACCTATAACGATGAAATCATAAATGTCTATAAAATGCCAGAGGTTAAAGACTTATATTTCATCTATGCAATGAACTTAGAAACTGGTCAAAAAAACGTATATAGATACGATGATAAAGAAAAAACTATCCAAAGAACTATCGAATATCAAGAAAAAGAAACCGTCGATCAAGACAAAATCAAAGATATCGTAATTAAGGTAGGAATTATAATTGGATGCGCAGTATTATCGTTCATCGTTATAATCATAACAATGGCCGTTAAAATTAAAAAAATAAATCAATAACCTACATTAGTAGGTTTAATTTTTTCTTACAGCATTGTTATAATGAACAAAGTATGTTATAATTGATATATTATATGGTGGTGAAAATGAAAAAGATTTATATATTAATAATTATGGTAATATCTTGTTTGCTGTATTTCCTTATTAACTTAGGATCCAGCTACGCAAACGAACCATTGACATTTTATAATGTCTACTTAGATGGTGAATTAATAGGTGTTATCAACTCAAAACAAGAATTAGAAAATTATATCGATAAACAAAATAAAAAATATAAAGAAGAGTTCAATGTTTCAAGAGTATACTCACCAAATGGTTTAGATATCGAAAAAATAGTAACATACTCTGATAAAGTATCAACGGTCGAAGATGTTTATAATATAATTCAATCTAGAAAACCTTTTACAATCGCAGGTTATCAAATCACGATCGATAATACGATCGATACCGATAAAGAAAATGTCGATGATTCCGAAGAATCTACTAAAATAGAAGGTGAAGAAATCGATCCAATCACTAAAATTTACGTTATCGATAAAGAGGTATTTAATCAAGCTATCGAAAGTTTATACGTAACATTTGTCGGTAAACAAACTTATACTAATTATAAAGAAAATACCCAAAAACCTATCGATACGATCGGTACTTATCTAGATGATATATATGTTAGTAGCGATATAACTATAAAAGACGTAAGAATACCTGTCGATCAGACTATCTATTCTGATTACAACGATTTAGCCCAATATCTACTATTTGGTGATCATAACGTTAAAAAAACATACTCCGTAAAATTAGGTGATACCATCGAAAGTATTGCCTTAGAAAATAAAATAAGTATTGAAGAGTTTTTACTTTCAAACCCAACTTTTACCGATGAAAGTAACCTATTATTCCCAGGTCAACAAGTATTAATCGGTCAAACTAACCCTAAATTAAGAATTGTTACCGAAGAATCAATTACCGAAGACGTTACTAAAAAATACGAAACGATTATCAAATACGATAGTACCAAAGTTAAAGGTGACACCGAGGTTCTTCAAAAAGGTGAAAACGGACTTGAAAGAGTAAGCCAAAAAGTTAGAAAAATCAATGGTGATATATCTTACGTTCAACCTATTAGTAACGAAGAATTAAAACCATCAAAATCAAAGATCGTCGTTTATGGACAAAAAGAGGTTCCAAACGTCGGAGCGACTGGCAGCTGGTATTGGCCAACTAAATCAGGTTATAGAATTACCTCATATTTCGGTTACCGTATCGATCCATTCGGTGGCGGACGTGCTTTCCACCAAGGTTTGGATATATCTGGTACCGGATATGGTTCACCAGTCTATGCTTCCAATAATGGTACCGTCATTGCCGCTGGTCATAGAGGTGACTATGGAAACTATGTTATCATCAATCACAACAACGGTTACTCATCACTATATGGACACATGTCTAGATTAGCGACTAAAAAAGGTGTAACCGTAGCTCGTGGCCAAGTTATCGGTTATGTTGGAGCGACTGGTCAAGCTACCGGACCACATCTTCACTTTGAAATATGGCGAGGTATTCCATTTACAGGCACAAGATTAAATCCACTTAGATATTTATAAAAAGATTGAAAATTATTTTCAATTTTTTTTAATTTACTATTTTTTTAGATAAAAATATGATAAACTAGTACATAAAGGACGGTCCTGTTATGATTAAAGAACGAGTATTTAAACAAGATACATATACGGTAATTAATAAGACAATTTTAACAGAATACGATAGAAAAAACTTGATGATGCTTTATCAACCTATCATCGGTTCACTACCTATCAGTTTGTATTTAGTATTATGGTCATATTTAGATAAAACCGAATTTATGAGTACCGAATGGACCCATAGCCATCTAATGACTAGCCTACATGCTAGCTTAGAAGATATCATCATCGCTAGAGAGAAACTAGAAGCGATAGGATTAGTTAAAACATATGTAAAAAAAGGCGATGTCAGCAACTTTATCTATGAACTATATTCACCTGCTAATCCATCAGAATTTTTCAATAATCCCGTACTATCTATAACTTTATATAATATGATCGGTAAAATGGAATACGATAAACTAAAAAACTATTTTCTAATCCCTAAAATAGCGATGAAAGAATATGAAGATATAACCTGTCATTTCAACGAGGTTTTTGAGGTCGTTAATATAAGTGACTTTGAAATTTTATTAGAAGATATGAAACATGTAACTAAAAATAAGATACTACTAGATACTAAAATCGATATCGATGAGGTATTCAAATTAATACCAGAAGAACTACTAGATATTAAAAAAGTTACCTTAAAACAAAAAGAAATCTTATACAGTTTATCCTTTATCTATGATTTAGATAACGATAAAATAAGTGAATTGATCATGCAATCATTAAATAATCGCGGTATCAATATCAAAACCTTAAAAGAAAAATGTAAAAACTATTACTCATTTGAACATTCTGGTAAATTACCAGGTTTAGCCTATAAAAACCAACCGGAATATCTAAGAAATAGCACCGATGAAAATACCAATAAAAATAAGATGATCTATCAATTTGAAACAACTAGTCCCCACGATTATCTACTTAGCAAAACTCATGGTGAAAAATTAACTAAACATGAAACCGAAATCCTAAGTTACTTACTAATCGATATGAACTTAAAACCAGGTGTCGTCAATGTTATTATCGATTACGTACTTAAAGTTAGCAACAACAAACTAGTTAAATCGTTTGTCGAAATGGTCGCTAGTCAATTCGCTATTAGCAAAATCGAAAACGTTGCTGACGCCATGAAATTAGCAAGTTCCGAAATCGAAAAGAAAAACGAAAAAGTAAACCGTAAAAAAGAAATAAAACCAGAATGGTTTGATAAACCGATCGAAACTAAAGAAGCATCCGAAGAAGAAATTGCCGAAATGGAAAAAATATTAGCCAAATATAGCTAGGAGGAAATATGAAAGAAGCTTTAGAAACCTTAAAAATAGATAGTAGTGAAAACAAACTAAAAGCATCATTCACAGAAGCTATTAAAGATGAAGAATTTAAACAATTCGTATCCAAAATAAAATTACCAATCGAAGAATTGATGAAATATACCTCATTACTAGAAGAAAGTTTTAGTGAATATCATAACTGTATGAACTGTAAAGGTTTGATGGAATGTCAAAACCTAGTAAGAGGACATGCCTACCTACCAGAGGTTAAAAACGGTAAAATAGCCTTTAATTATAAACAATGTAAATACGAAAATAAACACGAAAAAGAACTATCATACCTAAGTAATATCTATACCTTTAACGTTCCAGATACCATTAAATCAGCTAGTATGAAAAATATTTATAAAAAAGATCCTAGTCGTTTTGAGGTAATTAAATGGTTGACCGAATTTATCGATAACTATAAAGAAGATCCAACTACTAAAGGACTATTTTTACATGGTACATTCGGTAGTGGTAAAACCTACTTAATAACCGCTGCTTTAAACGAATTAGCGAAATCAGGCTATAAAAGTGCTATCGTCTTCTTTAGTGAATACTTAGTCGAACTAAAAGCTAACTTTAATAAATATAACGATGAATTTATAAACTTGATCAATAAAGTTAAAAAAGCCCCAATTTTATTACTAGATGATATTGGTGCTGAAAATATGACAGCTTGGGCTAGAGATGACGTTTTATGTCCAATCTTACAATATCGGATGGATAATAATCTAACGACCTTTATAACATCTAATTTCGATAAAAATGGTTTAGAAAGACACCTTTCCATAAACGGTAACGATGAGGTTAAAGCTAGAAGAATAATGGAAAGAATTAACCAATTGACAATCGAAATGACTTTAACCAGTAAAAATTTGCGAAAATAACCTTTTTCTATTTTCTTTTTAAAGGTTATATGTTAAAATTGATTTAAAGATTGTGATTAGGACATGACGTTTATATGATTTATAAAAGCGAGTTAGGGATGGTGATAGCCTAACATAATAGTATAAACGTTACTACCTATGAATCGGATACCAAAAATATCCCGGCTAAAACCGTTATCAAAATAAGTGATAAAATAGGATGGTACCGCGTAAAAACGCTCCTTGTTAAAGGGTGGTTTTTTTGTTTTGAAGGAGGAGTTAATATGAAAAAAATATCAATCAATGATACCATTAGTATCAGCAAATTTATGAGAGTTTATTTAGGAGTTGAGTGTGATAGTGATACTAATTTTACACATAATAAAATGATGTGTTACTTAGAAGAAAAAGGTTTAAAATTACCAGAACGTATCAGTATGAACTGGGTTACTAAAGAAGATATCAAAGAGGGAAGATACTTGCTAGTTAGAGAAGACCGTAGAAAAGATAATGGTCGCTTTAAATCTAACCGTAAATTAAAGATTATAGCATACATAAATCCCCTATATTCAAAATTAAATCAAAACATCGTTCAAAGTAAAGAAGAACTAAGAAACTTAAGGAATAAGATTCTAGAAGAAAATGGTTTAATCGAAGATGAATATGGTAATATCATGGACTTAAATATCTATAAAATGTATAGCGATGAGCTATCTGTAACTCATAAATGCAACCGTGCTAATGTTTTAAAATTGAATAGAAGTATGAGAAAAAGAGGATGATTTAATGATAAATATAAAAGAAAATAAGGAATTAAATACTTTAAACCACAGCTGTGCTCACTTATTAGCCCATGCTATTAAAAACTTATATCCTGATGCCTTACTATGGGTTGGACCAGTTATCGAAAGTGGTTTTTACTACGATATCGATATGAAAGACCATGTCCTAAGTGAAAACGATTTAGATAATATCGCTAAAGAGATGAAAAAAATCGCTAAATCAGATAAATTAATTAAACGTATCGAAATATCTAAAGAAGAAGCTCTTGATATGTTTAAAGATAATCCTTATAAAATAGATTTAATCGAAAGAATGCCTGACGATGAAATTATCAGTGCCTATAGACAAGATAACTTTGTCGATCTATGTAGAGGACCCCATGTTGCAAGTACCAAACTACTTAAAAATTTTAAACTACTTAAAATAAGTGGAGCTTACTATAAAGGCGATTCTAAAAATAAAGTTTTAACAAGAATTTATGGTGTATGCTTTAATAACGAAGAAGATCTACTAAAACACTTAAGTGAACTAGAAGAAGCTAAAGAAAGAGATCACCGTAAATTAGGTAAAGATTTAGGAATATTTATGTATTCTGACTTAGTAGGTAGAGGATTACCTATGTGGTTACCTAATGGTTTTACCGTAAGAAAAGCCTTGGTCGATTACATTACTGATAAAGAAATAAGTCTAGGTTACATGCACGTTATGACACCATCACTTGGTAATGTTGAACTATATAAAACAAGTGGTCACTGGGATCATTATAAAGATGATATGTTCCCAATGATGCAAGTCGATGATGAAGCTTACGTATTAAGACCAATGAACTGTCCTCATCATATGATGCTATATAAAAATAGTCTTCATTCATACCGTGATTTACCAATTAGAATAGCTGAGGTCGCTAACGACTTTAGATACGAATCAAGTGGATCATTATGTGGTATTGAAAGAACTAGAGCTTTTACCCAAAACGACTCTCATATTTTCTGTACTACCGATCAAATTAAACAAGAGGTTAAAGGTGTTATCGATTTAATCTTAGACGTATATAAAGATTTCGATTTTAAAAACTATCGTTTCCGTCTATCATTAAGAGATAAAGAAAATAAAGAAAAATATTTCGCTAATGACGAGTTATGGGAAAAATCAGAAAGAGAACTAAAAGAGATACTAGATTCGATCAATGCTGACTACTATGTAGCTTTAGGAGAAGCAGCTTTTTATGGACCTAAAATCGACGTTCAAGTTAAAAGTGCCATCGGTCACGACGTAACCTTATCAACCGTTCAACTAGATTATCAATTGCCAGAAAGATTTGAACTAGAATACATAAATTCTAATGGTACTAAAGAAAGACCAGTCGTTATCCATAGAGCTATACTAGGTTCATTAGATCGCTTTATCGCTTTCCTATTAGAAGAAACAAAAGGTAATTTACCACTTTGGTTAGCACCAACCCAAGTATGTATCATCCCTGTTAATAGTGAATACCATCTAGAATACGCTAATAAAATAAACGATATCTTAAAAGCAAACAATATCAGAGTTACCATCGACGATCGTGATGAAAAACTAGGTTACAAGATGCGTGAAAGTCAATCTAAAAAAATTCCTTATACCCTTATTTTAGGTGATAAAGAAAAAGATGAAGAACTTGTAAGTTACCGTATTCATGGTGAAAAAGAAACGACAACTTTAAAAATAGATGAGTTTGTTAATTATATAAACGATCTTATCAAAAATAAGAAATAGCTTAATTTTAAATTAAGTTTTTTTTATTAATTTTGGTATATAAACAAAGATAATTCATATATTTTACTAGATTAGTGCTAGGAGGAACAATATGATTAATAAAAAAAATTTATGGTTTTTAACATTGTTTAGTTTGATTTTAGTATTAAGTGTCTACTATATAACTATGCCCAATGAATTATTACTTACCAATAGTGGTGATTACTTAAAAAACGTAAATAGCAAAACCGAAGAAAAAACTGATGAAACTAAAACAACCGTTACCGAAAGTGAGGTAATAACTGCCTTAAAAATCGCAAGCGAAGAAGAATTACAAGAAGAATTAGATGCCTTAAAACAAGTATTAAGTGATAGCCAAAAAAGTGCTGATGAAAAAAATGAAGCTTTCGATAAAATTAAAAATATGAACGAAAATAAAGCTAAAGAAGAAGAAATCGCTAAAATATTAAAACAAGAATTCGATGTTGATACCTTTATTAAAATAGAGGGAAGCAGTGTTAAAGTAGTTGTTAAAAAAGATAAACACGATACCGCTTTAGCCAATAAAATGATGCGTAAGGTTCAAGAAAATTTCGATACTAGTATGTATATAAGTATAGAATTCAAATAACACATTATGTGTTTTTTTTAGGCTTATATTATCACTTAAAAGATACTGTTACATAAAATAATATGAGAAAATATAAACCACCCGACTTAGGAAGTGAGGGAAGCGTGTGAACAAAAGTATATTAACCAAAAGAGAAAAAGAGGTATTTGAACTTATTATCGAAAATTATACGACAACCGAAATCGCATTAAAACTAAAAATAAGTGAAAAGACTGTACGTAATCATATATCAAATGTAATGCAAAAATTAGGTGTTAAAGGTAGGGCTAGTGCTGTTGTAGAACTTTTAAAACTTGGGGAACTTTCGATATAAAAATCGCATTAAAATGTGATTTTTTTCATACTATTAGATAGGTGATTTAATGATAAAAAGAAGATTCATTAAAAAGGTACTTGTTACATCAGCGGTTTTATTCGCGTTTTTGCTTATGTGTTTAATACCAAATAATAATGTATTAGAACCTACGCAACAATTAGAATACGTAAGTAGTGAGGTTAATAAAATTCCGATATACTTGTTAGATAGTCACAATATGTTAGGTAGAACTAATGTCGCTATTAATAGTAAAGAAATCGATAAGCAAGCTAGAGAATTGTTAGAAATTTTAATTAAAGAAAAGGGTGATAATAAATTACCTAGTGGTTTTAAAGCGATCATTCCTAGTGAAACAGTTATTAATAGTTTAACTTATAAAGATGGTTTAATTAAAGTCGATTTTTCTAGTAGTTTATTAGATGTATCGACAGAAAATGAAACTAAGGTTATCGAAGCTATAGTTTATACATTAACGGGTATTGAGGGAGTTAATAAGATTATAATATATGTCGATGGCAATATTTTAACTAAGTTACCTAAAAGCAAAATCAATTTACCAAGTACATTAGATAGAAGCTATGGTATTAACCGTGATTACAGTATTACATCTTACCATGATATAACAAGTTTTAATGTTTATTATTTGAGCAAATACAATGATGTAGAGTATTATGTACCAGTTACTAAATATGTGAATGATAGCAGGGATAAAGTAGAGATTATTGTTGAAGAATTAAAGCAAGGATCATATGATAATAATCTTATGAGTTATTTGAATTATCAGACAGAGTTAGAAAAAGTTGATTATGATAAAAATGAGATAGCTTTAACTTTTAATGAGTATATATTTTCTGATGCTGATAATAGGGAGGTTTTAGATGAGGTAATATCGGCTATTTCCCTTTCGATAGCTGATTCTTATAATGTTGAAGAGGTTGTTTTTAATTATAAAAATGAAGAAATTCATAAAAGTGTCATAAAAATGCTTGAATAGTTTTAAAATTTATGGTAATATTAATGTATTCTTATGAATACATGTCCTAGTAGCTCAGCTGGATAGAGCAACGCCCTTCTAAGGCGTGGGTCGGGGGTTCGAATCTCTCCTGGGACACCAGATGATAATTAATCCTTTATTTTTAAAGGATTTTTTATTTTTTTAAGTTTCAAATAAAAGATTAGGCTTACTATTTTTTTATTTAAAGACATATTTATTTAATTTTTACATATTATATGTTTGACAAGATAATATTCTTTATGATATTATATTGTCATAAAGCAGAAATGCTTTTTGGGGATCACTTAGTGGTCGGTAGAAGGAGGCACAAAACCTGCTTCTATTTTTTTGGATAAATTTTGAGACCTTTTCCTATGTATTTAGGATAACATTGTATTTTCTTTTCTATAGTTAAAAAATCTTTTCCTATTGTATTAAATTTCACAAACCTGTGGATAGGATAAGACGACAAATCTGCAATTTGAAGGCCAACATATGGCTTTTTTCGCTTACTAAATTTTTTATTAAAATACACACCTGATATTTTTCTTTTTAGTTCATTGGAGGTTATATACTCAGTCCCAGTTTTATTTATAATTAAATCAATATGCTCTAGTAAATTTTTGTCTTCTTTTTTTCCTCTGGCTTCAAAAATAATAGTCCCAATATTATTGCTTCCCATAGAATATATAAATCTTTCAATAATAAAATTAAAGGCAATTTTATAGACGTTCCCTTCTTTATATTTTGAATATTTAATGTAATCTTCCAAATTTATGTTTATAGAAATAATTTTATATTTTAGTGAGTTTATAATCTGGTCTAATTCAATAATAAAATGTTCATATTTTTCATCATCTTCTTTGAATATAGCAAATGCTTTATTTTTGCCTCTAATTTCTTCGGAATGAAAGCATACTATCTCTTCCTCCTCTTTTTTCGGATTATACCATTTTCCATCTTGCCAATATTTTTTTCTTAATTCATCAAACTTTTTTCTTGCAACAATGTAGTCTTCTTTTGAAAAAATACAGCCTGTAACAGTAAAGATACTTATATTTATGTCAACATCGTCGTTATTTCTTAGCTTTTCTTTTATAACATTTAAAGAATTAGGAGAGTTATTTTCATCAACAAACATTATGTAATCGACTTTCTTTTCCCAAACGTCTGATATCGTAGGATTATCATAGCAACTCATTTTATACACCATCCATTCAGATTTTTATTTATAAATTAATACACCAAAAAATTATCGTAAATATTTCGATTTTAAATTATTTTGAATTTTTTTCTAATAGTCACCATATTTAATAAAAATTTTTATGAGCTCTTCTCTCTATCAACATAATAACACTGTTTAATAAATTTGTTAACTAATTAGGAACATATTTTATAATAATTTTTTCTGTGTAGGTTATATGAATTAAAAGAATAGTCTTGATAAAAGTATATCTTTATGATATTATGAATGTGTCAAGGAAACTTGCATAAAAAAGGGAAGACTTAATTTCGCTGAGTTGAGTACTTGCCTAAATAGGTTAAACACCAATCTATGCTAGATTGAGTGCTATTTCTTTATACATAGAATCATTAAAGAGACTATTAATAAAATGATAATTAATATAAGAAACGAGATTAATAAATCTCTTTTCTTATGCATTAATTTTCTTTATAATGAAAATTGGTTATAATATAACAGATTAATCATATAATAAATTGAAGCAAAAATTTAAAAAAATCATTATAAACCGTTGACATACAAGCTAAAAACTGATATATTATTATTGCGTTTAAGGAATTTGCTAATAATTAGCAAATTTTAATTAGACAATATATGAAACACCTGGATGTGTGTAATGGGAGGAGGACACAATGACAACTATAAATCAACTAGTAAGAAAAGGAAGATCTAATAAAGTTAGAAAGAGTAAATCTCCAGCTTTAGAAATAGGTTACAACAGTAGAGAAAAGAAACAAACAGATCAAAATTCACCACAAAAAAAGGGTGTATGTACTCGTGTTGGTACATTAACACCAAAGAAGCCAAACTCAGCTTTACGTAAATATGCTCGTGTACGTTTAAGTAATGCTATGGAGGTAACAGCTTATATCGGTGGTGAGGGACATAACTTACAAGAACACAGTGTTGTATTAATCCGTGGAGGTCGTGTTAAAGACTTAATCGGTGTTAGATATCATATTATTCGTGGTACTATGGATACAGCAGGCGTTGAAAATCGTCGTCAAGGACGTAGTAAATACGGAACAAAAAAACCAAAAAATAAATAGGTAAGGAGGATTAAAATGCGTAAAAGACGTGCAGAAAAAAGAGACGTTTTAGCTGATCCAATATACAATTCAAAATTAGTTACCAAACTAGTTAACCAAATTATGTTAGATGGTAAAAAAGGAACAGCTCAAACAATTCTTTACGATGCTTTTGATATCGTTAAAGAAAAGACTAACAAAGATCCAATGGAAGTATTTAATGCTGCTATGGAAAACATCAAACCAGCACTAGAGGTTAAATCACGTCGTGTTGGTGGTGCTAACTACCAAGTACCAATCGAGGTAAAAGCTGACCGTTCTCAAGCTTTAGGTTTACGTTGGTTAGTAAATTATGCAAGGCTTCGTGGAGGTCATTCAATGGCTGAAAATTTAGCTAATGAAATAATCGATGCTTCAGAGGGTACTGGTGGCGCTGTTAAGAAACGTGAAGATACACATAGAATGGCAGAAGCAAATAAAGCATTTGCTCACTACCGTTGGTAAAAGAAAGGAATTAAAATATGGCTCGTGAATATAGTTTAGACAAAACTCGTAATATTGGAATAATGGCACATATCGATGCAGGTAAAACTACTTGTACTGAACGTATCCTATTCCATACAGGTCGTATCCATAAGATTGGTGAAACACATGATGGTGAATCAACAACTGACTGGATGGAACAAGAAAAAGAACGTGGAATTACTATTACATCAGCCGCTGTAACAGCTTATTGGAAAGGATATCGTTTCAATATCATCGATACTCCAGGACACGTAGACTTTACAGTTGAGGTGTCAAGAAGTTTACGTGTACTAGATGGTGCTGTAGCTTTACTTGACGCTCAAGCCGGTGTAGAACCACAAACTGAAACAGTTTGGCGCCAAGCTACTGAATTTAAAGTACCTAGAATGATTTTCTGTAATAAGATGGATAAGATGGGTGCTAACTTTGAATATAGTTTATCAACTATCGATAGCCGTTTAGGTGTAAATGCTAAACCTATCGAATGGCCAATCGGTGCTGAATCAGAATTCTGTGGCGTTGTTGACTTAATTACAAGAACAGCTTACAAATATGATGGAAAACAAGAAGAAGAAGCAACTGTTATCGATATTCCAGCAGACTTAGTAGATATCGTTGAAGAAAAACGTAACGAATTAATCGAAGCTGTCGCTGAATTTGACGATGAACTTATGGAAAAATATCTAGAGGGTGAAGAGGTATCAGTCGAATTAATCAAACGTGCAATTCGTAAAGGTACTCTTAGCGTTGAATTCTTCCCAGTATTATGTGGTACAGCTTTAGGTAACATGGGTGTTAAACCATTACTAGACGCTATCGTAGATTACCTACCAGCTCCTACAGATATTGCATCTATCAAAGGAACTGATCTAGATGGTAAAGAAATCGAAAGACATCCATCAGATAGTGAACCATTTAGTGCCTTAGCATTTAAAGTTGCAACTGATCCATTCGTAGGAAGATTAACATTTATACGTGTTTATTCAGGTTGCTTAAATAGTGGTTCTTACGTACTAAATGCTACTAAGAATACTAAAGAAAGAATTGGACGTCTATTACAGATGCAAGCTAACAACAGAACTGAAATTTCAGAGGTATATACTGGTGATATAGCTGCAGCTGTTGGACTTAAAAATACGACAACTGGTGATACACTTTGTGATGAGAAGAAACCTTGTATTTTGGAAACAATGGAATTCCCAGAACCAGTTATTCAATTAGCTGTTGAACCAAAATCAAAAGCTGATCAAGATAAAATGGCAACAGCTCTACAAAAATTATCTGAAGAAGACCCTACATTTAGAGCTTCTACTGATACCGAAACTGGTCAAACTATCATCGCTGGTATGGGTGAATTACACCTTGATATCATCGTCGATAGAATGAAAAGAGAATTCGGTGTTGAAGCTAATGTTGGTAAACCACAAGTTTCATATCGTGAAACAATTACTCAAACAGCTGAATGTGAGGGTAAATATATTAAACAATCAGGTGGTCGTGGACAATATGGACACGTTTGGATTAAATTCGAACCAAATCCTGATAAAGGATATGAATTCGTCGATGCTATCGTTGGTGGTGTCGTACCTCGTGAATATATTCCAGTAACTGATAAAGGTCTACAAGACGCTTTAAAAACTGGTGTTTTAGCTGGATATCCAATGGTTGATGTTAAAGCTACATTATTTGATGGTTCATACCATGATGTCGACTCATCAGAAATGGCTTTCAAAGTTGCAGCATCATTAGCTCTTAAAGAAGCTAAAAACAAATGTAAACCAGTTTTACTAGAACCAATTATGAAAGTTACAGTTGTAACACCTGATGAATACTTAGGTAATGTCATGGGAGATATTACATCTCGTCGTGGTAAACCTATGGGTCAAGAATCACGTGGTAATGCAATTGCAATCAATGCAATGGTACCATTAGCTGAAATGTTTGGTTATGCAACAAGCTTAAGAAGCAATACTCAAGGTCGAGGAAACTCTACAATGGAATTCGATCATTACGAAGAGGTACCAAGAAATATTGCAGAAGAAATTATCAAGAAAAATGGTGGAAATTAATCAAAAATACTTGATATTTTCCAATTAATTAGATACAATTAATATTGTATAAACAAATTAGAGGAGGAATAAATTATGGCAAAACAAAAATACGACCGTTCAAAACCACATGTTAACATTGGTACTATTGGACACGTAGACCATGGTAAAACAACTTTAACAGCTGCTATTTCTAAAGTTTTATCTGAAAAAATCGCAGGAAATGAACAAGTTGATTTTGCTAATATCGATAAAGCCCCAGAAGAAAGAGAACGTGGTATAACTATCAATACTGCTCATATCGAATATGAAACAGAAAACAGACACTATGCACACGTTGACTGTCCTGGGCATGCTGACTATGTAAAAAACATGATTACTGGTGCAGCACAAATGGATGGAGCAATCTTAGTTATTGCTGCAACTGATGGACCTATGGCCCAAACTCGTGAACACATCTTACTTTCACGTCAAGTTGGTGTTCCTCGTATGGTTGTATTCATGAATAAATGTGACATGGTTGACGATCCTGAATTGTTAGAACTTGTTGAAATGGAAATTCGTGAATTATTAACTGAATATGGATACGATGGAGATAATACTCCAATCATCCGTGGATCTGCATTAAAAGCTCTTGAGGGAGATCCTAAATACGTTGATAACATTATGGAATTAATGAATGCTGTTGATACTTGGATTGAAACTCCATCTCGTGATACAGATAAACCATTCTTAATGCCAATCGAAGACGTATTTACAATCACAGGTCGTGGAACTGTTGTTACAGGACGTGTTGAAAGAGGTCAATTAAAACTTAACGAAGAGGTTGAAATCGTTGGTCTTAAAGATACTCAAAAATCAGTAGTTACTGGTATCGAAATGTTCCGTAAACAATTAGATTACGCTGAATGTGGAGATAACGCTGGTATCTTATTACGTGGTATTTCACGTGAAGACGTAGAACGTGGTCAAGTTTTAGCTAAACCAGGTTCAGTTACACCTCATAAGAAATTCAAAGCTCAAGTTTATGTACTTAGCAAAGAAGAGGGTGGACGTCATACACCATTCTTCTCAAATTACCGTCCACAATTCTATTTCAGAACAACAGACGTTACAGGAGTTATCGAACTACCTGCTGGTGTTGAAATGGTAATGCCTGGAGATAATGTTGAAATGACAGTTGAATTAATTGCTCCTATCGCTATCGAAAATGGAACTAAGTTCTCTATTCGTGAGGGTGGTAGAACAGTTGGTGCTGGTAACGTTTCAGAAATTATTGAATAATAAAAATAGGATTAAGTTCCTATTTTTTTTCGATTGTAACGATTAAACCCTCGTTTTTAGCAATTTCCATTAGTTTGTTTAAGGTGATAGTATTTATATCACCCTCTATTTTTGCAATAGCGCTACGACTTAAATTTATTTTTTTTCCAAATTTGGTTTGTGACGTTTCAGTCCATTGTCTTATAAATTTTATTGTTTCACCTACTGAGTGATTATTAACTATTATCTTCATATCTTATCCCCTCTTTTTAATATAAAAATAGTAACATTAAAAATTTTTAAATGTATTAATTGTACCTTTACAAGGTACAATTTTAATGTTATAATTTAATTATAATTGTACAGTACCAGTGTACAAATTATATTTGGAGGATGAGATATATGAAGAAAAAAGGTTTTACATTAATAGAATTGTTAGCGGTAATTGTTATACTAGCTGTTATAGCATTAATAGCAGTACCACAAGTATTGAAGCTAATAAATAAAAGTAAAGATCAATCTTTAGAGATTGTAAAGAAAAACATGGAACATGCCGCTGAAGCATATGTGTTAGATCATACAGCAGATTTTAATTTAAAAACTAATGAACATGAATACATAATGCTAAGTAGCTTAGAAAACGGATATTTAAAAAAGGTAAGAAATCCATACGGTAATGAAACATGTGATGGATATGTAAAAGTAGAAAAAACAAATACATATGAATACACAGCATATTTAGACTGTGGAGGCGGACATGCTTTAGAGGTAGCCTCAACATATGTAAATTATGGTGGAAACTATCTAGATAGTTTTGATAGAGTAATTCAAACTAGTGATAAAGGATATATAGCCGTAGGATCAAGTAATTCAAGTAAAATAAATGGGTTATCAAATAAAGGCTCAGATATAAAAGAAGATGCCATTATCGTAAAATACGATAAAGATGGTAATATTGAATGGGAACATAACTTTGGTGGTAGCGATGCTGACTACTTTACCGATGTAATAGAAGAAGATGACAAATACACTGTATTGGGATATGGAATGTCTAAAGATGGAGATCTAAGTGAGAATAATTCTGTATCAGTGTTTATCGTTCAATACAATAAAAAAGGTCAACAAATAAAAAAAGAAATTTTAGCATCTTCTTTATCAGAAAATAATGAATATTTAGCTTCAAATAGAATTATTAAAAACGGTGAAGCATATTATGTATCTTTAAGTGGAAGAAAACCCTATGAAGATGAAAGTGGTGCAAATTTTGCCTATGTATCTAAATACGATAGTAATTTTAAACATGTATGGCATAAAGAATATTTAACCGTTTATTCAAATGCTTTTGATTTGAAAAAGTTAAATAATGGTAACATATTATTAGCAGCTCTTGATACTAAAGGGAGTATTATTGAAATATCCCCTAATGATGGTAGCATCATAAATCAAGGAATATTAGATTCAAAAACTAGTGTGAGGTTCTCTTCAATAGTAGAGGTAGAAGATGGTTATATAGCCGTAGGTTTTGGGGGAGAAGCCGATGTCAATGGACTAAAATATTATGGTGGTAGAGTCGATTCATATATAGTAAAATTTAACAAAACTCCAGAAGAAAAAGGTATACTACCAATTATGTGGGCCAAAAATTTTGGTGGCAGTGATGAGGATTGTTTTAATAATATAATAGTTAAAAATGATAAAGTTTATGTTGTAGGGTATAGTAAATCAAACGATTATGATATGAGTGGTGTTAGTAATTCCAACGCTGGATATGCAACAGGAATAGTAGTTGAATATGATTTATCAGGTACTGTAAAAAAGAAAACAGCCATAGGTGGATTTAATCATGACGAGGTAAAATCTATAAGTGCGACAGATGATGGTTTTATCATATCAGGAACGAGTTTTTCAACTAATGGTGACTTTGAAGATTTTAACTTTGGAAATAGTGATGCATATATCATGAAACTAACAAATAGTTTAGAAAAAAGTAAAACTCTTAAAGTAAAAACTTTATTAAAAAGTAAAATGCCAGAATTGGTAAAATCATATGGAGAAAATATTCCAACATTAGATACAATTGAAAATTTAAAATTGTATACAACGAACGAGCCAACAAAAGAATTGGGAATGTGGTGTACAACATCGAATTATAAATTTTATGATAAAAAAGGAAATTATAAATACGTTCAATGTTTACAACCATTTAATAATTCTGATATAAAAACACTATATTCTGGTGATTTTAAAGAATCAAATACTATAAAAATAACAGCTGATAATAATAAATGGATTAAATTAAATTTTTACTTTGCAAGTTGTGGTGGTTATAGTGAGATATCTAATTTAAAGATAAAATTCAAAGACAATGATAAAGAGTTAACCATAAAAGAAGCTGTAGATAAAGATTATATTGAACCATTAGTTGTATATGGTAGTAATACTATCGGAGATTATTTTTTTCCAGAATCAAACAACATAATAACTGGTGGTGCTAGCGGTAAAGGAAACTATCCAACATATATAATACTTATCAAACCCAAAAATAAGGTGTTAGAACAAGTATCATTTAATACGGATAGAGGTGATGCAACTGGTAAAAGTTTCTCTATTTATCAATTTAACAACTTTGACATATCTCTAACACCAGCCAAATAATAAAAAACTCAATTTATGAATGAACACTTTAAACTTATAAGTAGCTCAATCATTTAATGAGTTTTTTTTACATATGTATTGATTATTTTTAGCATTACGGATATAATAATTATGGATTTATATAGTAGGTGATAAGGATGTTTGAAATATTAAAATATATCGAAAATAAATATAAAGGACAAACTAGAAAAAACGGTGCACCCTCTATTACCCACTCAATATCAGTTAAAGACGTTATAAAACAAAAAGGTTATCCAGTCGATTATCAGTACGTAGCTTTACTACATGATATCCTAGAAGATACCGATGGTACTGAACAAGAAATACTATCATTAACTAACGATAAAGTACTAGAAGCTGTTATTTTGCTCACCAAAGAAAAAAACTATAATATGGATGACTACGTTAAAAGAATAAAAAATAATGATCTAGCATTACCAGTTAAATTAGCTGATCGTTTTCATAACCTATTAGACTCTATTTATACCGATAAAAGATTTAGACATAAATATATCGAAGAAACCGAAAAATATTACATACCACTTTCAAAAAATACCATTTTTGAACAAGATATCTTAAATGCCTTAAAAGTGGTAAAAGATTTCGACTAAAAAACTCGCTTCCACGAGTTATTTTTTTAATATATTAGCATTTTTATACAAGAAATATAATTTGTTGCTTGTAATCAATTCTAAATCACCCATATACTCAATAACCAAAGAATTAAACTTTAACTTAAAATCATTTAATCCCTTATAACGATTATCCTTTAAATTAATATTAGATAGACCACCTAAATTAAATTTCTTAAAACCTAACTTAGAATACCTTTCACATAATTTCCAAATTAATAAATGCTTAGAATTTAATATCTTAAACTTAGGATCATACCCATCCATCAATAAATTAACCTCATCATTATTTTTAACTATCAAAGCCGATGACGTTACTATACCATCAGGATATTCAGTAAGCAACTTAGTAGCCTTAATCATCTGATTACGATATTTCTCAACCAAACGATCAGCTTCCATCTTTTTATTGATTACTTTCTTATTATTCATCTTGTTAGAATTTCTAATCTCGATATTTAACTTATTAACGATCGATTCTTGTTCTCTTAATAGCTTTTGACTTACCGCTAAATAATGCTTTGTATCCAACTTAGTATAGAAAAACTCAACATTATCATAATTGCTCCAATATTTATAAACATCCTCAAAATACTTTAAATTTCTAGGGTACTTTTTCTTAGTCTGTAAATATAGAAGATTTAAGTTACTGATATCACCCTTATAAACCTTAACACCATTTCTTTCAGCACCTCTTATCTTCGTTCTAAATTGTTTATTGATATTTTTAAATAGAACATAATATGGAACACTTAAATCGATAACCGCCTCAAACCTAGGTTTAATAGCTTCAAAATAATTATTGTAACCTAAATGTTTATAACCTAATTTCTTAAAGAAATTAAACATATCATCATAATTTTGATTTTTAGTCGCTAAATCATACCTTAAATCATAAGTTGTTCTGATGATATAAGGATCTAATTTAACCGCCATAATTTGATTTTTATTAAAATATTTTTTAATTTCCTTAGTATAAAGTTCCACTAGCTTTTTGTTATTGTAATCAATTAAAAAACCCCTAGGCGAATATGCAAATTTGTATTTTTTATTCTTATCAATTAAAAATAAAGAAGCAGCTACGATAGTATTATTATCACATAGACCTAAAAAGATACAATCAAAACCTTGATTACCCATAACAAAAGCATATTCAACTGTTTGATAAATCGATTTTATGTAAAAAGTGTCAGTAAAGTTTTTGAACTCTTCATTTGTTAATTCCTTTAAAATCACGTTTTCACCTCGTACTAGTTAGTATACCACAAAATACCAAAAAATAAAATAATTTACTTGAATAAACATATAATAATATGGTATAATACACATGGCTTTTTCAAATACACACATTATTGATTTTAATACCTAGTGCCTTAGGGTGGTAATTAAAAGTTGAGATAATGGAGGAATAACAAAAGGAGGAATGAAAATGACAGTAGTGTCAATGAGTTATTTATTAGAGACTGGTGTTCACTTTGGTCATCAAACCAAAAGATGGAACCCAAAAATGAAAGAGTATATCTTTACAGCGAGAGATGATATCTATATTATCGATTTACAAAAAACCGCTAAAAAGATAGAAGAAGCTTATGAAGCTTTAAAGAAAATTGCATCTGAGGGAGGTAAAGTACTTTTCGTTGGAACTAGAAAACAAGCTAGTGAAGCTATCGTTGAAGAAGCTAAAAGAAGCGATTCTTACTATGTAGCTGAAAGATGGTTAGGTGGTACTTTAACAAACTTTAGAACAATCAGAAGAAGAGTTAAAAGACTAGAAGAAATTGAAAAAATGGAAGAAGATGGAACATTCGATTTGCTTCCTAAAAAAGAGGTCATCAAAATTAAAAAGGAATACGATAAACTTAACAAGATATTATGTGGTATTAGACAGATGACTAAATTACCAGCTGCTTTATACATAGTTGATCCATCAGCTGAAGAAATCGCTATCAAAGAAGCTAGAAAGTTAAATATTCCAGTATTTGGTATCGTCGATACTAACTGCGATCCAGATATGGTTGATTATGTAATTCCAGGTAATGACGATGCTATTAGAGCTGTTAAATTAATTACTGGTGTTATGGCAAATGCTATCGTTGAAGCTAACGGTGGAAAGATCGTCGACTATGTAAAAGAAGATGAAAAAAATGATAATATCATGGAAAAAGCTTTACAAACAATAAAGAAAAAAGAAGATCGTAACCCTAAGAAAGAATACAAAAAAGATGATTTTAAAAAAGCTAATGAAAAAGTCGAAAAAGAGGTTAAAAAAGTAGAAAAAGAAGAAGCCAATACTGATTTAACTAAAATGACTGTCGCTGAATTAAGAGATTTAGCAAAAGAAAAAGAAATAAAAGGATATTCAACAATGAAAAAAGCTGAACTTGTTGATGCCTTAAAATAAAGGAGGCTAGTTTATGGTAAGTGCAAGCTTAGTAAAAGACTTAAGAGAAATGACTGGAGCAGGTATGTTAGATTGTAAAAAAGCATTAGAAGAAACTAATGGTAATATCGATTCTGCAGTTGATTGGTTAAGAGAAAAAGGTATTTCTAAAGCTCAAAAGAAAGCTGATAGAATTGCTGCCGAGGGATTAGCTGACATTTTAATTAAAGGTAATAAAGCTGCCATCGTCGAGGTAAATTCTGAAACTGATTTTGTAGCTAAAAACGAAGAATTTAAAAGTTTAGTATCTACTATTTTAAATGCTATTTTAGATAACGAAACTGATGGTACTAACGAAAGCGTTTTAAACCTTAAAGTAGAAGATGGTACTATCGAAGATTTAATCGTTAGTAAAACCGCTAAAATTGGTGAAAAATTAAGTTTTCGTAGATATACTAAATTAACTAAAAACGATAATGAATCATTTGGTTCATATATTCATATGGGTGGTAAAATCGCTGTTTTAACAGTTGTAGGAGATGCTAGCGAAGAAATCGCTAAAGACGTTTCTATGCATGCAGCAGCTATGAGACCTAAATATGTTAAAAAAGAAGATGTACCTCAAGAAGAATTAGATAAAGAAAGAGCTGTTTTAAAAGAACAAGCTATCAATGAGGGAAAACCAGCTGAAATCGCTGAAAAGATGGTCGAGGGTAGAATTAGAAAATTCTATGAAGAGATCTGTTTAGAAGAACAACCATTTGTTAAAGACTCAGATGTTAACGTTAAAACATTCGTTGCTAACAATGGTGGTAAAGTCTTAGATATGATTAGATACGAGGTCGGCGAAGGTATGGAAAAGAGAAATGAAAACTTTGCTGATGAGGTAGCTAAACAAATTAATGGATAAGAGCTTAGGCTCTTTTTTTGTTATGTAAAGTTAAAAATTTGTACTTGAATACATAATATAATTATTGTACAATTGAAATATAAAATAAATGATAATGATAAAAAGGAGGTTAGATTATTAAAAAGGGATTTACACTAATCGAATTATTAGCCGTAATTGTAATATTAGCAATCATAGCCTTAATTGCAACACCAATCGTGTTAAACTTAATTAATAAAGCTAATAAAGAAGCAGCGAAAGCTAGTGCTACAAATTATCTTAAAGCTGTAGAAACTTATATAGTTACTAGTGAATTAGATAGTAGTTCAAAAAAATTAGAATTCGGTGAAACATACGATGTAATAGAATTAAATGACTTAGTAGAATTAAAGGGAACAAAACCAAGTAGTGGTGAAATATCGATCGATGGTAAAAGAAATATATCAAGTGCAACATTAGTATTAGATGGTTATGTAGTTAATTATGATGGAAAAAACTATACAATAGATGGTAAAAATAAAGATATTTATGCTGAAAGTATAACAATAGATAAAAAGGAAACGACGCTAATGAAAGATGAGACTTTACAGCTAAATGCAACTATTGAACCAGATAACGTAACTGATAAAACAGTTAAATGGATTAGTGGTGATGATAGTATCGCTAAAGTAGATGGAAATGGTTTGGTTACGGCAACTGGTGTAGGAACTGTTACGATAACAGCTAAAACTACAAATGAACATAGTGCAACAGTTAAAATAAATGTTAATGCTTATCTATCAGACGTAGTAAATATTGGTGATTACGTAGCGTATGATGCTAATAATTGGACTGTATCGGCTGATAAACCATCAATTCATGGTAATTTCGGTGGTTATACATTAGGAAATAGTAAAAATATGAGTGTCGCATGTAAAGAAGATTTAGCACCAAGCTTAAAGGGATGGCGTGTACTTAAAAAAGATACAAGTACTAAAACCGTAACTCTAATCCATGCTGGTCAACCAGAATGTTATTATTATCAAGGAGATAGTACCAATGAAACTTTAAGTATTGAAGCTTTAAATAATCGTGCAAAAGAATATGTCGTTTCAACATATGCTACATCAGGTCGAGCTATAAAATCAGAAGATATTGACTCTATTGCTTCACCAAGTGATTTAAAAAATATTGGTTCTGAATACTATTCTGCTGATATAACAGCTGGTAGAACTTATTATATGGCTTATAATGGTAGTTCTAGTGGAGTAGGTACTGGTTTACGAGGTTATCGTCCACTAATAGAGTTAAAAGCTAACATTATAACAACTGGAAAAGGTCAAGATAAAGTAGGAAATCAAAATGCTTGGACATTAGTAGAACCAAAAGCATAAAATTGATAACTAACAAGTTATCTTTTTTAATGTGTAAAAACAGTATTGAAAATGCAGTATAAATTTAGTATAATTGAGATGTAAAATAAAGAAAAGGAGATAAGAAAAATGAAAGAGAAAATAAGGCTTGGGGGGGGGTTATCTACTAATAATATTAATACTATTAGTGGTAACTAATGGTATAACATATGGAGCTAGTCAATTAACTAGCGATGGTGTGAGCTACACTAGAAATGGTGAAACAAAAAGTGTAAAGCAAGCTTTGGATGAATTGATAACTAAATCATCTAAAGTTGATGAGTTAGAGAAGAAAGTAACATACTATGAAAATATGGGTGTTGATTACTTATCAGCTAAGGCACAAGTCGGAGACTACGTAGCGTATGATGCTGGAACATGGGGTTTGGCTACTGGTCAACCAACAAGTCAAGGTGGATTTGGAGGAAACGTTGCAAATACAAATAAAGGTGCCAGTGTAACTTGTCCTCCTGGAACTGGGTCAACAAGTTTGAAAGGTTGGCGTGTACTTTCAATAGATAAAACTAATCATATTGTAACTATTGTACATGCTGGCCACCCAGAATGTTACTATCATGGAGGGACTAATCCAAGTGAAAGTGTAACTAAATTAAATGAACGTGCGAAAGCATATATGAATTCATATGCAGAATCAGCTCATGTTCTTGATTATAATGAAGCCAAAGCAATTACTGGTAATGAAGGCTCTACTACTAAAGATTTAAGAAAAACTGGTACGCAGTATTGGTTGGCAGCTAAAAGTACTAGTACTGACCTATTTTACATGGGAATTGACGGTAGCATCCACAGCAGTAGTGGTGGTGGTTCAATGGGTTTCCGTCCAGTTGTAGTTCTAAAATCTACAGTCTTAACAACAGGTAAGGGAACAGACCAAGTAGGAAATACAAATGCATGGATACTTGCATAACTATAAATTAAATAATGTTAAAAGCTGATTTACAGCTTTTTTCTTTTTAATGATTGAAAATATAGTATAAATTTAGTATAATTAAAATGTAAAATAAAGAAAAGGAGATAAGAAAAATGAAAGAAAAAATAAGGCTTGGGGGGGGGTTATCTACTAATAATATTAATACTATTAGTGGTAACTAATGGTATAACATATGGTGTAAGTCAATATACAAGTGAAAGTGTAAGTTACACTAGAAATGGTGAAACTAAAAGTGTGAAAGAAGTATTAGATGATTTAATTGTTAAGGTTGATCAAAAGAGTGGTAACTTTAATATTGAATTAGCAGAAAGAACTATAGGAGTAAGTTATACAGAAAATACGGATATATATGAAACAACTATTGATAATTTGTTAACTAGTATGATAAATGCAATGGGATCAACAGCGAAAACAACAGAATTATCGACTTTGAAAAGTGCAACATTGACATGGACAAGTGAAAATACTGGAATTGTAAGTATAAGTGGTAAAACAGTAACAGGTGTAAAAGTAGGAACAACAAAATTGATAGGATCAGCAACAAACGGAAAACAGGTAATAGTACCAGTAAATGTAATAAAAGGAGTATATTTGGCTGATAGTGAAATAGCTGTTGGAGACTACGTAGCGTATGATGCTGGTAAATGGGGTGCCGCTACTGATAAACCATCAATCAAAGGAGAATTTGGCGGAAATGACGCAAATGTAAATAAAGGTAACAGCGTAGCTTATTGTGGAAGCAAAAGTGCCAATTCTACTACATTAAAAGGTTGGCGTGTACTTAATGTAAATAAAGATACCAAAACCGTAACTATCGTGCATGCCGGCCAACCCGAATGTTACTACCACGGAATTAGTACAAGTGACAGTATGAATAGGTTAGATGCAAGAGCTCAAAGTACGTACGTAAATTCCGCATATGCCCAATCAGCTCATGCCATGACTAAAACTGAGATTGAAAATATTACCGATGCTAGTGACACATTACGAAAAACCGGGGCAGAATATTGGTTGGCAGCTCAATATAGTAGTACTGAAAACTATTTGGTTTACGTGTATAAGGATGG
This sequence comes from uncultured Bacilli bacterium, assembly GCA_947629265.1. Lineage (GTDB taxonomy): Bacteria > Bacillota_I > Bacilli_A > RF39 > UBA660 > HGM10857. The sequence continues at coordinate 885 of CANRCZ010000014.1, read as the reverse complement.
CGGCATCTACGGCAGCAGCGGCGGTTACTCGTATGGCTTTCGGCCCGTTGTAGTTCTTAAATCTACCGTCCTAACCACTGGAAAAGGACCAGACCAAGTAGGAAATAAAGAAGCATGGCAACTTGTTGAAATGAAATAAATATATAAAACATTATAAATTCTAGTGTTTAAATATAACATTAGAATTTTTTTTATGAAAATATTAAATATATCGATAATAATGGAAATGAGCATTGGAAATCGATAGAGTTGCAACAAATACTTGGATACAAAGAATGGCGATATTTTCAAGTAGTAATTGAAAGAACTCAAATAGCTTGTTCACAAAGCAATAACGACATTGGTTACAATTTAGGTGTAAACACCAAAATTGTAAATACTGTAGTTTCAACTAAACCAGTAATTGACTACAAATTAAGCAGATATGCTTGTTGTTTAATAGTACAAAATGTAAATTTCAAATATAAAGTTGTATCATTATGACAAACAGGTTTCAATATACAAACAAAAAAACGGAATTAACAGAAGACAAAAAAAGATTATATAGGAGAAAATAAACAAAAGATGGTAATAAACTATTATATAAAAATGCACAATAAAAGGATTAAGTCTTGGATAATATAGGTAGCGTTGAATTTAATGAAGATGCTTATGTTGGAATTTCCGATAAAAATTATGATTTTGGTGTTTACACCAAAATCGTATTTACTGATAAACCAACTAATTCAGCTATTGATTGTTACAAGTTTAAAGATTTGAATATAAAAAAACAGTATTGAAAATATAGTATAAATCTAGTATAATTGATATGTAAAATAAAGAAAAGGAGATAAGAAAAATGAAAGAAAAAATAAGGCTTGGGGGGGGGTTATCTACTAATAATAT
>CANRCZ010000013.1 GCA_947629265.1 uncultured Bacilli bacterium | reverse complement strand
GGGTCTATAGCCAAGTGGTAAGGCGTGGGACTGCAACTCCCTGATCGTTGGTTCAAATCCGACTAGGCCCTCCAAATTTGATTATTTCTCGAAAATTTATTTCGGGATTAATAAAACTAACAAAAATGTTAGTTTTTTATTATTTTACTTGTTAAAATCAAGTTATATCATGCATAAAAAAAGATATTAATGTATTTTGAACAATAATATCATCTATACTATTTTTGTTTCTTCAAAGTTTTAGAAACATTAGACATAATTTCATTATATATAGGTGAAAAATCACTATTATCTAATATATCCGTATTATGTTTTGAAAAATCTATAACATTTTCTCTAGAACTAGTTCCTAACATGCTTTCAAGTTGACTATCGGATATTTTATCAACCTCTTCACAGTATACACACTCTATATTAAAAGCATCTTTTATATCCTTAAGAATTATAAGTTTTTCATCCTCAGACATAGACTTTTCTTTATCTGTAAACGGCATTCTATCAATAGCCATTCGTTCATCCTTAAGAATAGTAGAACCGCTAGCGAAAGCTACCCTATTTGAAGATAAAAATTCAACTGCTTTAGAAGCAATAAAATCAAGATCAAAATAATTTTTGGTACCTATAAAATCAATTATAGCTGACAATTTTGAATCTCTTTTAAATATACAAGTAACATAATCATGTGATATTCTCTTTACAATTTCCCCAATCTTTTCTTTTCTGTAACCTTTTAAATATGTTAGGTCAGACATAGTAATCTGAATTTCAATCTCCCTAGCATTTTGTTCGATAAAATCTTTTCTACTTTGTTCGTTATTCAAATTAAATTTTTCCCAAATTTCTTCAGGTGTCGATGGTCTATAATTAAGCATATTTCTAAAAAAAGGCAAATAACTTGATTTACAAAGATCTGATTTGAATTTTTCATCATTTAAAACTACTACGTTATATGTCTCAGACATGTTATCTTTATAAGCAGTGATTAATTCTGAAAGAATTTCTGTTTTAGATATCTTATAAATAAAGAGTTTTTCTTCTCTTAAAATAGGAAGAATTCCCCTTTCTTTAATTGCCTCTTTAAATTCTGCTATTTCATGTTCCCTTTTAATTCTATAACTATGTTCTAATGTTTTATTAAATCCATTAGTATCAATTTTTTTCATTAATAATCTCTCCTTAAATATTATCATACAGTTTTTTTAATTAAAATGGAATACTTTTAACCACTTTTAATTAAAAATTAAAAAACCAAGTAATCTTAGTTTTTTACTTAAAAATTAATTATAACAAAACATTGTATTTTATTTTTTTATCAATGTTTTAGCTTTATCTTCATCTTTGACTGCTAATTCTTTTACTACACTATCTAACTTATTAGCTATTGCTTCAATTGGTACACCACTTTCATAAGTAGCTAAAACCATCTCTGATAAGAAATCTAAACTTGCATCAATTCGGTCAACCTCTTCTTGTTTTTTACCAGTCATGATATCATTAAAGTCAATAAATTCTTGTTCATTTTCTACTGGAACTTTCTTACAGAAAAATACTACTCCTTGACCACTTAAAACACCAATTTCAAAACCTATTTCATCTAATCTAATTTTATAGAAATTACCATATTCACAATCTACTGGATAAATATAATTAGCGCTAGCGTATTTATCAATTCCATCATAGAATAAATGTAACTCTTCCACATTTTCTTTATCAGAATCCTTTATTTCATTTGGAAAATATAACCAAGTATCATCAGAAAAACCTTTTTTATCTTGAGTGAATTCGTTAAGCCATTCAAAATAATCTGGATTAGTCATCATATCTTTAATTTTTTCTGTTCTATATTTTTCTTTTTCAACACATGACTCAATAAATTTTTTCATCATTGTTTCGTCTATATTTTCTCTTTTTTTAATCATAATAAAACCTCCTGCAAATTATTATAGCACAATTTTAATTATTATCAAAATTTTAAATCATTGATAAATTTTTTTATTTCGTATATAATATACATTATTCTGGAGGTGTAATATGTCTAAAATCAGCAACGTTCTTACCATGCTTGAATATTTAAGTTCAGGTCGAAAATACAGTATTCATGAATTAGCCGTCAAACTTGAAATATCACCTAGAATGGTACGTGTTTATAAAGATGAACTAGAAAAAGCTGGTATTTATATCGATACTATTAAAGGTCCTTATGGCGGATATGTTTTAAATCAAAATATTAATGTTCCTAAAAGATTTATTACACCAAATACTATCAATCTTAAAAATAAAGATTTCTTTAACTTAATAAATCGGGCTATAAAGGAAAAAAGAAAATGTTTTATAGAATACTATTCTAAAGATTTAAAAGAACTATCAAAAAGAACTATTCACCCATATGATTTAATCGTTTTAGGTAATGAATGGGGCGTTGCCGCCTACTGTGAAGTGAAAGAAGAAATAAGACATTTTTATATAAATAGAATTAAATCGATCAAAATGTTAGAAAATTTTTATAACTGACATAAATATTGCCTCTTCTTCTGTTATTCTATAACTAGTAAAGGAGAGATTTTTTATGATGAAACACGTAAATACCGAAAATGCAGAAATTAATTTTTCTAAATTAGAAGAAAGGCTAATGCAAGTAAATGATCCATATCAATGTACGATCTTTCAGTTTAGTAGACAAGCAGATTATTTATTTAGAGACGTTCCTACATTGATTGTCGCTACTGGAGGCTCTAAAGCTGCCGCCTATTACCTTAAAATGTTTTTAGAATCTAGAGGAACAATATGCGAGGTAATCGAGCCAAGAGATTATTTCTATAAAAAAAATATTAATCAGTTTAAAAGTCTAATTGCACTATCAAGTAGTGGCAAATCCAATGGATTATTAGAAATGTTAAGGAGTTTTCATGGTAACAGTTACTTAATTACCAGTGAATATGAAGAACAGGAGGAGGATTACAAACTTACACCAGGTTATTTTAAAAGTGAATACGTACCACTATTTGATACTATTCATTGGAGCTGTGGCAAATATGAGGAAAGAGAAAAAAGTTTTGTTTCAATAATTCCTACCCTTGCTCCAATGTTGATGATTTTAGAATTAAGTATATTGAAAGAAACTCAAAAAGTTGAACCTAAAAAAGTTGAATTTTATCCAAAAGATTTAATAAAAATAAATGATAAATTAAAACAATTAATTGAAAAAAGTAGAACAAAAATTGATAATCTTGATTTTAATTTTAAAGATACAAATTTAATCCAAATAATGTCAGGTTACGATACAGCTTGTTCCTCTGCTATTTTAGAGTCTAATATGATAGAAACAGGAACATCTAGTGTTGTTACTCATGATAAAGGTTCATTTTGTCATGGTAGAAGCAATTTAATATTTCAAAATCAAACAAGTCCTATTATCTATTTAGCGCATCAAATGAAAGGATTAGATGATGAATTATTATCAATTTTAAAACAAGAGTATGATAATATTTTCTTATTTAACACTTTAGATGAAGATGAAAGTTTATTTTGGAAAGAATATTATTTAGCATTACAAATGTATTATTTATCTAAAAAAATAGCCGATGATAAAGAAATCGATTTAACGATGCCTGAATATAACCCAAATGTAGTAAAAAGATTATATAAATATAAAGGAGAAATGTAATATGGAAAACTTAACTTATATAACTGGTAATTATGGTAAATATATATCTGTAAAAGAAAAATTTGAAAAAGCTGGTATTGAAATAGATTATTTTAAATGTGATCTAGTTGAACCTAATGTCAATGATATAAAATTCATATCAAAAGAAAAAGCTCGACAAGCTTATGATATGTTAGGTACTCCAGTATTTGTAGCAGACTCTGGTTTTTATATAGAAGACTACCCTAACAATCCTGGATATCCTGGTGCCTTTGTTAAAAGAAGCGGTGTTGCTTCTAATGTTGAAGAATTATTAGAAACGATGAAAAATGTTAAAAATAGAAATTGTTATTTTCTAGATTGTCTAACATTCTTTGATGGTAATGACTATTTTCAATTTTTTGGAGTGAGCAAAGGTAGTCTTTCATATGAAATAAAGGGTGAGCAAATAAAAAGAGCTAAATCAAATTTATGGTTTGTATTTATACCGAATAACTGTCATAAAACGCTAGCTGAAATGACGGATGAAGAAAGAAATAATAGACCTGATAATCATACAAATGCAACTGATGAATTTATCGAGTGGTATAAACTAAATTATAAAGACAATAAAAAATTAGTTAAAAAAATTTAATATTTATCACTACTATCATAATGATAAAAAAAATAAAAAATGTAGAATACAAATAATATATTCACATTTTTTTATTTTTTTAAACCCCCTTTTCTTTTTAAATTGATATTAAAATTTCAGTAACTAAATTATGTATAAAAAATATATTATCAAATATTCATTCAAAAAATTGAATAAAAATATAATAAAATTTTACAATTAAAAAAGTTTGGAATAAAATATAGCATTATGAATAAAAATATTGTAAAATTATTAAAGTAGGTGATTAAATGTACGATATAATTATAATTGGTGCTGGTCCAGCTGGACTTACTAGTGCTCTATATGCAAGAAGAGCGAACAAAAAAGTCTTAGTATTAGAGGCTAAATGTTATGGTGGTCAAATTATTAATGCTAGCAAAATCGAAAATTACCCTGGTATTGAGGTAATATCCGGTTTTGATTTCGCTACCAATTTATATAATCAAGCTTTAAAACAAGGTGCTGAGGTTAAATTTGAAACAGCTGTTAAAATTGAAGATGATAAAACAGTTATAACGAATAAAAATAAATATAAAGCTAAGGCGATAATCATTGCAACTGGTTCTGTTAATCGAAAATTAAATATTAAAAATGAACGCGAATTTGTTGGTAAAGGTGTATCTTATTGTGCTACTTGTGATGGTAATTTCTATAAGGATAAAATTGTCGCTGTCAATGGTGGTGGTAATACAGCTTTTGAAGATGCAATATATTTATCTTCACTAGCTAGTAAAGTATATTTAATCCATCGAAATAGTGAGTTTAAAGGTGAACAAAAATATCTAGAAGAATTACAAGCTAAAGAAAATGTTGAAATAATTTTAAATTCAACTATTACCTCATTAGAGGGAACGGATAAGCTTAATAAAATAACGATTAAAGATAATTTAGATAATACTACAAATTTAGATGTGGATGGATTATTTATTGCCATAGGTCAAGAACCTAAAAACGAAATGTTTAAAAATGTTGTTGATTTAAACGATAAGGGATATATTATTTCTAGTGATGGTGTGCATACTAAAACACCTATGATATATGTAGCTGGTGATACTAGAGTAAAATATTTAAGACAACTTACAACAGCTGTTAGTGATGGTAGTATAGCAGCTTCTCTAGCAATTAAGGAAATGCCTAAAGATTAATCTAAAAAAACTAACTGATTTTGTTAGTTTTTTTTATACCCTATTATAAAATTTATCAAATAATTTATTGAAGATCAGAATAAATGTCTTCATTATACTCAATAGTATTTTCATTTCTTCTTAATACTAAAATTTTGCTATTATGTTTTTCTTGATACCATAAGGCATAATCATCTACATTATCAAAGCAAATAATGGCATCTTCTCTTAGTATTTCGTTATCATTAGTTTTAGTTCTTATACATAATTGATTGTAAGTTTTATTTTCATACGTCATTGCATTCAAATCATCTATATCTAACAACATATTGATTTTCAATGATAAATCTTTTTTATATAAAGCCCATGAAGCACTTAGTGAATCAGTTGGGAAGATATGTGCAATCATATCTGGTGTTAATTTAGAATAATAACCATACACAAGCCCTCCTGGATAGTGTGAAAAATTATCTTGATTTAAAACACTAAATCCACAGAATGTTCTTTTTCTAAATGATTCATCTAAATCGTCTAAATCAAAAAGGGTTTGAACACGACATAAAAGATTATATTTATCTTTATCTATATATGTAATATCGTCTTTTAATTCACTTAAAGGATATAATGAAGAAACAATAGATTCAGTAGCATAGTTATAACACTTTTGATAAAGATCCATTAGTTTTGCGTATAAATTGTCATCTATCCTATCGATATGTTTTAATCCGTCACCAGTTAATAATTCAGTCACAAATAACCAAAATTCACTTTTTTCAACATTAAATTTTTTAAAATATGATGAACGTTTAATTTGGTCGGTTATTCTTGTTAAATAATAAGGTGATATTTCAAAGATATTTAATAATAATTCCCATTCTTTTCTATCTTCTATTTTTTCTATATCTTCTTTATTAAATAATGAATGTAATTTAGTAATAATTGCTGAATCAAACTCATATCCAACTAATAATTCGGTTATGTATATTTGTTCCTCAAAAGTGAAAGTCTTAAATACACTAAGGAATTCATCTGTATTTATAAAATATTCTGGAAGTATATTTTTTGATATTAACATTTTAGCGGTTCTATAAGTTAAGTTAGGTATATCACTTAAAGTTATGTATTTTTTAACAATAGATGCTTTTACATTATCAAACATAAAGAAGAAATCTGGATTATTACGATAATTATTTATAGTTTCTTCTATCAAATCATGACGAGCATTCCAGTAAGCGTCCATTGCCCAAGCTTCTAATCTTTCTGTACAAACACTAAAATGTTCAAAATAACCATGTTTTAAACAATAATCCATTATTCTTATTATTGGAAAGTTATTGATAGGAAAATAAATCTTATTATATCTTTCATTATTACCTAAATATAAAGGTTTAGAATAACATAACATTTTATGTAATGAAATTGAGTCCTTATTCATAATAAATTCTAATTGTTTATCATTTAATGAAATATAATCAAGAAAACTCCTAGCCTTATCAGAACCAGAGAAAAATTCTCCGCCGGATTCTATTACCTTTATATAATTCCAAACCGTTTCTTCATCGATTGATTCTTTTTCTTCATCAATTGCTTCTTTTTCTGCATTGTTCATATTTTTTATTAATTCTTCATAATACTTTATATCCATTTTGACCACCTCAACTTACATATATAAAAATATTGGCTAGTATTATATTAGAATAAAGTGATTTTGTCAAGAAAAGACCAAGATTTTTAAAATCTTAGTCTAATTTGAATTTATATAATTATTTTTTTAGTTACTTAATTTCAATTTACTATATTTCTTCTAACATTTTTTCTTTTAGTTTGTCTATATCTGTGAAAAATAAATTTGTGCCTCTCTTTTTTAACTCTATCATATTTTTGAATAAACTTTTAATTTCGTTTTGCAAATCTGTTGGAACTCTTAGTGGGACTCCATCAACAGCAACTCCATAAAAAGTATACCATAAAACAAAAGAAAACTCCATCTTACGATGAAATTTTTCTACATTTTCAACCAGGATCATTTATTATTCGCACCACCTGGAAGCGAAAAACATTGTCGCCTGAAATCATTTATTATTCGCACCATCCAGAAGCGAAAAACATTTTCACACTTTCTCAAGTGCAATATAAATGTACTATATTTTTATGAAAATGTCAAATAGTATACATTAATACTATATTCAAAAACTTTAAAATAATTATTATTTTTATACTTTTATTGTATCGTTAATAATTACTTATTCATTCCATCTTTGATTTTGACTTATATTACTAAAATTTATTGCAGAAAAATAGGGCTCTATCTTAAAATAGACCCCTTGCAAAAATGATTTAACATTTTTTCCTTGCATAGATAATATATCACAAAATTATATCTATGTCAAACTACTCATTTTAATGATTAGAAAAATAAAACCTAGCTATTAAAACTAGGCTCTGAATGACCTAGAGCTTCAAAAGTTTCCTAGGCACTACCCGATTTATAATATACCATACTTATATAAATTAAGTCAATAATTTTTATGACTTTTTTATTATTTTTGACTTTTGCTTAATTTGTGAAATGAAAAAGTAAATTCAAGTTTCAATATATTTGACGATTATATAACCTATTACAAAAAATCAATTATTTACTATTAAAATTTACACAACATTTAAGTCATTATATTTGTTGCTATAAACTATTTAGAATATTCATATATATTTACATTAAATATTTTTTAAGACCAAAAACTAAAACACCATTATCATAATTTATTTAGATTGAATTAAAAAATCATTTATCCCTTTTTTTAATCTTCTTAAATTGTCGGAAAAATATAAATTTTAACAAGAAAAGACTAAGATTTTTAAATCTTAGCCTTAATCTTTTATTACTTATTCATTCCCTCTTTGATTGCAGCTTGAGCAGCAGCTAATCTAGCAATTGGAACTCTAAATGGAGAACAAGATACATAAGTAAGACCTATATTATGACAAAATTCAACAGAGCTTGGGTCTCCTCCATGTTCACCACATATTCCTAACTTAATATTAGGTCTTGTAGCTTTACCTTTTTCAGCAGCCATCTTAACAAGTTGTCCTACACCTGTTTGATCTAACTTAGCAAATGGATCTTGCTCATAAATTTTATTTTCATAATAAGAACCTAAGAACTTACCGGCATCGTCTCTTGAGAAACCAAATGTCATTTGTGTTAAATCGTTAGTTCCAAATGAGAAGAATTCAGCCTCTTTAGCAATCTCATCAGCTGTTATAGCAGCACGAGGTATTTCAATCATCGTTCCAATATGATATTCCATATCAGAATTCTTTTCTTTCTTTACTAACTCAGCTGTCTCAATTACGACATCTTTTACAAATTTTAACTCTTTAACCTCACCAACAAGTGGTATCATAATTTCTGGTACGATGTCGTATCCATCTTCCTCTTTAACCTCGATAGCAGCTTCCATTAAAGCTCTAGTTTGCATTCTAGCTATCTCAGGATAAGTAACCGCTAAACGACAACCACGGTGTCCCATCATTGGGTTGAATTCATGTAATTCGTCACACTTAGCTTTCAAATGTTCAACTGTTACACCCATATCCTTAGCTAAACTAGCAATGTCAGCTTCCTCTTTAGGTAAGAATTCATGTAATGGTGGGTCTAAATAACGTACTGTCATAGGTAGACCTTTTAATTCCTTATACATAGCTTTAAAATCACCTTTTTGAAATGGAATAAGGGTTTCTAAAGCTTTTTCTCTATCTTCAACTGTTTCAGATAAAATCATCTTTCTAATAGCTGGAATTCTATCTTCTTCAAAGAACATGTGCTCAGTACGACATAATCCAATTCCCTCAGCACCTAATTCTAGAGCTTTCTTAGTATCTCTTGGATTATCAGCATTAGTTCTAACACCTAACTTACGATACTTGTCAGCCCAACTCATAACACGACCGAATTCACCAGCGATTTTAGCATCGACTGTCTTAATTTCACCATCGTAAATGTTACCAGTTGTACCATCGATAGAAATGATATCGCCCTCATGATAAGTCTTACCACCTAAAGTGAAAGTTTTATCGGCTTCGTTCATGACGATATCGCCACAACCAGATACACAACAAGTACCCATACCACGAGCTACGACAGCTGCATGGCTAGTCATACCACCACGAACAGTTAAGATACCTTGACTAGCTTTCATACCGGTAATATCTTCTGGTGATGTCTCTAATCTAACTAAGACAACCTTGTCACCTTTACCACCGATTCCTTGAGCTTCAGCATCAGCAGCTGTAAAGACAACCTTACCACAAGCAGCCCCTGGAGAAGCTCCAAGACCTTTACCGATAGGTTTAGCAGCCTTTAATGCCTCATCATCAAATTGTGGATGGAGTAAAGTATCTAAGTTTCTAGGGTCTATCATAGCTACAGCTTCTTCTTCCGTACGCATACCCTCATCAACTAAATCACAAGCTATTTTTAAAGCCGCCTTAGCTGTTCTTTTACCATTTCTCGTTTGTAACATATAAAGTTTTCCATGCTCAACAGTAAATTCCATATCTTGCATATCTCTATAATGTTCCTCTAAAGTTTTACAAACATTTTGGAACTCTTTAAATGCTTCTGGGAACTTATCAGCCATCTCAGTAATCTTCATTGGCGTACGAACACCAGCAACGACATCTTCACCTTGAGCATTAGTTAAAAATTCACCAAATAGACCTTTTTCACCAGTAGCTGGGTCACGAGTAAAGGCTACACCGGTACCACAGTCATCACCCATGTTACCAAAGGCCATCGATTGAACGTTAACAGCCGTTCCCCAAGAATAAGGAATATCGTTATCTCTTCGATAGACGTTAGCTCTTGGATTATCCCATGATCTGAATACAGCCTTAATAGCACCCATCAATTGTTCTTTAGGGTCATCTGGGAAATCACTACCAATCTTGTTTTTGTATTCTTCTTTAAATTGTCTAGCTAATTCCTTTAGATCATCAGCATCTAGTTCAACGTCTTGTTTAACACCTTTTTTATCTTTCATTTCATCGATTAATTGTTCAAAGTATTTTTTTCCTACCTCCATAACAACATCTGAGTACATTTGAATAAATCTTCGATAACAGTCCCATGCCCATCTTGGATTATTTGATTTAGTCGCTAAAACCTCTACAACCTCTTCATTTAAACCAAGATTTAAGATAGTATCCATCATACCTGGCATACTAGCTCTAGCACCGCTTCTAACTGAAACTAAAAGAGGATTTTCTTTATCACCGAATTTTTTACCGGTAATCTCTTCCATTTTAATGATGTGTTCATCAATTTGTGATTTAATCTCATCATTTATTTCTCTTCCATCTTCATAGTACTTAGTACAAGCTTCAGTAGTGATAGTAAAACCTTGAGGTACTGGTAGACCGATATTAGTCATTTCAGCTAAATTGGCACCTTTACCACCTAATAGGTTTCTCATACTAGCGTTACCTTCTTTAAATAAGTAAACGTATTTTGTCATATTTAAGCCTCCTTTGTTTACTATTAAATTATATCAAAAATTTGGATGATATTTCAATAATTTATGCCTCTTTGACATTTTTTTAATTTTTTTGACATTTTAGCTTGTAATATTATAAAATTATCGATACAATTTTAATAGATGATGATGTATAGATAATATGTTAAGAAAGGATAAAGATATGAAAAAATTTAAAAAGGGAATTGTTATTACCCTAGAAATATTGGTTATTCTAGTACTAGTATCACTGATAAGTTCAAAATATTTATCATACTTTGAAAAAAAGCCTATCATCATTTTAAAGACGACTACTTATGAATATTATGATGGCACGGTTACGGAATATTTATCACTACTCCATAAGGTCGTTAAATACGATAGAAATTCGATGAAAAGATGGGAAGTTATTTCGCTTTTTAAAGAACACGATAACGGTAAAAATGACTTTACGATCGTATACGATGATGAGACTTGTCGAAATGTTGGCGAAGAGATATATCGAGATGATGAATACCAATATATCCTACCATGTTATGAGTCAAATACGATCAAGATAAAATTTGAAAGTAACGAAGAAATAACTTTAAAAGACGCTATTACATCCAAAAAAGTTACTATCGATGATCTTATAAAAAAGAGACTTTTAATTGAAAAAGTCCCTCTTAACTAAAAAAAGTATAACCATACTTTTTTTATTCTTTATCCATCTTAAGAACTGATAAGAAAGCTTCCTGTGGTATTTCAACACTACCTACCATCTTCATTCTTTTCTTACCCTCTTTTTGTTTTTCTAGTAACTTTCTTTTTCTTGAAACGTCACCACCATAGCATTTCGCTAGAACATTTTTTCTTACGGCTTTAATCGTCTCTCTAGCGATAATCTTAGAACCGATAGCTGCTTGAATAGGTACCTCAAACTGTTGTCTAGGTATTAATTTTTTTAAGTTTTCGACGATAGATTTACCTCGACTATAAGCTTCACTACGGTGGACGATTAAACTTAAAGCATCGACAACCTCACCATTTAATAAGACGTCCATTTTAACTAAGTCGCTACTTTTATAACCTGATAGTTCGTAATCAAAGGAAGCGTAACCTTTCGTACAAGATTTTAATCTATCAAAGAAATCGTAGACAATTTCTGAAAGAGGAATATCGTAGTGAATATTGACACGTTCACTACTTAAATATTCCATATTGACGTAGTTTCCTCTTTTATCTTGACATAACTCCATTATCGGACCTATATATTCGCTCGGTACAAAAATATTAGTCGTAATATAAGGTTCCTTAATATCGCTTATAAGGGTTCTATCAGGTAATTTAGATGGACTATCGATATAAAGATGGGTTTTATCGGTTAAAATAACATCGTAGATAACCGATGGACTAGTTGCAATTAAATCGATGCCAAATTCTCTAGTTACCCGCTCTTCAATTATATCCATATGTAATAATCCTAAAAAACCACACCGAAAACCAAAACCTAACGATGTTGATGTTTCAGGAGTAAATTCTAAAGAAGCATCATTAAGTTTTAATTTTTCTAAAGCTTCTCTAAGTTCTGGGAATTTGCTGGATTCAGTTGGGTAAAGTCCACAAAAGACCATCGGTTTCATCGGTTTATACCCCTCTAAAGAAGGTGTATCTTCCCCATCCATGATAATAGTATCACCGACTTTTACATCGGATATCGATTTGATAGATGCACATAAATAACCTACCTCACCAGCAGATAATTCCTGTTTTTTTACCTCATGAGGATTATGAATACCAAGTTCTGTAACCTCATAAACAGCATTAGTTGCTTTCATTTTAATTTTATCTTTAATTTTAACTTTGCCATTTACTACTCTAATTAAGATAACGATACCGCGATATATATCGAAGAAACTATCGAAGATTAAAGCTTGTAATTGATGATTTTTTTGACTAGGTGCTGGTATACGATCGACAATAGCTTCTAATAGTTCATCAATACCCGTTCCTAATTTAGCACTCGTTAAAATAATCTCTTCTTTGTCAAAACCTAAAGTATCAACTAGTTCATTAGTAACTTTCTCTATATCGGCATTAGGTAAATCGATTTTATTGATAACAGGGATAATTTTTAAATTATTATCTAAGGCTAAATATAGATTAGCGAGCGTCTGAGCTTCGATACCTTGAGCAGCATCGACAACTAGTATCGCTCCCTCACAAGCAGCTAAACTCCTAGATACCTCATAAGAAAAATCGACATGACCTGGTGTATCGATTAAATTTAAAGTATATTCGTCCCCTCTAAATTTATATTTTAAACTTACGGTATTAAGTTTAATCGTTATACCTCTTTCTCTTTCTAGGTCCATACTATCTAGCATTTGGTCCTGTTTTTCTCTATCGGTTATAGCACCTGTCGCTTCTAAAATACGGTCCGCTAAAGTACTTTTACCGTGGTCTATATGAGCTATAATAGAAAAGTTTCTGATATTTTCTTGTTTCACACTATCACCTTATGTTTTATTTTAACATTTTATATACTTAAATACAAGCAAAAGAGCTTTTAAAGCTCTTATATTATTTCGTTCATTAAATTAGGATTTTTAAGAACATCGATAAGTTTATCGATTTCTTCTTTGGTATTATACATGCCAAAACTTATTCTAACGGTATTTTTAATACCTAGTTCTTCTTTTAATATTTTAGCGCAGTGATTACCAGCTCGAACACAAATATTATACTTATCTAGGTAGACGGCTAAATCCTGAGCGAAGACGTTTTCATAGTTGATAGCTATGACAGCTCCCTCGCTAGTTTCATTATAGATGATTATCTTATCTATTTCTTTAAGTCTTTTAATAGCGTAATCTTTAAGTTCACTTTCATAATTATGAATGGTGTCGATACCTATTTTATCTAAATATTTTAAAACCCCATTAAAGCCGAAGATACCAGCTATATTAGGGGTACCGGCTTCTAGTAATGTTGGTATGTCACTATATATTCTAACGCCATCACTAGTAAAACTAGCATTCATTCCCCCACCGAAGATGATAGGTTTAATGTTATTTAATAGTTTTTCTTTACCGTATAATATGCCAATACCAGTAGGACCATACATTTTATGCGCTGAGAAAGCTAGAAAGTCGATATCTAATTCTTGAACGTCTACTTTTAAATGAGGTACAGATTGAGCTCCATCTACTACTAAATCGATATTGTATTTATGAACGTAATCGCTTATTTCTTTAATTGGTCTGACGTCGCCGATAACGTTAGTAACGTGAGCTAGACTGACAACTTTTGTGTTAGATGTTACACATTTTTTTAAATTATCTAAGGTAACTTTATAGTCGTCAGTAAGGTCGATATATTTTATTTTTATACCTATTTCATCTTTTAATTCAAACCAAGGTAACAAGTTAGAAGCGTGTTCACTTTTAGTTAGAATAACTTCGTCGTCTTTTTTTAAAATGTTTTTATAGTATCCAAAAATAATTTTGTTTAAGGAATCGGTTGCATTGTTAGTAAAGATAATCTCTTTTTTACTTTTGGCATTAATTAGTTCTTTAATTAAATCTCTAGTCTCATCGATTTTTTTATCGACATAGTAACTTAGTTTATAGTCACCTCTATGGGCATTAGCGGAATATTTATCATAGTACTCTATAGTAGAAGCTGAAAGAACTTTTGGTTTTAAAGTTGTAGCCCCACTATCAAAATAGATAAGGTCATCTTTTAAAATATTAAAATCATCGCGAAACATTTATTCACCCCCAGTACTCATCTATTATTTTATTTACTTCTTCGTTGTTGTCATGTAAGAAACCTCTTATTAAAAGGTTGATAGCATCTTCTTTAGTTATTCCTCTACTTTGTAGATAGAAAATATCGTCTTCTTTGAATTTTCCGATATAGGCTGAGTGATTAGCGGATACGTCTTCTTCATCGATTAACAAAACGGGATTAATTCTTGATAGGTTATCGTTTGTGTTGATGATACGGTTATTTTGACTTACGTTACATCCTTTGATACCTTTATAGACGATACTTGTTACGTTGAATGTCAAATCACCATTTAAAATAGAGACGCCTTTATTGATGATATTGGAATTAGTGTTATGATTAAAATGATAAACCATTATGTTATAAATATTCGTATCTTTGCTTATAACTTTAAAATTATAATTTATCGAAGCTTTTTCGCCTTTTAAGCATATGATATCTAGTTCGTTAGTTTTTAAGCTATCACAAAATTTATTGATGGTTAAGGTACTATTTTTTTCTAGATAATATTTATTTTGAACTTTGGTATTTTCTTCTTTTTTTATTTCGTTGATAACTGCTTCGACATTTTCTAATACCTCTATTTTAACATTCAATTTGGTATTGTTATCATAGTCGATATCGATAGTCGTATTCTGTTTTATTTTAATGTTTAAATTTGTTACGGCCTGATTTAATTCATCGCCAGCTAGTGAAACGACAATTAAATCGTCAGTTTCTAGTAGTTCTATTTGGTCATTTTTAACAACTATCTTATTCATTAGTACCATCCTTGAAATAGTCGTATCCTTTTTCTTCGATTAATTGAACTAAGGTGCTATCGCCACTTTTAATTACTGTTCCCTCACTTATTATATGTACGTAATCGGGTTTGATATAATCAAGTAGTCTTTGATAGTGAGTAATTAATAAGATAGCGCTATCATTTTTTTTATAGTAATCCATTATTTGCTCGCCAACTAGTTTTAAACTATCGACATCAAGGCCGGAATCGATTTCGTCTAGCATGATGAAACTAGGTTTTAGCATCTTTAGCTGAATTATCTCGTTTTTCTTTTTTTCACCACCGCTATAGCCGACATTTAAGGAGCGATGGATCATCTGTTTATCCATATTTAGATTGTTGTAGTTAGCTTCTAGTTCTTTAATAAATGGTAGTAGTTTAAAGTTATCTTCTTTTGATGATACGGCTGTCTTTAGAAAGTCGGCATTAGATACACCCTCTATTTCACTTGGTGACTGCATTGCTAGAAATAAACCCATTCTAGCTCTCTCATCGGTTTTTAAGCTTAAGATATCTTTATTATCATAGGTGATTTTTCCTTTTTCTACTTTATAGTCACTACTCCCCATGATGACTTTAGTTAAGGTACTTTTTCCTATACCGTTTGGTCCCATGATAGCATGGATTTCACCACTATTTATTGTTAAATTAAAATCTTTTAATATTTTTTTATCATTTATACTAACATCTAAATGCTCTATTTTTAATGTATGCATTTAATCATCTCCATTAACCATTTTATCATTTTTTATTTAATTTTTGTATATTTTTTAACAATTTTATCAATATATAGATAGAATATTCGCAGATATTCACGATTAAATTGAGTTAAGCTCAATTTTTTGTTATAATTTTATTATAGGAGGTAAAAGATATGGATTGTTTATTTTGTAAAATTGCTCAAGGTAGTATTAATTCTTATACAATATATGAAGATGATATTGTAAAGGTATTTTTAGATGTTAACCCTGATAGTAATGGTCATTCTCTAATTGTACCTAAGAAACATTTTAAAGATTTGGATGACATTGATTTAGATACATTAAATCATATTATGGAAACTGCTAAAAAAATGAAAAAATTATTGGAAGAAAAATTAAATATTGATGGGTTAACCTTAATTCAAAATAATGGTGATATACAAGAAATTAAACATTTTCACCTACATTTAAAACCATATTATAAAGATAATCAAGAACTATTAAAAGTTGAAGATATCTATAATAAAATTAAAGATTGATTATTAGCTAAGTTTTACTTAGCTTTTTTTTATTATCCAAAAAGACTATCAATTTTTTGATAATCTTACTTATACACACTATAATTAATTTCCTAAAATATTAGCATTTTTTTTCATTATTTATTTCATTTATTGCCGATTTAACTGCCAACTTAATAATAAAATACAATACTACTGAAACGATGACAGCAATAATTAAGTATAAGAATAACACTAATGGATTTAACATTTTTCTTGCCCTCCTTATCCAAAATATAAAAACAATAAAAGTAGTATAACTATTAACATAAAACTCCCAACAACTATTATAGTTAATTTTAACAAATCATGTATTCCATGAAAATTTTTTTCAAGATAAGAGGTCCTTTTTATCAATATGCTATTAATATCATTACCTACAAGTTCATCCATAGATATCTCAAAAATTTCACACAACTTTTTTGATTGTCTTAAATCAGGACTAGTTATATTACTTTCCCAATTGGATAATGTTTGTCTTGTTATTCCTAAAATATCAGAAAGTTTTTCTTGTGAATAGTTTAATTTTTTTCTTTTTTCAATAATCTTTTCACCTATAGTCATATACAATCACCATCCAATAACATTTTAATATATGTTGCTATGATAAACTATCAAATTCAATTAACATAATGTAAAAATATCCTAACATTTCTAAAAATTGTAATTTATCTTTTGGTATGTGCTGTTATAATTGTATAGCTATATGAGTTAATAGTTATTATTATATTTTCAATTTCACAATACCAATTCTTTCCTTGTTTATATATATTACAATTTTTATCTAAAACTTTATTTTTACAATACTCTACTACAGCATTTGTATCTAATTTTAGATTTTTTTGATTCTATCAATACCCATTTCAGTAGTATGAATTTTATCAATATTTGATAATAATATTTCTTTATTCATATAATCTAAACCTCTTTACTTTTTTATTGGTAAGCCTTTACAAGTTTCAATAACAATTTCTTTTAAGAATTCTTTATTATCTATATCATCAACTAAATACATAGGTTTAGCACTTTCATAAGGTGTCTGTTCATTCATATCATACTTTTTATTTGTATCAACTATTTTAACAAGTAATCTATCATCATATATACCACCAAATAAAATATTATTGTAATAAAGTAAATATTCTCCCATCATTGGTTTACAAGTAATGTTATCTAATAAATTTAATTGTTCTAATACAAAATCTTTATACTCTTTTGTTGTAGCCATTATATCAACTCACTTTCAAATTACTATTTATCTTACATTTAATTTATCTTCTTTATCGTAGTCATCTGCATATTTATTTTTTGCTATTTCTTCCAATGAGTTTTCCTGAATAAAGCAAGTATTTACCTCTAAATAACTATTACTTTCATATAAACCAATAACTTATAACTAAAACTAAACATATTAAACTTGGAATAAAGAATAATAGTCTTAATGACTTTTTAATTTTATCTTTTAATATATACAAAAATGCAAATATATTAGCTATCAACAAAGGTATAAAACCTATAGTTAAAGTCATACCTGCTCTATCCCAAGTTTCGATTGGTAACATGGCATCAGGATTATAAATAAAGGTATCATGTGTTAAATATAAAATAGCAAAATAGATTAAACATAAAAGCCCCATAACGTTTACTACTATTATAGCAATAGATAAAGTTTTATTTGTTTTCATACAATTACCTCCAATTAACAAATTAATATATTTTGCTATGATAAACTATCAAATTCAATTAACATAATGTAAAAATATCCTAACATTTCTTTTTTTACTCATATAAATTGTAAATTGTTAAATAATTAACTTTTTATTTTTTTCCTTTAATTTAATAATTATTATTGAGATAATATGCGTTATTATCAATACTACTAAAATATTAATGTCTGGATAATTACTAATTTTTTTAAATAATATTGAAATAACAAAGATAATCATTGGATGTATAAAATAATAATATTTTGATAAGTCTCTAAATTGAAAACTCATTTTTAAATTATTGCTTAAATAAATAGTAGATATAAATAAATAATATGTCAAAGGTACACATGATAATAATATGTTACTATTTAATCTATGCATATCATGTAATATAACTGCTTCAAATATTAAAAAGAAAATACAAACAACTAATTTTTCGAAACAATATTTTGAATAAAGATCTTTTTTTAAACCCATAAAATATCCAAGTACCACATAAAACAAACCAAAAAACAAAAAATTCCTAGTAGTAAAAAATATATTGTAATAAAACGATATTAATCGTTGTATATTAAAAGGCAATACTCCGTAATATGTTTCAGTAGCACCAAATAGCAATAAAATAAATGAAATTGCTAGTAAAATTTTGATATTAAATTTTTTCTTCCATTTGGATAACACAATTAAGGAGCAAATTAACGCCGGAAAATACCATAAGTGATAATAAACACCCGTATAAATAAGAGCAATTATTAAAACAATAGGTATAATGATTAAAATAAATGGTATAAAAAAATATAAAGGTATTGCTATACTAGACAAATAACTATTTATTGTTGATATATTTGATAATGCATATCCTACAATCACAGGTATATATATGGCACTCCATACTAAATATAAAGGTATTATTTTTTTAATGTAATTCTTTATATAGTTCGGACTATCTTTTTCTTTTTTAGCTACAAAATAGCCAGTTATTAGAAAAAACATGGGAACACATATTCTGGTTATTATATTATTAAACGCAAGATCTAATTCATCTGAAAAATTTTGAAAAGGCCGCAAATGTAAAATAATAATTAAAATGGCACATATATACTTTAATATATCTATATTTTTGTAATTAAGATTATATTTATTGTGATTTTTATCTATATCGTTTTGAAATAATATAGAAATAAGACTACAAATTATAATTAAACATACCGTTATCAATGGCTTACCTAAATTATTTTCTATTTGTAATATATTCATCCATCTTAAAAACAATACTAATATAGTCATTATTAAAGTAATCACTATTTCATTTCTATATTTCATATTAAATCACTTCTTAATTCAAATTAATATTTATCTACTAGATATTATAACATTTATTGCAAAATAAAAATAGTTCTATAATAGAAACTATTTCCAAAATAAATATTTGCTGTGGGTGACATACACAGCAAAGTTAAATGTTACAATGCAATCTTAAGATTGCATATTAATTATAACATTATATGGTATATTTTCACAATACATAAATTAAATTTTTTTATCATTATAATTAAAAAATTTCAAAATAAGGTACTTAAAAAAAGATTTCCGTAGAAATCTTTTAACTTACAAGTTTTTCAAGCTCTTCTTTCATTAATTTATTAGCGACGGCTGGATTAGCTTTTCCCCTACTTTTTTTCATAACTTGACCGATGAAATAATCAAGTATTTTTGGATATTGAGGATTATATGTTTTAGCTTGATCCATATTTTCATCGATAACCTCTTTTATAATTTCCATAATGGCTGCTTCATCGGTTATCTGCATCATACCCTCATCTTTTACGACTTGTTTTGGTGTTTTTTGATCGCTTAAACATTTAGCGAAAACATCTTTACCTTGTTTACTAGATATCGCTTTAGAATCGATTAATTCGATTAATTCTTTTAACATTTCTGGTGTCATAAAGAAATCTTTAATCGACATTTCATTAGCATTTAGATAGCTTAATATCATACCATTTATCCAGTTAGCAGCTTGTTTTATATCAGTTTTAATCTTTACACATTCTTCAAAGTAATCACTGATAGCTTTTTCTTTAACTAAGATACCAGCATCGTAACTACTTAAGTTGTATTCTTCGATATATTTTTTCTTTCGATCATATGCTAACATTGGTATACTTTTTCTTATCTCTTCTAACCATTCATCAGTTATTTTAAATTTAGGAATATTTGGATCAACAAAGTATTTATAATCGATAGCATTTACTTTTGAACGCATGTATATAGTCGTACCTGTTTCTTCATCCCATCTTCTAGTTTGTTGTTCCATTTCATCGTATTTATTTGTTTCTTTTAATTTTGTTTGTCTTTTAATTTCATAATTAATAGCATCTTTAACGCCACCAAAAGAATTGACGTTTTTGATTTCGATTTTAGTACCCCAGTTGTTTGGATCGTTTTCATCTAAATCTTCATCCATTATTGAAACGTTGACATCGCATCTTACTTGACCTTTTTTGCTATCAGCTTCGGATATGTCTAAATAACGGTAGACACTCCTCATATGTTCTAGAAAAGCTACAGCTTCTTCAGCGGAATGAAAATCAGGTTCGGTTACTAATTCTAAAAGTGGTACTCCAGCTCGATTATAATTGATAACAGATGTATCAAATAAATGGTCTAGGGATGCTGCATCTTCTTCTAAATGGATATTATTAATTCTGATTGTCTTATCTTCACCATTACATTCAAAGGTAACTTTACCGTAAATACCAACAGGTATTGGTTTTGTTTCTTGCGTTATTTGATAATTCTTAGGCATATCAGGATAATAATAATTTTTTCTTTCAAAATACATGTATTTTGGTTGTGAACAATTTAATACGATACTAGTCATTAAAGCCATTTTAACAGCTTCTTTATTAACTACAGGTAGCGTTCCTGGAAAACCCATATCAAGCGGTCTTATGTTGCTATTTGGAAGCGATGAATAAGCGTTAGCGGCTGATGAGAAAGCTTTAGTATTAGTTTCACTTATTTCACAGTGCATCTCTAAACCGATTAATGCTTTATATTTACTCATTCTTTTCACCTCCTGCGATTTGGTTTTTATATGGCATTGTACTTTCTAGAGCGTAGGCAATATTAAGAACGTTACTATCATCATAACAGTTACCAGTTATATTACAAGCTACTGGCATACCATCTATAAAACCATTTGGAATAGTAATTGATGGAAAACCACCAAAATTACCGATTTGTAAGTGTTCTTCTAACACTTTTGTTTCCTTACTTAAAATATCTTTAGAACCATCTAACTTTTTAGCTGGACCGCTTCCAACTGGAAGAATAACTGCATCGTATTTTTTAAATAGTTCTTTCCATTTATCGACTAATAGACGTCTTACTCTTTGAGCATTTCTAAAATATCTTTCTTGATTTTCTGATTGAAGAACGTATGAACCGATGACAAATCTTCTTTTAATAAGTGGTGAAAAACCTTTAGTTCGATGATCTTTCATCATATCGATATAGTTATCACCCTCACCTCTTGGTCCAAAGATAATACCGGTTAAATTAGACATATTAGAGGTCGCTTCAGCACATGATATTACAACGTAAACAGCTGCTAGGGCGTTAAGCAAAGTTTGATCGATACTTTCCTCTACTACCTCGATACCAAGTTCTTTAGCTTTTTCAATCGTCTTCATAAAATTACTTAAATGTTGTTTTAATTCTTCGTTTGGATTTTCATAATTATCTATATCACATATTTCTTTAATGTAACATAGTTTTTTACCTTTTACCTCACCATTTAGTGAACCATATAAATTAATGTTACTAGAATCCCAAGTAGTCATATCGTTTTTATCGATACCTTTCATATTATCGACGACGATCGCTGCATCTTTAACATTACGGGTTAAAACACCACAGTGATCTAGACTAGAAGCGAATGGAAATAATCCGTATCTTGATATCATTCCGTAAGTTGGTTTATAACCTACTATACCACAGTAAGCGGCTGGTTTTCTAATAGAATCACCAGTATCAGATCCAGTTGCACATGGATAAACACCATACGCTACGGCGGCTGCTGAACCAGCTGATGAACCGGCACACATTCTAGTTTGATCCCATGGATTTCTTACAATACCAGTATGTCCTGTCGTACCTGTTCCACCCATACCAAACTCGTCCATAACTGTCTTATTTACACAAACAGCACCAGCTGCTTTTAAATTAGAAACCGCTGTTGCATCAAAAAATGGTACGTAATCTTTAAGGGTGTTGCTAGATCCGGTTGATAGGATACCTTTAGTTGAATAATTATCTTTTAATCCATATGGAATACCGGATAATAAGTTATCTGTTACCTCAGTTTCTTTAGCATCATCTAAGATCGTAACAAAAGCATTACATTTATCTTGTAATTCGTGAGATAATTTTAACGATTCTTCGATTAGTTCTTTGCTTGTTACTTTTTTATCTACTAATAGATCATGTAATTCTTCAATACTTTTATTCATCCATTTCATTATTAACCCACCACCTTTGGTACTTCTATTTCTCTATCGTTATGTAAATCACAGTTAGATAATATATCATCGATATCACAAGACGTTTCAACGATATCTTCTCTTAATTCGTATGCAAAGTCATCTAATGTATGTGTCATAGGTTCAACATCTTTTATACCCTCGATTTCATTGATGGTATTAATTGTTTCATCGATGATTTCAAATTCATCTAAAACCATTTTATTTTCTTCGTCAGTTAAACCGATCAACAATTTATCAGCATAGTCATCGACCATTTCTTTTGTAAATTTTTTATTCATATTGATCCTCCTTTACAATTTCTATTCCAAGTTCTTCTAATTGTTCATCATCTAAGATACTTGGTGAACCCATCATTTGATCCATACCTGATGAACTTACTGGGAAAGCTTGAACCTCTCTTAAATTTGGTTCATCTTTGATAAGCATTAAAATTCTATCGATACCTGGCGCCATTCCTCCATGTGGTGGAACACCGTATTTAAAGGCTGTAAATAAACTACTAAATCTTTTTTCGACCTCTTCTTTACTATACCCTACTATTTCAAAACCTTTGGTTAAGGATTCTAAATCGGTATTTCTAATCGCTCCTGAAGCCATTTCGTTACCGTTACATACAAAGTCGTATTGATATGCTAAAATGTCTTCAATGTTTTCTTGTTCATAACTTTTAATACCATCGTGAGGTAATGAAAAAGGATTATGACAGAATTCGTATTTTTTTGTTTTATCATCGTATTCAAACATTGGAAAATCGTTGATGATACAAAGTTCTAATTTATTAGGATCGATAATGTTTAATTTAGATCCTAATTCATCTCTAATAAGACCTGCAAATCTTCTAGCGACCGCTAATTTTTTATTTGCTATAAAGAACATGACACTGTTTGTTTTCATATTAAAGTCTTCGATTAAAGCTTTTCTTTCTTTGTCACTTAAAAATTTATCGATAGGACCTTTTAAACTACCATCTTCCATAAGGGTTACATAACCGATACCTGGCATACCGATACTAGAAGCATAATCGACAATTTCATTGAACCAACTGTTTGGTTTAGTTCCAATATCATCGACGACGATCACTTTAATGACACTGTTTTTAAATGGATTAAAGGTCGTTTCACTTAAGGTTTTTGATGCATCTTTAATGATTAAAGGATTTCTTAAATCAGGTTTATCAGTTCCATAGTTATCCATAGCATCTTTATATGAAATTCTTCTAAAAGGTCGAGGTGAAACTTTTTTATCACTGAATTTAGTAAATACATCGTAAAAGATTTCTTCGCCTATTTCTAGAACGTCTTCTTCAGTGACATAGCTCATCTCTAAATCTAATTGATAGAATTCTAAGGTTCTGTCTTTTCTTGAATCTTCATCACGGAAACATGGAGCAACTTGAAAATATTTATCGACACCACCGACCATCAACAGCTCTTTATATATTTGAGGAGCTTGAGGTAAGGCATAAAATTTTCCTTTAAATTTTCTTGATGGTACGACAAAATCTCTAGCGCCCTCTGGTGATGAGGCGGTAAGGATTGGTGTTTGTACCTCTGTAAATCCTAAATCGTACATTTTATTTCTCATGTAGTGAAGCACATCGCTTCTTAGTTTTATGTTATCTTTTATTTTTTTAGTTCGCATATCTAAGTAACGATATTTTAATCTTACGTCTTCGTTTATCTCTTGATGAGTATCTATTTCAAATGGCAATGCTTGAGCTTTACTTGATAATATTTCTAAGTCATCACATAGTATTTCAATTTCCCCTGTTGGTAATTTAGGGTTAATTGTCTCTTCATCTCTTCTTATAACTTTACCAGTTACTTTTATAACGGTTTCTTTGCTGACATTTTTTAACATTTCTTCATCATGAATTACCACTTGAGTTACACCAAAACTATCTCTTAAATCTATAAACATGACACCACCATGGTCTCTTATAGTTGCTACAAAACCTGATAATACAACAGTTTTTTCTAAGTCATTAATAGTAAGTTCACCACATGTGTTTGTTCTATATTTATTTATTTTCATAATTTTTCCCTCCTAAAATTAAAACAGTTATCAATCCCAAAGGGACGAATAACTGTTAATCCGTGGTACCACCCATATTATCATATTATTATGATCACTCTTTTGAATAACGCATCAATATCGCGCTTCTTCCTACTACTATTTCAGAAGAAGAACTCCCTGGTGTTCTTTCGTATTAATATTATTATCCCTTTTCACCAACTAGGACTCTCTCTTAATAAATCTTAATATTACTTTTCCAGATCAACATTTTTGACTAAATATATATTAACATAACTAAAATTTAATGTCAATTATTTATCTTGTTACAACTTGATGAAAAAAGATTGTCCTTTACAAAATTTACAGGTACAATCCTTTATAAAAATTATAGTTCTCCCTCTGGATATAATTCTTCATCGGTTGCAAGTTCTTGTGTTTGTTCTTCTAAGTTGTTATCTTGTTCTTCTTGATTTTCTTGTGGTTCTACTAAAGCCTCTTCGGTTTCATTAATATCTTCTTTAGCGTTATCAGTAAAGTCATCTTTATGATTTTCTTCATCGTTAAATTTATCGATATTTATAGTAAAATCGCTTACTAATTCATTGAATTTTAATAGATTATTAGATAATTCATTTTTATCAGCATCGTATTTTATACGATCTAATTCTAATTGTCTTTTATCTTCTTCGATCATTTCTCTTTGCATGTTAATATCATGTTCTTTGGCATCCAATTCGTTTTTCTTTTCATCGATAATCTTCTTTTGTTTAGCTTTGATTAGACGAATTTGATCCATTTCATGCTTTTTATATTCTTCGAATTCTCTTTTAGCTTTTTCTAATTCTGTTTGTGAATCTTTTAATTTCGCTATTTGTTTTTCGATTTCATCTTTTTTTAATTTTAGTTTATTATAAACCTCTTCTTTATAAGCTTTTATCTTTTTAAAATCAGCTTGCTTTTTAGCTTCATGATCTTGTTTTAACTGATCCAACTCTTTAATTTTTTCATCGATCTGTCTTTTTACCTCATGATTTTTGCTAAAAATATTTTTAGCTTCCATGACGGTATTGCTTGCGATAGCGAACATGGTGTCGATATCGTTTTTAGCTGGTTCAGCAGTATCAGATTCTTCTACCTCTTCAGGTTCTTCAATCTCTTCTTCATCATCTTCGTAATCAGTCTGTTCTTCTTCGGTAACCTCTTCATCTAATGACTCGTAGTCATCTTGTTTATCTTTGGAATTATCGTATTCGTTGGTTACGTTAGATAGATCTAATGTCTGATTAAAGATATCGTCGGTCGTTTCGATACTACTAATATCGATAGGATCGGTCTGTAACAAATCATAGCTATTGTTAGTTCTTCTCAATTCTTTCTTTTTAGGTACCATATTAACTTTTTTCAACTTAATTACCTCTAATTTCTGTTATCAGGTAATTGTTGGAACCCAGAATTAAATTGAGAAACTAATTCTTTAAAGCGAGCACAACTTTGTGATAAGTTTTTACTCTCTAATTCTAATTTTTTCTCTTCTAATTCTTTAGTTTTAGCAAACTGTTCTTTTTGGGATTGTAACTCTTTTTGTCCTTGTTTAATTCTTTCTAATGCTATTTCTTTTTCTTTTTCAAATTGTTCTTTTTCAGTATTTAAGTTATTGCGATCTGTACGAATTTTTTCTTCTTCGATTTCACGAGTTTTTTCAAATTGTGATCTTTCATTGTCTAGTTTTTCATTAGCGATTTTAATTTTTTCCTCTTCTAATTTTAATTCAGCACGAGTTGCTTCACAGTCGTTATTGAATTGTTCTTCTTCGTTTTGTAGACGGATACGTTGATTTTTTACGTATTCATTACATTGAGCCTTTTCTAATTCGATAGCTTTCTTTTGTGTCTCAACAAATTTATCGAATTCTTCTTTTTCTTTTTCTAGTTTGTTTTTCATATCTGATACGTTAGCTTCGTTAACGTTAACGTTTTTCTTTTGTTCGATCAAATCAGAGATAAAGTTATTAGCTCCGTTTACGTCGTTATATAGACTGTCGAATAAAACGTCGAAATTAGCTAAAACGTAACTATCGTCTAGTGGTTTTGGATTTTCGTCAGCGTTAGATATCATTTTATCGATATCGCTACTGCTTATATCCTCACCAACTGGATTTTCAAGCGTTGCTTCATCATTTGGCATTTTAAAAGGATCGATATCAGTAACTATATTATCAGTACCTATATTTTCTACGCCTATATTCTCAGTTCCTATATCTTCAGTAATGTTTGTACTTTCACTATCAGATACGTTACCGCTACTTGCATTATCGATATTAGCATTCAAATTATCAAAATTAATAGGCTCAATAATAGGTTCAATTCCAGACAAACTTTCACTAGTGCTTACATTATTATCCGCTAATGGTTCACTAGGTGTGACATTTTCAAAAATTTTAGGATCGACCTCGACAGCTGTCGTTAAATCGTTATTCGTATTTTCTTCGCCCTCTTTGTAGAAGAAATCATCAGCATCGTCAACTCCATTAAATTCGTTAATACTATTAGTTACAATATTACCATTTGGTACAATTTGTTCGTTTTCCATAACAAAACATCTCCTTTTTATTCTTCACATAAAAATAGTACTGCTACTATTTATATTACAACAATTATAGCATAGTTTTTTCAAAAAACAAACACTATTTTATACTTTTTTTAATTTTTTTATTTTTCTTTTATTATATTACTAAGTTTAATTTTTATTCTCTGTAAGGTATTATCTACTTGTTTAGGGGTTTTATTTAAAATTTCAGCGATTTCTTTATAGTCGTAATGTTTATATTTTAACTGAAAGACCTCTTTTTCAAAAGGTGTTAATTTTTTAGAAATTTTATCGATCAGCATCTTTTCGGTTTCTTTCGTTAATAGCATCGACTCTGGGTTATTGGTATTAGAGTTTAAGAAATTTTCTAGATTGATCTCTTCCCCATCAGCATTTTCCATTTCGATAGGTATTGAACTATTTAAAGCTTGATGCTTTAATCGACTACTATTTTTTCTTAGATCATCCATATTTCTTTTGATACATGTTATAGCGTAAGTGTAAAAAGTTGTTTCTTTATCATCATTAAAGGTATCGATAGCTTTGGCTAATCCGATCATTCCTTCCTGAATCAAGTCACTTAGTTCTATTCCATAGTTTTTACAACTTACGTACATTTTACCAGCTAAGTTTTTAATGATAGGTTCATATTTTTGATATAGCACCTTGCTAGCATCTTCGTTATTTTCTAAAACATAATTTAAAAGTTCGTAATCATTGTAATCTTCATAATTCATTTTTATCTTCCTTTTGTAGCCTCAAAAATAACGATACCAGCTGCTACTGATGCATTTAAACTATTTACGGTTCCTTTCATCTTGATACTAGCTATAAAATCACATTGTTCTTTAACTAATCTAGACATACCTTTAGCTTCATTACCGATGATAATAGCGGTTTTACCATCATAGTTTATATCTCTAAAATCGGTCCCATCCATATCGGTTCCAACGATCCAAAAGCCTTGCTTTTTTAATTCGTTGATAGTGTTAACTAAGTTGGTAACCATAGCAATTTTAACATTCCTAACAGTTCCAACGCTGACCTTTGAAACGGTACCATTAACTGATACGCTCCTATCTTTAGGAATTATAATACCGGTAACTTTAGCGGCTTCACAGGTTCTAATGATCGCTCCAAAGTTATGAGGATCTTCGATATGGTCTAAAATAACGATTAAACTATCATCTTCGATCAGTTCATCTAATGATGCATATTCGTAATCTTTAACTTTTAGGATAATACCTTGATGATTTCCATCGACCATTTTATCCATCTTATATTTAGGTAATCTTATTATTTTATTTTGATATTTGTTAATTAAATCATGATCTTTAAAATTATCACTTATATATACCTCTAAAACATCGTCGCTATATTCTTTTGCAACGTTTCTACCATATATGTACATATTATCACCCTTATCTTGTTTTGGTATAGGTTTCAAATTCATTATCGCTATCACTATTTATAAAGCCAGCTTTTTTAACGGCGTTTATACTAGCTAGATTAGTGTTTCTAATGATAGCGTTGATACTGTTAACCTCTTTATAGTTCGTTAATAAATATTTAGATAATTCTTTTAAAAGTTCGCTGATGATACCTTTTTGACGTTCTTCTTTTAATAAAGCAGCTCTTAAGTAGGTTTCACCTGGTGCTTCGATTTGGATATAACCGACTATTTTGTTATCTTTACGTATGACATAAAAATTATGAAAGATATCACTACCTGATACGCCTTTACTGACTAGATCATAGAATGATTTTTTATATGGATATAAATATTTTTTTACTGTTTCATCTCTATCAAAGGCTGAGATTAAATTTAAATGTTGGTTATTAGTTAAATCTAGTTTTTCTAAAACAAAATTATCTAAAATTATCGTTTGCATATTACCTCCATTCTTATTATATCAAAAGTAGCATTAATTTAAAATATCAGTTGCTTATTATTTTATCCATTATTTGTTTAATACGATCGTATTTTTTTTGTAAGTAAAGGTAACCGATAACAGCTTCTAGACCACTAGCGTGTTTATAGGTAATTATATCGGTGGTTTTATTTTTATGGCTTTTATGGTTACGAGTTCGGTAGTAAATATCTAATTCTTCTTGGTTTAAGAAATTATCTTCTACTAATTCTTTTAAATATTTAGCTTGTCCTTTGGCACTTACGTATTTAATCGCTTCTTTTTGAAGATTGTTAACTTTAGTAATTCCTTGATCGATTAGGTATTTTCTTATGTATAATTCATAGACACTATCACCGATATAGGCTAGTGTTAAAACGTTTATATCCATTTTAACCTTTTAATTCGTCATATCGATCGAATGTTATATTTTTGATGATACCATCTTTGATATCTTTTAGAATTATACTGTATACTTTATCGTAATCGACGATATTTCCTTTTTGTAAGCAACCACGTTTTTTACCGATTATATCTAGCACCTCTATAAAGTCATCGATATTATCGACTCCGTACCTTTCTTTTAAGATGTTGGGATAGTATTTATATAGTGTTGTTATGATATAGTTTATAACATCTTCTAAAGGTAGAACCTCTTCTTTAATAGCGGTTAAACTGGCTAAATTAAGGCCGACTTGTTCTTCTTCGATTTTAGGCCAAAGTATTCCTGGGGTATCTAATAATTCGATATCGTTATTTATTCTAATCCAGTTTAAATTTTTAGTTACTCCTGGGGTATTACCGACTTTCGCTACTTTTTTGGATACTAGTTTATTGGTTAAGGTGGATTTACCTACGTTTGGAATACCGATAATAAGGACTCTTATTTTTCTTTCTTTCATACCTTTTAATTTTCTTTTTTCGTTGATATCGGTTATGTTTAAGGTTAGATTGATAAGGGATTTTATGTTATCGTTTAATAGGTTACATTTGATAACTTTATAGCCCTGATTTTCATAATATTTAATCCATTTATCGGTTTCAACTTTATCGCATAGATCATATTTGGTCATTACTAAAATTTTGGTTTTATCTTTGATGATATTATCGATATCGCTTATTTTAGATGAGTATGGCATACGTGAGTCGATAACCTCATATACGACATCGATAAAGTTTAGATTTTCTTTTATTAGTCTTTTTGTTTTAGCCATATGACCAGGATAATAATTTATATTTGTTTTATTGTCGTTCATTTGGATCACTTTCCTTTTATTTTAGTATTTTATCATTTTCAAGTTTTTCTTGTTCTATATTTTCTAATTGTTTCTTTTCTCTTTCAAGTTCTTTTAAACTTTTCTTAGGTGTCGGCATTTCTTCGGCATCATTCCGCCAATATCTTGAATAGCTTTTCTTACCTTTTTACCAACCTCGTAATGAACAGCCTTGGCATTATTTTCACCTTGGACATTATCTTTAATTAATCTTTGTTTCGTTTGATTTATTCTAAATAGATTAGCCACTAATTCATCTTCATTCATGTTATCTAGTATATCTTCTCTATAACGCAATTTTTTTCTTTTAAAAATATCATCAGCTGTTTCTCCATTATATAATCCTCTATATCCTGCATTATGAAATTCTGCCATATTTTTAACACCAGCAGATGAAGCTACTTTTTGGAGTGTATAATTACCTTGCCTAGTTAACTTTCTTTGATAAAACCTTTTTTCATCGTCTGATAAAGATTCATATTCTTGTTCCGTAATTTCTTGTTTTCTTGTTTGAATAGCAAAGTAAGTTTGTCCTAAGGCAACTACATCTTTACTTGGATCAGCATTTTGTACTATTAGATAGCATATGTATCTCGATAGTTTATAATCTTTAATTATTTCTTTTTTTCCTTTACCAGTTTTTATTGGCTTGTTGACCTCAACGAGTTGTTCATCTGCATTCAATCCTGAGTTTTTACAAGCAACTTTTGCTTTATTTAAAACTTTTAAAAAGTTGCGCCAATCACTATATTCTAATGCCTTTGAAAGTTCCCTAGCATACCAATATTCATTTCCATATTCATCTAAATGTTTTATGTTTTCAAAAATGCTGTCAGTATATTTATCATTTAAAACTTTATTCACTATTTTATTTTCTTTTTTATTCACCATAAAATCACTCCCTTTCTTTTAACCTTATATATGGTTTAATGTCTTATTTTCTTATCATTACTTTATATTATTTTATTTACTATTTCCTCTTTATCACATAATGTTGTAACTATTATATATTTATCCATAATCTACTCCTCAATAATATATTTTTTAATTGTATTAACGATTTTATTATGTAATTTCCCATTGTTATTATATCATCATTTATACTTTGCAAATTCTAAATATTCTTCCATCACTAATCTTCACTCCTTAATTTTGATACTAATATTTTTGCATTTTTATAAGTTATTGAATTTTCCCCTTACCAGTTTTTATTGGCTTGTTGATTTCAACAACCCAATCTTCCCTATTTGAAATACTATTTTTTGCTGATATGACTACTTTATCTATTACTTTTTCAAAAATTTTACCACCATTTTATTAAAATTTTTCATCTTTTTTAAAGATTTCATTTTCTAATCTTCTTTTTAATTCATATTATTTATAATCATAGTCCCATAGACTTAATTTTCCATTTATTTCAATAGGATTTATCTCTTCAACATTTTCTAGTTTAAAACCATATCCATTATCAATATAGTCTTTAGCCACTTTATAGACAACCGGATCTTTTTCATATAAATCTTGAGCGAATTTTTCATCAACACATATACAATCGGTAATAGTTGCTTTGGCAATTATTTTACCAAGCGGATATTCTAAATTTAAATATTTGAATCTCTCCATTGCTTCTTTATCAATTGCTTTGCCAGCATGGATCAATATATCACCACGATATTTAGTTTTCCAAGTTCTAAATTCATATTCTTTATACCCTTTAGCTATCAACGTTGCCCAAGGTTGTTTAATCGTTATTACTTTCAACTTTAATCCTACTTTCTAATTGTTATAAATCTTTTTTATTAAAATATTTTTATCTATCAATTTAAAGTTTCTTTATAAATTAAAACTAAATATGCTAGTTATTATACCACATAAATTATAAAATTTTGTAGTATTTTGTAACATACTTTATTTAAAATTTTAAGGGAATACCAACGATAAAAACAACATAACCTAAGTTATATTGTTTAATCGATTACAATAGTACTTAAAATATTCTTTAAATATTCATCTGTCATATCGGTTTTATTCATAAAGACAAAACAATATCTTTTATCATTTTTTAAAATACTAACCTCTTTCATATTGTTTGGTAAATTAAATATGTAACCTGTTAAATCACCATCTATTAAGGTAATACTATCCATCGTTGGCATAATAACTGAAATCATAAATTGAATAGCGTAATCCTCTTTCATTTTTTTAACACTAGTAAAGATATTATTTTTTACATATTTTTGTTTCGCTAAATAGTTAAATAATTCGATATCATTATCAATATTATTCTTTTCTAACATATCTTTTAAATTCACACTAGTAATTCTTTTATCACCAGTTCCAAACATCGTTTTATCGGTTTTAAGCATATAAACAAAAGTATCAGCTTCTCCCATCCAAAAAGCTTTAGTCGTCTTTGTTTTTTCATCTTTTAAAATTAATTTTGGTGAGGTATTTTGTGTTGAAGATGATAATTGTACATAATTTTTAAAATCGTTTCTAATTTTAATATTTTTATAGGTAAAGTAGTCGTTTGATGGTAAATCTTTATGTTTAATAGTAAGCGTATTACTAATATTAAATTGTTTTACAAATGTTTCAAAGTCTTGGGTAGTTATTCTATCGACGTTATAATAAAATAGATTAAGTCCTTTGTAACTAAAATATACTAATAATAAACCGATGATGATACTAATTATTAAAGGTATTTTTTTATTCATATTTGTATTTATATAATCGATCTTATAGAAAGTTTTATAGATCGATTAACTCCTCCTAAAAGGATTATATAAATTTTTTATATATAAGTAAATAAGTAATAGCTATTTAACATTTAAAAGACATTCTCTTTACATTTGTTTTATAATCTGCTCATAACATAATTTTTAACAAACTTTTCTTCTTCCTCTTTAGCGGTTAGTTCTAAAGACATTTCATCTTCTACTTTACTACCTAATAATTGGTATAGATCATATGCATGTTTTATTTCGTGAACATTGATTAATGCTGTATCTAAATCGATAATATAAGGAACGATAATCTTGATATCTTTTAATAAGGAATTATCATCAAATTTCATCAAAACACCGTATATCGAGTTATCTTGTTCTTTTTCACTATCGATAAAAATTATTTTATCATCAATATACTGCCAAAATGATGGTGGAAAGTTAAAAAATTGCTTGATATCATCTAATTTAAGTAATAATCCTGTAGCGTATATTTTATAAGTATTTGTTTGAATTAATGTATCAAAATTTCTTTTATAGTACTTTCTTTTAAAGTTAGTATTTCTTTCGCTAGCATCTTCGATACAGTCAAAAATTTCAATAAAGTATCTGACTGTTTTTTCATTGATATAATCTAACATATCGATAAAGTGATAAGCACTATTAAAATCGATTTCTTTTTGATATTTTAACATAAATTTATAAAAGTTTTTTTCTTCTTTTATTATCTTTTTAAATTCATTCCATGTTGTTATAGCTTCACCAGCATTGATTTTATTATAATTGTTTACAGCTAAATTTTTTAAAAAACATTGTAAAAAGTATTTAAACATTAAACTTATTTCTTCGATATTTAAAATTTGTCTATCGTTTATTTCAGATTTTAATATTTTTCTTTCATTTTTATCCATAGTAACCCTCCAAATTGTCATTTATTATAACATTTAATAGTTATAAATGCTAGTTTAATATGTAATTTAATAAAAAAAGCATTAATTTATAATGCTATCAACCATATATTTTATATTATATTTAATAAAATATTATTAAATTTTTTCTCAAGTATTGACTTATCTAACGATATATTGTATATTACAAATAAGATACATACGATAGTTAGGTGTTTTACTCTAATCTATTCATCTTTTGATGATAGAAAAGAGGTGATTTCTATGATTTTAAAAATTATAGAAAGGGGGTTTAAGGTTGGAACTTTTATGTGCTTTTGCACTAATTGTTTATGCCTTAACCTTATCCCTAAGGAATAAGGACTAACCCACACGAAAACACCGAATCAGCTTTGAAACGGTGTTTTCCGTAAAAACATTAGATTAGAGAAAACACCTAACATGCTAATATCAAATGTATCTCTTTTTTATTTTATGGAATTTCTTCCATCTGTATACATAGTAACATAAAAAAGTTACTTAGTCAATTTTTTATGATGAATTTATTCTTTTTATACAACTTTTTAGTAGTAATTAAAAAAGAATATTTTATTTTTTTTAACTATTATGATTTTTATATAATTTTATACATAATTAGTAATTGCACCGCATTTATTATGCTTTGCATTATCATAGTCCTTAAAGATAAGGACTAACTTAAATGAAAACACCGAATCAATTTGAAACGGTGTTTTCTACAATAAACCAGATTAGAGAAAACACCTAACACGGTAATATCAAGTGTATCTCTTTTTTATTTTATGAAATTTCTTCCATCTGTATACATAGTAACATAAAAAAGTTACTTAGTCAATTTTTTATGATGAATTTCTTCTTTTTGTGCAACTTTTTGATAGTAATTAATTAAAAAAGAATATTTTATTTTTTTAAACTATCATGATTTTTATATGATTTTATGCATAATTAGTAATTGCACCACATTTATTGTGCTATGCACTATCATAGTCCTTAAAGATAAGGACTAGCTTAAACGAGAAAACACCGAATCAACTTAAAACGGTGTTTTACTCTAATCTATTCATCATTTGATGATAAAAAAAGAGGTGATTTCTATGATTTTAAAAATTATAGAAATGATAAATTCCATTGGAATTAGTAATTGCTTTGCACTAATCGTCTACGCCTTAACTTTAGTTCTTAAAAACAACACCTAACATGTGAATATCAAGTGTACCTCTTTTCTATCTTATGGAATCTCTTCCATACACACATAATACCATAAAAAAGTTGCTTAGTCAATTTTTTATGATAAATTGTTAATCCTTTTTAGAAATGTCACCATATCATTAATTAAAATGTCACCAAACTTATGTTGTATAATATCTCTTTG
>CANRCZ010000012.1 GCA_947629265.1 uncultured Bacilli bacterium | reverse complement strand
TACCTTAAACTCTTGTATTTACTTACCAAAATAGCCATTTCTTCTATTTTTGGATTTAACCGATACCTCCATGGCCAGCATCGATATAGATCACTTTATTAAAAAGAGGCATTTGTCTATCTTTAGCATAAACAAAGTTAAAACTATATAATAGTAGTATGGAAATAAATAAAACACTTATTTTATATCTTAGCATTAAATCACCTATTAAAATATATGTTTTATTAATTTTTTTATTTTATCACTATTATTTTTTAATTTATAGATTCACCATTTACGTATAATGTATAACCATTAAAATCGATATTGCTGTTACTACTATCGGCATTATCAAGAGAGGTTATATAACTATCGCCTGTTAATTTGATTTTAGATGTTTTATCTAATGTTAATTTTATCTCTTTAGCGCTATTTTCACCATTTATTGTTCCCTCATAATAAGAGTTTGTTTTCATCGTCATATCGAGAGTTGAAATAGAATCTATAACAATATTACCTTTAGCTTCTTGATTTTCCATTAATAACTCTACAATACCTCCATTTGATCCAGTATTTCCCCATGAATCTGTTTTAGCTCTTAAAAAGTTACCCGTAGAATCATTATTTATAAACTTATTATTGTTTAAAGTAATTTTAGAACTTGTATTAGTAATATAAAAAGTATCACCTTTATTAGTAGTTATGGTTGAATTGGTGGCACTAAATTCTGATACGCCAGTAGAAGCATCTCCACTCATCGATTGGTAAAGAAAAATATTTTTATAAGTTGTAGATTGTCCATTTAATTTATTGTTAGTATCAGTTAAAGTTACATTTTCAAGTGTTACTTTATTCTTACCCTCAACTACTACACCCTCTGAGGCGGTAGCGGTTAAAGAGGCATTTTTAACTGTTATATCAGCGGTTGAATAAATTGTAGGAGAACCTGCACCAGTTGTTTTATATGTTCCACCATCAACTAAGACATTTCCACCACCGCGATCGGATCTAATAGCTGCACTTGATACACCAGCAGTACTAACAGTTAAATTTTTAGCGATCATAGTTCCACCACCGGTTGTCATAATGCCACCGGAGTTATCTTTGGTTGTTGTGATTTTAGAATCACTTATTGTTACTTGGGTACCATCACTATTTGTATTATTGGTTGTTGCGCTTCCTCCGTAACTAAAAACGCCATTTGCACCTGTAGCATTTGTATTTATTGTCATATTTTTAAGTGTTAAATTAGCACCATCTTTCGCTAATATTCCTGAATTAATACCATAAAAACTAGTATTATCGCCTCCAGAAGAATCACCACTTTTATCTACGTTTATATCTGATAAAGTTACATCGATATCACCGCTAACTGAAATAGCATTTTGATCTGCAGTTGTACTTGCATATTCGCTATCTGTTTCAGTTGTAGACTCTTTAATTTCCTTTATAGCTGAATAAGAAATATTTGTACTTTGTCCATTACCTATACTTTGACTAGGATTATTGGTGGCTGTATTATTTTTATATTTACTTGCAACTAAATTTTCTGTAAAAGTAAGTCCACTTGTTAAAATAATCAATCCTAAAATATAGATTAATATTTTATCAGTACTTGTAAATGTTTCTTTCAAAGATTTTTTATTAAATCCTGACATTAATAAATAAAGTACAATAATAGATAAAGTTAAACTTTCTAATCCGAAAATAATTAAGTAAACGTAGTTGTTACTAGTATTCTCTAGCTGTTCTGGAATTTGATCCATACCACCATTATTAGGCATATCTGGTGGATTCGTATTATCTTCTTCAGGTTTTTCTGGTGGTTCTTCCATGTTAGAATTACTGTTTCCTTGTTCATCACTCATTTCACCATCAGGTTTTTCTGGTGGCTCACCTTGATTATTCCCATTAGGTATTTCTGGAGGTTGATTTCCATTTTGACTTATGTTTGGCATATCACTACTAGATGATTTGGTACTTAAATATCCAGTAAAAACTATACCTCCACATAATAATATAATAATAACAATGCATATGATATTTTTGGTTTTTCTTTGCATATTTTTTCTTCCTTTCTTATTACAACTAAAATATAAATTATAAAAGTTAAAGAAATATTAAAATATTTTATTAAATACTAAATTCTTATATATTAAGACATATCCTACTAAAAAATCTACACCTTTTTTTAATTTGTGCAGATTTTTTTAAATCAATATTGTTTATCATAAAAAACACTTATTTTATATGTAAGATGATTTATTAATATAAAAAAGGAACAACCTTATTTAGTTATTCCATTTTCCTCTAAGAATTCAGTGAAAGCATCATATTCATCATAACCGATCCAACCATCTTTAAGTTTACCATCTTCTAGAATTAAAACCATAGGTGTAGATCCAAAGTTTTCACTGATAAATTTCTCATCATTATCAAGCTCTAGAACCTTATTTTGTCCATCTTCATCAGTTATTTTAGATATATCTAAATATTTAGTTTCATATCCATATTCAGATTGAGCTTGTTGTAATGATGGTAAAAAGGCTACACAATAACCACAAGTTGCTCTACCGATATAAACGACTTGAAGACCCTCTGTTTCTTTCATCTCATCAATATCATCAACTGTTACCTCGTCGAACATACTAACGTCGTATTCGCCACTTTCTTCTGCTGAGGTCTCAGCATTATCGCTATCAGAACCACTATCAACATTAGCGATAATCAACACTAAAGTATTAATTGCTAATAAAGCTATAATAATGTATAAACACGTCAAAACTTTTGACATCATTTTATCATTTTCCACACAAATTCCTCCTCACATAAGATTTTAACACTTTATTTATCTAATATCAAGTTTTTCACATATTTTTCAAATAACAACGAAAATAATTTTAATATTATAAAAGTTAATACTTAAAATTTCACTTTACTATTTGTTTACTGTTTAAATAGTAGGTACCATCAAAAACGCTTGACAACCTCTAAATATTATGATAATATAACCGCCGAAAGAGGGGGATATTATGAAAATAAAAAAAGAATTATATTTAAGTTTAATGGCTTTATGCCTTGCAACAAATGTTAATACTGATCAAAATCTATATACGATAGGAACACAAATCGAAAGCGAAGCTGATGAAAAAGCTACTGATGAAGATACAGAAAATAAAGTATATATGGATCAATTTGTAAGCGGACATTCTAAAGCATTATCAGAATATGCACGTTCTATTAATTTAGTCGACAATTTTACTGCTGGTATAAGTAATGACTTACTTACTGATTTTCAAAATTCAGAAGATGTATTATACGATAGCTACCTAACAACATACGCCAAATACTTTAATTTTGATGCTGATAAAGTTATAGCTTTCGCTAGAAATTTAACTAAAAATTATACTATCCCATTTAAAGATATCAACAACTGTGATAATTATAACGATAAAGATATCGAAACTAACTGTATGATTTTCTGTCATCAAATATTGAGAGATGACCTATATGCTAGTTTAGAAGATTTAGGTTATTCCAAAGAAGATTTCTTAAAAAATAACGAAATAACAACTATCAATGATGACTTAACTTTAAAAGATAGTAATTTAACTTTCTATCAATTTTTTGGTAAAGTTTGTGATATGATAGATATCGATAAAACTTATGCCTTACCTATTTGTTTACATGAAACTAGTCATCTTAACAGTCGCCTTTTACGTGTGCAAAATAACGTAGGTGGTCTTAGAAATGAAGATGGCGAACACTTTACTTATGCTTCACCTGAAGCTGGTATTATAGCTTTCTGTCGTAATTTAAAAAGATATGATAAAATGAATATCAACAATATAACGGAATTATCTGGTATGTACGTTCATGGTGATATAAACAAACCTGATCATAAATGGGCTAAAAGTGTTGCATCACTACATGAGGTAATCAGTAATGACCAAGATGAATATTTCGCTATTCAAAATAATAATAAAGTTTATCAAAAAAGCCAATTCTAATTTGAATTGGTTTTATAATTTTGACTGTTCAACAATATAATACCAAGTAGCTGGTCCGACGACTCCTGTCTCTTCTAACCCAGCTCTTTTTTGTAAAACTTTGACTGATTGTTCGGTTAAACTATCAAAAATACCATTAACTACAACACCTGGAATATCGTGTGTCCGTTTACATATTTTTAATAAAAATTTTTGTAACCTTACAATATCATTACCAGTTATACCGATCGATAAAAATAACCCAGGATAAAATTCATCTTCATAGATCAGATACTTTTCTGGAATAGCATCGATTATACCTTTATAAACCTCATTGATAGCACCCCATACCATAGCGTCCACTATGCCAGTTGGGCTTAAATTGTAAGCATTTTGAAACGCTACTACCATCTCTTTAGTATTTTCATTAAAGGTATCAGTTAAATTTAATAATGGAATATTATCGTTAAAATAAGCTATAACACTAAGTAGATAGTTTAATGTTCTGATATATGGGCCACTATCTCCTAATTGTAAAGTCTGATTGACAATCGGTTTTACCTCTTCTAAAGTAAGACCCTCAGAATATATATCTGATATGTTTTTAACGGCATTATAAATATATTTTATTTTATACCATGTTGATTTATCGACGATACCATTTTGTTCTAAGTTGAAAATATTTTGAAATACTTTAACAGCATTTTCGGTTTCAATATCAAAGTATATTCCTTGATTATTAATTTTAGGAATAGCTGGATAATTTCTACTTATTCTATTAAGTTGGATTTTTAAATCTCTAACCTCATTACCGGTTGAACCTAGTTCTAGAGGATAACCTGGATAACTAGCTATATTAGCGGTTACTGGAACATTATATATAATATTGATATCATCACCATAGTAGTATCTTAAAATTTCTAAAGGATTTTTTCCTTGATTAGCGAGGGTTACAGTTCCCCACTGGGATAGTCCATTACAAGTCGTATTTTTACCATCGCAGTAGCTGGCAAATAAAGGTTGAACTTGACCCTCTTTAACGATATAGCTATTGAAGATATCATCGACAATCAATGATATGGTTTCAAAAAACGGTCCATTTTCTCTAAAGGCTTGATCGTATGCTGGATCACTTGTAATATCAAAGTTATATCCTTGAGAACGATACCATTCATTATATATTCTATTTAAGGCAAAAGATATTTGGGCTAAAACGTTCGCTTTTATAGCGTCAGTTGGCCAAGTTGGATATATTTCGTTAGAAGCTACATTTTTAATATATTCGATGAAAGGTACTGTTATATTTTTAGCATCTTCTTTAGGAGCTCCTAAATGTACAACAATATCAGTAGGAATAGTTGGGGTACTAATTGCCATTATTATCTCCTTTCATCGGAACATCAGTAATCATTTTTACGTATTGGATAACTTGAATATCTCCGAACATACCAACATAGTATTTTTGAATAGTATCAAAATCTTGTTTGATAGCGGTTAAATCATAAATGGTATAATTTGATATTTTAAAATCTTTGGCATCATAGCCACTTTTAGGAGCTGGTAATTGAATATTATCGATGATACCACTTGAATTAGTATATCCTTTAAAAAATAATACGCGGTTATTACCTATATCTTTGGTTATCAGTATTTCTACGCCCTCAACTGGTACAGCTTGATAAGCGGTAAAGGCCATTACTTTTAAATATCCGATATCCGGATTTTCTTTTATAAAATTTTGATAGTCATCTGTATTTTTGAAATCATCATAACTAATAAAATTCACTATTTTTCCTCCCTTATTTTTAAAACTTGACCGATGGATAAATTGGTACTTGATAGGTCGTTTAACATTATCAGATTAGCGACACTAGTATCGAATTTTCTAGCGATACTATATAAGTTATCACCACTTTTAACGGTATAAGTTACGTAGCTTGGTTCGACATAACCGGTACCATAACAAGCTTCCATAGTCGGTTCGTTGTTGTTTGTTTCAATTGGTACTTTTAAAACTTGACCGATGGATAAAAGGTCTGATTTAAGATTGTTTATAGTTTTTAATTCGTCAACGGTTATGTTATATTTTCTAGCAATAGCGTATAGGTTATCGCCACTTTTGACTGTGTAAGTACCATAGTTTTCTACGGGTTCATCTTGTTTTTGGGTAGGTATTTTTAGTTGTTGATTGATACTTAATAAGTTTGAAGATAGGTTATTTAATTTTTTTATTTCATCGACAGTTGTATCGTATTTTCTAGCGATACTATATAAATTATCACCACTTTTAACGGTATAGATTATATAATTTTGTGTGTTTTCTTCAACTGGTATTCTTAATTGTTGACCTATTTGTAAGTTAGTAGTTTTTAAGTTGTTAATTCTTATTAATTCATCGACGGTTGTATTATATTTTTTAGCGATAGAGTATAAGCTGTCGCCTTTTTTTACTATATAAATAATCGATGTTTCTTCGGTTGGTATTTTTAAAACTTGGCCTGGGGATATAAAATTAGATAAGATGTTATTAGCTTGTTTTATACTGTTGATAGATACACCAAATTGTCTACTAATTCCGTATAATGTATCTCCTCTTTGTACTATATAAGTTTGCATAATTCACCTCGATATATTATATGCTAATTGATAATATTAACCACTTAAATATTTATAATCATTGTGTAAGATATATAGTTAAAAGTGCAAAATTTGCACTTTTAAACATAAAAAAACATCCTTTTTTAGGATGATAAAATTTTTATTGATTTATTAATTTCAAAGTCTTTACAAATCTATCTTTTAATGCTGGCTTTGCAAATTGTTCTTCCAATATTAAAACACTATTTTTATATCTACTATATGCCGAATCATAATTTCCTTTTTCAATTTGTTTGACACAATAATGTACTATATTATCATAAATATAATTATAAATAATACCTGCTTTTTCTTCTTTATTAATAGTTTCAACAATTATTGGTGCTACCTCATAATAATGTAATATATCTTCTTTTGAAACAAAATTATCCCTAAACCATCTTAGTACTGTTAACTCATAACAATTATCATCAAATTTTTCTTGAAAATATTTCATACAAGCAGAGGTTAGATAACATTTAACATCAGTATGTTCTGTATCGCCATTTGTTGTATCAATAATATGAGCCGATTTTGTATCACTATCAACAGCTACATGAATCGATTCATGTGGTCCTCTAGGGTCGGAAGTATAAATATCTATTTTTGAATCATATTTACTACTATTTGGTGTGGACGCTTTTATTATATGTTTATCATCTGCCATTTTTATCACTCTTCTCCATTACGTTCGATAAAATTTTACCAATCTGAAATATAGAATAAGATATACCATTCATATGAAACTGCTTTTCATAATCAGCTAAACACAATTCTAATTGCGAAACAATAGATTCTATTTCAGCATATTTATCTATAATTGTTTCATATTGTTTCATATTATAACTATTTCCCCAACATTTTATATTTTTATAAACATAATTTAAAAGACTGATTACTTTACTTTTAGATATTTCTAAATACAACTTATCTTCTAAACTATTAGCTTTTAATATATCTTTTTCTAAATTAGTTAATACATAATCAAAATTAATTTGAAAATCTGTATTTAAATTTTTTCTATCTTCCATGGTTTTCCTTTCTTGCCACATATTATAAACTTTTTCCAAAATAAGTCAACGTCATATATATTACTACTCATTATTCCTCATATAATGTATCTCCTCTTTATACTATATAAGTTTGCATAATCGACCTTTTTTAGGATATTTATTTTAGCTAGATATAAATAAAATTATATTAATTCAATTCTTATTCCTAAAACACCATATTGTTTTTGTTTTTCTTTTGTATAAAATTGCTCAAGAACAGCAATCAATTCATCTTTAGTCATCGATTTGTCTGATAAAATAGAAATATCAAAATCTTTAAACATATCTTCAAAAGTGTTATATCTTAACAAGCCAATAACTTTTACTTTAAAAGATTCATTTAATTCTGGTTCCATTAAAAATTTGATAGTATCTCCAATCTTAATTTGTTGTCTTTTTTCATCATTAAGTCTAATTTCAATTCTTTTTGTACCGTTAAGTATAAAATTATAATACTCAGGTTGTAGTTTCATTTCATGTTCCATATTATTTTTTTACCTCCATTTTTGCACTTTGAAATATTAAAAATCCTTTTTTAGGATATTTATTTTAGCTACTTTTTTCAT
Source organism: uncultured Bacilli bacterium (assembly GCA_947629265.1). GTDB lineage: Bacteria > Bacillota_I > Bacilli_A > RF39 > UBA660 > HGM10857. The sequence continues at coordinate 29,866 of CANRCZ010000012.1, read as the reverse complement.
CATTTATAGTTTTCATAATTACCTCATACCTAATTAAAATATTATCTGATAACATTGCTTCCATCCCCATTTGTTTATCAAATATTAATTTATTTCTTATCACAATTATAAACTAATCAAAAGTTTTAAGATATTTTATAGTACTATCCATTTACCATTTCTTTTTCCTTTAACTCTTTCAATAATACCTTTTTCTTGCATGTCTTTCATTATATATTTTATATTTCTAACAGACTTATTCATTACTTTAGCGATATCTTCTTGTTTAATTGATTGATTATCTTTAATAATATTTATGATTGCTTGCTCTTCTAAGGTATATTTTTTATTACTTATACTATCATCTTTCTTTTTATAATCTATATGTGTATATCTATTTTTAAGTTCATAGTTAGTATCACTTAATAGATTAAATAAAAATTTTTCTAAATAAGATGTATCTTCAAATATATTTTTTTCAAAATTTTTGTAATTAGCTCGAACTAAGGAATTTCTAAAATACCATGAATTTTCGGCAAAAACATTATCGTTTATATTGAAACCAAATGTTCTTAGGTATTTTATCATAAATACTGCTGTAGTTCTGGTATTTCCCTCACAAAATGGATGCACTTGCCAAAGATTAGAAATAAACCGAGCGATATGTTTGATTGACTCTTCTAGCGATAAATCTTTATAAGAAAAGTTAATTTCCTGGCTTAAATCATATTCTAAAGTATCTCTTATTGTTTCATATGATGAATAAGTAACTGTATCATTATTTAAGATCCACTCTTTTTTGGTAAAGTTATAATCCCTAATTTTACCAGCTTCTTTATATATGCCTTTAAACAATCTTAAGTGAATATTAATAAGTTCAAAAATATTAAAATTAAAACCTGTTTCACTCAAAATTTCAGTTATTCTAACAGCAACTTTATCGGCTTCTTCACTATTTTCATTTTCTCCACTTTTTCGGTTATCAGATGCTTTATAATATTCATCTATTTTTTTTATAGCTTGATCGATATTGATATTTCCCTCGATATGTTCTTTAGCGGTATCGATTAGGTATTTTGATGGTTTTAATCGATCGACATCTTGTAACCCGATAGCGGTTTCCCATATTTTAGCTTTTTCTTTTTTATTTGGTTCTTCTTGTTTAATATATTCTGATAATTCTAAATTCCAATTTTCCTTTTTTTGACTCATACAAATCATTCCTTTATGTTTATTATTATAACATTTTATTTAGGAATATACAATTCTAAAGTGCAAAATTTGCACTTTGAAATTATTTTTTTGCACTTTGAAATTAAAAATCCTATATTTTAGGATATTTATTTAAAAGTTTTTATCTTTTCATTATCTATTATCATCTGTAATAAATCTCTGATACTATGATCTTTATCGATTATATAGCTGTCGATACCAGCATTTTGAGCACCAATTTTATCACTTTTTATACTATCTCCAATCATAATACAATCCTCTTTATCAGTATTTTTGATTGCTAATTCAAAAGATTTTAAATCAGGTTTCATAGCATCGTCACCCGCTACAACATAATCTATATAGTCGTATATACCAGCTCTTTTTAATCTAGGTATTTGTGTTTTACTGAACCAACTAGTTAGTACGACAATATCTTTATCATTAGCTTTCAAATAGTCAAATAAATCTATAACACCATCAACTAATTCATCTTCGATAGTTTCACCATTATATATCATCCAACCATATATAATATCTTCGGTTACATTAAAACCATATTCTTTAAAAAAATCACTCAATGTTTTTAAATCATACTTTGGAAATTCTAATTCATATTTATTTAATATCTCTTGCTTTTGTTTAAAAAATTCTTCTTGTTCATCTAATGGTATATATTTTTTAAAATAGTCATCCTCTTTAGACCAATCAGGAATAAGTAATGTATAATCTAAATCGAATATATACTTTTTATATTTTTTCATAGTTTGCCTCGTTTCTAGTCAGTTATTATATATTAAAATTATTAATTAGACAATGTTTAAAAATTATATTAAACTTTATAATACATTTGTCTTTTACTTGTTGGTTTATCAGGTATTGTCTGTTTTATTAAACCTTTTTCCATCGCTGGATTTAAATAATTTTTTCTTAAAGTTTCCTTAGATTTAATACCTAATTTATTCATTATTTCCTTAGCGGTCATCGGTATATTTATATCCATAACATTTAAAATTTTATTGATATTTATATCATCTTCATTTAAAGATGGTGGTGTATTATTTATAATTTCATCTAATACTTGATCAAACATGTTTAACATAAATTCAACAAATATGGTAGAGTCACCGTTTTTATTACATTTTGCAATTGCTTCATAGTAATCATTTTGATATTTAAACAATTGTGATTCGATCGGTATATATTCAAATATATCTTTCCAATTAGATAAAATAATATTTTGCCACAACCTAGAAATTCTACCATTACCATCAGAAAAAGGATGAATAAAAACAAATTCATAATGAAAGACAGATGATAGGATTAAAGGATGAATTTGATCTTTATTTTTTTTAATCCAATTAAATAAATTATTCATTAAAATATCTAATTGATCAGGAGGTGGACATATGTGAATACATACACCTTTTTCATCAAATACCCCCTCATCACCTTTTCTAAAGTCACCACTTTCTAAAGTGATTAAATATGTCATTATTCCATGAGCTTTTTTTAAATCTTTTATAGAATAAGGGTTAAATTCTTTTATCATCTCATAAGCTTTGTAAGCATTTTTTACCTCTTGTATTTCTCTTTTAGAACCTAAAACAAGTTTACCATCGATAACGTCTTTAACTTGATTTAATGATAATGAATTAGCTTCGATTGCTAAAGAGGAATGAATGGATTTTATTTTGTTATTTCTTCGCAAGTGAGGCATTTTATTTAAGTTTGTATAGTTATCTAATTTACCGATTTTTTCCATAATACTAGATATATAATCTAGCATCTTATTAGTTATAGTAAATGGTGGCTTATAGTCATTCATAATCATTCCTCCGATATAAATTATTATAAAGTAAATTAATTAATTAGACAATACCATCTTACTTAAATCTTGCTTAAATCTTGTTCATTTTTTAATCATTTATATTATATATTTACAATTTTTATATAAATTTTATTGAATTGATAATAAAATTTATTTATTAAAATATATAATTTCAAATATGTTAATACCGACATTTAGATATTAAATTGTATATAACATGTATATCAATAATCAATCATTTGTATATAAAAGCAAGGGTATTAATCCTTGCTTTTAAAAATTTATTTACATTGCTTCATTGACTCTTCAAAAGTCCAATTTCTGATCTCTTCCATATCGATACCGTACTCTTTAATATATTCTTTATGTTCAACTAATTTATCTTTACACCACTGATTTAAAGTAGCTCTTCCATTACCTAATTTTGGTAGATATTTTAAAGCTGACATAACTAAATGATATCTATCTATTTCATTTTGAACACGCATATCAAAAGGTGTCGTTATCGTTCCCTCTTCATTATAACCATGAACATGTAATTCTTTATTTTCACGTTTATATGTCAATTGATGAATTAAAGATGGATAACCATGGAACGCAAAGACGATTGGTTTATCAGTTGTAAATAACATATTATATTCATCATCAGTTAATCCATGTGGATGAACAGTATTAGATTGTAGACGCATTAAGTCAACAACATTGACAACCCTTATTTTTAAATCTTTAAAGTTGTTTCTTAAAATAGAAACAGCTGCTAAAGTTTCTAAAGTTGGCGTATCACCACAACATGCCATAACGATATCAGGTTCTGTATCTTTGTCGTTACTAGCCCATGTCCAAATACCAATTCCCTCGGTACAATGTTTAATAGCTTGTTCCATGGTAAGCCATTGAGGTCTTGGGTGTTTTGATGCTACTATGACATTTATATAGTCTTTACTTTTGATACAATGATCAAATGTTGAAAGTAGACAGTTAGCATCTGGTGGCAAATACATTCTAACAATATCAGCTTTTTTAGTGACTAGATGATTTAAAAAGCCTGGATCTTGATGGGTAAAACCATTATGATCCTGTTGCCAACAGTGAGAAGATAATAAAATATTTAATGATGATATTTCTTCTCGCCATGGGATATTTCTTGTAACTTTCAACCATTTAGCATGTTGGCTAACCATCGAATCGATAATTCTAATAAAAGCTTCATAGCTAGAAAAGAAACCATGTCTACCTGTTAATAAGTATCCCTCTAACCATCCCTCGCATAAATGCTCAGATAGCATTGAATCAACTACTCGACCATCTTGTGATAGGTATTCATCACCCTCAAAAATACCGTTATTCCATTTTCGATTTGTTACCTCAAAAACGTTTGTTAAACGATTCGATATAGTTTCATCTGGTGCAAACAATCTAAAATTCTTTTTATCTTCATTTAATTTAATAACATCTCTTACATAGTTACCTAGTTCTAACATGTCTTGTTTTAAAACACTACCAGGTACTTTAACATCGACAGCATAATCTCTAAAATCTGGTAACCTTAATTCTTCTAATAATAATCCACCATTAGCATGAGGATTAGCCCCCATTCTTCTATTACCAGTAGGCGCTAATTCTTGTAGTTCTTTTTTTAAAGTTCCGTTTTCATCAAACAACTCTTCAGGATGGTAACTTTTCATCCATTTTTCTAAGATCGCTAAATTTTTAGTATGGTCTTTATCAACGATAACAGGTACTTGATGTGATCTAAAGCTACCCTCGATTTTTTTCTTATCGATCTCTTTTGGTCCAGTCCATCCTTTTGGTGTTCTAAGTATTATCATAGGCCAAATAAAACGATCTTTGATATATTCTTCTCTAGCCTTTTTTTGAATAGCTTTAATTTTAGTAATTACTCTATCTAAGGTAGCGGCCATTTTTTGATGCATAACCATAGGATCTGATCCCTCAACATAATATGGTTCGTATCCACAACCTCTAAAGAAACTATCTAGTTCTGTTTTTGAAATTCTTGATAGTACTGTCGGGTTAGCGATTTTATAACCATTTAAGTGTAAGATTGGTAATACAGCGCCATCAGTTTTAGGATTGATAAATTTATTTGAATGCCAACTTGTAGCGAGAGGTCCGGTTTCAGCTTCACCATCACCTACAACACAAGCAGCGATTAAGTCTGGATTATCTAAAACAGCTCCATAAGCGTGGGCTAAACTATAACCTAATTCTCCACCCTCGTTAATTGAACCTGGTGTTTCAGGGGCTACATGACTTGATATACCACCTGGAAAAGAGAATTGTTTAAATAATTTTTTCATTCCCTCACTATCTTGGGTTATATTAGGATATATTTCACTATAAGTACCCTCTAGGTACGTATTTGATACAGCAGCTTGTCCTCCATGTCCTGGACCTGATACATATATCATATCTAGGTCATATTTTTTTATAACTCTATTTAAGTGTGTATATATAAAATTTTGACCTGGTGTTGTACCCCAATGTCCTACGACATTTGGTTTTATATCTTTTAATGTTAATGGTCTTTTTAATAATGGATTATCTAATAGGTATAATTGTCCTACTGATAAGTAATTACAAGCTCTAAAGTAAGCATCTATTTTTTTTAGTTCTTCTGTAGATAATACTGTATTCATATTACCCTCCTTTTATTCTGTTATAATTATATAATATTTTTGTTTAAATAAAAAGAATTTAAAGCAATATTTTACAAAAAAGATTATTTTATACAAAAAAGGACATTAGTCCTTTAGTGTAATATTGTTTAATTTATAGCAAGTATATTATTAACTTGGTAATACTAAATTCCATGCATTATTGTGTCCAAGGCCATCTGATACTTGTCCTGTAGTTAGGATACCAGATTTTAGAACTACAACCGGCCGGAAACCGTACGAGTTGCTGGTGCCGTTGATGTAGATGCTGCCTGTGTCGCCCACGCGATACAAGTCAGTGCCGCTGTATGCAGTAGCCAGCCAATATAAATCTCCGGTTTTTCGTAAATCAACGGACATTGAATTTGCTTCATCGTATGTCATAGCATGAGCGGAATCAGCGTATATTGAATTTTTATATTCTGTGTCTGCCCTATTATCCAAATATGTTTTACTAGAATTTGTATTAGTTCCATGGTAGTAACATTCAGGTTGGCCAGCATGTACGATAGTTACAGTTTTAGTACTTGTGTTTATATCAAGTATTCGCCAACCTTGTAATGTTGTTTTATGACTATCATTATTGCACCATTCTACACTGGCGTTCTTACTTTGATTTTTACTATATCCACCGAACTGTCCTGATTTCGTTGGTCTAGCAGCATCAGCGTTCCATTGTCCAGCATCATATGCAACATATTCTCCTACATGGGCTTTTTCCGCTAAAACTACCGCTGATTTGACATTTACTGGTACTATTACTTGTTTTCCATTTGTCGCTGTTCCTATTATTTTTGTTTTTCCCTCTTTAACACCTTTTACGACTGTTCCAGTTACACTTGCTGTGTTTGGATCTTCACTTTTCCAGGTTAGTGTTGAACTTTTTATTGCTGATAAATCGGCTGTATTAGCTGTTCCCATTGCTGTTATCATTCTTCCAAGTAAATCATTAACAAGTGACTGATATGTTGTTGTACTTTCTGTAAAATTTATTCCTAGTGGTCTTTCAGCTAACTCAATATTAAAGTTACCACTCTTCTTATCCACTTTAACAATAAGGTCATCTAACGCTTGCTTTACACTCATAGTGTCATTACCTCTTGTGTAACTAACACTTTCACTAGTATAATTATTAGCAGCATAGCTGATACCACCCATAATCATAACCCCGAAAATAGTTCCTAAAATAAACTTTTTCTGATTAAGTATCTTATCAATTATTTTCCTCATAAAACGCTCCTTTACTACTATTATTAACAATATTTAGACTTATTATTCTACTATTATTATTCATCTATTGTTTAATTTATAATTAAATATTACTACTTTTTAACTTAAAATGCAATATTTATCAAACAATTTGTGAATAATATTATTTTTTTGCGATTTCCATTATAGAATTAAATCGGTGACACATATGATTGAATTATACAATAAAATTAAAAACACGAGAGAAGATTTAGACATTAAACAATATGAATTTGCAAAAGATTTGGATATTAAACTTACAACTTATTCGAAATACGAGAATGGATTTTTAAACATACCTATTGATGTACTAGATAAAATATCAATTAAATTAAATGTGAGCGTCGATTACTTACTAGATATAACTAAACAAAGAAATTATGGTAAGGTCAGAAAGATGAACTACCATATTTTTTTAACAAATATCAGAAATTATCGAAAACTAAACAAATATACATTAACTACATTAGCTGAAAAACTTTATATAACACCACAAGCTTTACATAACTACGAACTAGGTTTAAGAGAGGTACCCGTAAGTATATTAAGAGAACTATCAATTATCTTTGACGTATCCGCTGATATATTATTAGGTAAATTAAAGAAAATAAAAAAATAAGTAATAACTACTTATTCGTATTTTGATAATAATTCATTTCCGATAAAACACTAGATAGATAATCCAAATCACTAGAACCAGGATTAGCATTCAAATAATATTCTATATCATATATCAAACTGTTTAAATCACTATATTTAGTATAATCAAAATTATACTTTTTTAATATCTCAATATCTTCATCAGTAAGTAATAAACCATTTTCTCTTCTTTTAAGCATAAATTCATCCATAACTACATTATCTCCTCAATAGCTTTCATTAAACCAATTTTACCATATTCATAAGTTAAACCACCTTGTTGATAAGCTATAAAAGGTTCTCTTAAAGGTCCATCACAAGATAATTCAATCGAACTACCTTGAACAAAAGATCCAGATGCCATAATAACTTGATCATCATAACCTGGCATATCTGATGGAATAGCTAGAACATTAGAATCGATCGCTGAAGCATGTTGAATACCTTGACAATACTTAATTAATTTATCCCTATCATTAAAAATAATACTTTGAACAATATCGTATCTTTCTTCATTATATCTAGGTTCTACCTTATAATTTAACTTTTCTAAAACATAACTGGTTAAAATAGAAATCTTTAAACTACTTTTAACTACCGATGGCGCTAAAAATAAACCTTGTAAAAATAATTTATTCATTCCTAAAGTAGGTCCTACCTCTTTACCCTCACCAGGTACATTCAATCTACTAGCGACTAATTCAATTAAATCTTTCTTACCGACAACATAAGCTCCATTAGGAGCGATACCCCCACCTAAATTTTTAATCAAAGAACCAACTACAATATCAGCTCCTAATTCAATAGGTTCATACTTAGTAACAAACTCACAATAACAATTATCGATCATAATGATAACCTGTTTATCGACACTCCTTATAACGTCGATAACTTTTTTTAACTTATCAATCGATATTGTCTTTCTACTTGAATAACCTTTTGATCTTTGAATTTCAATCAATTTTATTTTTTTACTTAATAAAACTTTTTTTATTTTATCATAATCAAAATCATTATCGATTAAATCAATCTGTTCATACTTAACACCATATGACATTAAACTACTAGGATTATCCTTAAGACCAATAACCTCATCTAAAGTATCATAAGGTTTATCAGTAATACTTAATAATATATCATTTGGTCTAAGTAGAGCATTTAAAGTTGTCGATAAAGCATGGGTACCTGATATAAATTGACCTCTAACTAAAGCATCCTCAGCTTTAAATATATCAGCATAAACTTTTTCAACAGCATCACGACCAATATCATTATAACCATACCCCGTCGTTTCATTAAAATGAGCTTCTGATATACCAACCTTATTAAAAGCATGTAAAACTTTTAAACTATTAAATTCACAAATATCATCAATTTTATGAAATTCATTCTCTAAATTATTGGAAGCATCATTAACTAAATTAACAACATAATCACTAATACCAAACTGTTCATACATACTAATATCCTCCATCCACTCTTATAATTGAACCATTAACATAACTAGCATCATCGCTTGCTAAAAAGCTAACAACTTTCGCTATTTCATAAGCATCCGCGAACCTATGTAAAAATATTTTTTTTAATTCTTCATTTTTAAATTCTTCATCCATATCTTTATTCATATCAGTATCTACCCAACCACAGGCAATAGCATTAACATTTATATATGGAGCATAAGCTTTCGCTAAATTATGCGTAAGTGATATAACACCAGCTTTAGAAGCATCATAATCAATACTCATAGGATAATAAGTATCGATACCATTAGTTGATGAAATATTGATAATCTTACCATACTGTCTTTGTAACATAGCTTCACCAACATACTTACTAACTAAAAAAGTACCTAGCAAATTAATATCTAAAGTTTTTTTAAAATTTTCTAAAGTTTTATCTATAAATAACGTATCGATAGCGATACCAGCATTATTTACTAAAATATCGATTTTACCAAATTCTTTTAATACCGTATCAACCATCATTTTAACCTCTTCTTCATTAGATACATCAGATTTAATAACTAAACTTTTTACACCATACTCTTTAATTTCATCATTTAATTTTAAAGCACTATCTAAATCATTATGATAATTGATAACAACATTACATTTTTTACTTGCTAACTCTTTAACAATAGCTTTACCTATTCCTCTACTTGAACCAGTTACTAACGCTACTTTATTATCAAACATAAAATCACCTAGACTTATTATAAATTATAATATATTTAAAATCAATTGTTAATTTAAAAAGAGCTTAAACGCTCTTTAATTCCCGTGTTATTTGCCTTGGTGCGACGCTAACACATAGCGCTTACCTAATAAATTTATGGCGCGAAACAAGGACTTACTGATAACACTATTATTATATTATGTAAATAAATACATGTCAATACATCTATTTTATTGGAAAGAAAAATTCACCTGATATATATTCATGTATTTTTTTAAGTTCACTACTAAAACAATTATCTGCAATTAAATTAGTATAATAAATATTAGAAAACACATCAGCGATTTGTATTAATTCTCTATTTTCTGATTGACAATATTCAACATAAAATTCTTCTTGTATATGATTACCTGTCACTAATTCCGTATTCAAATACTCTTCTAAAGTAGTCCTCGTTTCCGTTTTAACATTTCTCTCATCGATAAACAAATAATTTTCTTTAACAGGTATCTTATTATAATTAGTAAAATGTTCAAACGTCAATTTTAAAAGATAGTTAAATGCTCTAGCGGTATTATTATAAAAGTAATCTTTAACTTTTTTATTATCACAGACTATATAATATATTTTAAATAAATCATTCTGACAAAAAAAGTTTATAAACTTTCTTTTCATATTAGCATTAAAACAACTACCTTTTAACTCTTTAAACTTTCCATTATCATAAAACATTTTTTTATCTTTATCAATTTTCCTTAAATCATCTAAATTACTACTTACAAACCTTTTAAAAACTCTTTTTAAACGATCCTTATTTTTAGGCATAATGATACAAATAACAAAATATTTATTTTTACAAAAATTCAAATATTTCTTAGTCATACTACCTGACTCATCTATATAGAAAGTATTTATATCGATCACCACCTAATTTATAAAAACCCCATAACACTTGGTTATAGGGTATAAAAGAAAACTTATTATTAACGTTTTGAGAATTGAGGTGCTCTACGAGCTGCCTTAAGACCTGGTTTCTTACGTTCTTTGCTTCTAGAATCTCTAGTTATAAATCCAGCTCTTTTTAAAATCTTTCTATAACTTGTTTCGCTATTTGGATCATTATTTTCATCATATGCTAACAAAGCTCTTGCAATACCTAGACGGATAGCTCCTGTTTGACCTGTAAAGCCACCACCGTTAGCTTTAACCTCGATATCAAACATTCCATCAGTACTAGTAGCTACTAGAGGTTGTTTTAAATCCATTACATTTGTTTCGTATGGAAAGTATTCATTAACATCAATACCATTAACAGTTATTTTTCCACTACCTGGAGTCATTCTAACTTGTGCGATTGATGACTTTCTTCTACCTGTTCCGATATAAACTTTTTTATCTGCCATTTAAAAACCTCCTAGTTTAATTTTAACTCAACTGGTTGTTGAGCGGTATGAGGATGATTTTCATCCCTATACACAAATAACTTTCTATACATTGCACGACCCAATCTTCCTTTTGGAAGCATACCTTTAATAGCTCTTTCCATCATTTCTTCTGGATAGTTTTCTTTCATTTCTTTAGCAGTTCTTTCTCTTAAACCACCAGTATATCCACTATGATTATAGTAGATTTTGTCATTTAACTTATTACCAGTTAAATTAACTTTTGAAGCATTAACGACGATTACATAATCACCACAATCGATATGAGGTGTATATGTTGGTTTATGCTTACCTTGTAGTACCATAGCTACTTTAGCTGCAACACGACCTAAATTTTGACCTTTAGCATCGACTACATACCATTTGCGTTCTACGGTTTCTTTTTTTTGCATATAAGTATTTTTCATATTTGTCCCTTCCTTTTTAGTTTAAACAACTGGTCCCAACAGTTGTTTCATGGGATTAATAAATGTACCAATTAAAATTATATTAAAAATAGGTTTAAAAGTCAATGATTTTATGAACTTTTTTAAACAATTGTTGGTCTTAAATAAGAATACGTATCAATATTTCTAATTATTCCATATATTATTAACAAAACGGTTATTACTAAAATAACTTTATCTACATACTTATTTATTTTATTAGTTTTATTAAATACCCACATATATACTAAATATAATATATAAGGAATAATGATCGGTAGCAAGATAAAACATAATGGATTATATCTAAACGCTTGATAAAAATCAAGTTTAAAAATCGATATAAACATTCTCGTAATTCCACATCCAGGACAGTATAAATTGGTTATCTCATGAAATAGACACGGTATATATATATTAAGGTTAACGATTAATAAAATGGTAACTAAAAAGAGCAAAACTACCAAAGCTCTTTTAATTATTAAATTGTTTTTCTGCAATAGCATTTAAATCAGATTGGATTAAACAATAGTTTACGATACCTAAACCAATAATATCAAGAATTAAGTATAAAATAGAATTATCACTACCACTTAATCCTTTTTTGGTTTGAGCTTCATAAACCTCTTTACCCATTTTGTAATTCCAATATATACCGTAAATACCACAAGTGATGATTGTAAATAATACAGCATTTGTTCCATTAAGATTAACGTCTTGATTAGCTGTTGCAGCATCATTAGTCAATTGATACATCCAAATGATACCATAAATTCCACAAGTGATGATTGTTAACAATATACAAGTTACAATATTTCTCTTTTGAATCATTCTATACCTCCTAACCAACTGTTTGACAGTACTTTTTCTTTTCTTCCATCATATAAGATGAAATAGCAGTTTCGATATTGTTAAGTGCTGATGGTTGGATGTTTGAAAATTTTACAACTTCTTTTACAGTATCAATATAAATACGACCATATATTAAACCTTTTCTTACCTCTAGATCATTAAATAAATCAGGAGTTATCGACGTCATAAAGTAACCGAATAAAACTCTCTTTTGACCTATAATAATACGACGATTAGTAAGTGCTACTACACATGATGTGAAAATATCAAATACTCTATCGTTTTTTTGAGCACAGAATACATATAATACCTCTTCATCAGGATTTAAATGTTTCTTTACTACCTCAGCATGCTTTGATACACGCCATGCTATGGTATATTTGTATTTATTTTTAAACTTTAAAGCTTCTTCGCATACATCTTTCAAGGCAACCGCTCCTCACTTTCAAGTCCATTATAACATAGTTTTTAAAAATTAGATATAAATTATTTAATTATTTCTATCTTTTCTCTTTTTAAAACGATAAATTTATTCTTATACTTACATTTTGGACAAATTACTTTCTTAATACCCTTATGATCAGGTAGAGGTAATTTTAATACCTTATGGCACTTATGGCATCTTTTATAGACACTATCTTTATCCATTATATTGCGTTTAATATTTATAAAAGGTTTTAAAATATCATTTTTAATCTTTAAATAAAGATCATTTTCTTTTTTTCTTTTAACGATATCTTTAGATAAAAAACGGTAAAACATTATAATGATGATGATTAACTCTAGTATCGATATAACTTTATTTCTAACAAACAACTGAATAATTAGAAAAATCAAATATAAAACTAAATTAAATTTATATAGATCATCAATACCATATCTACCATACATAAACTTATAAAAATTATTCATAGCTAATTACCTGAAAATTGTGAATTGTATAAATCAGCATAGAAACCATTCTTTTTCATTAAAGTATCATGATTTCCTTGTTCCACAATATTACCATTTTGCATAACTAAAATAATATCAGCATTCTTAATAGTAGATAAACGGTGCGCTATAATAAATGACGTTTTACCTTTAGTCAACTTATCCATCGCCTTACTAACAAGTTCCTCAGTTCTGGTATCCACATTACTAGTAGCTTCATCTAAAATCAAGAATGGAGCATTATCGATCATACCACGAGCGATCGTAAGCAACTGCTTTTGACCACTTGATATCGAGTCACTATCGTCGATTTTAGCATCTAAACCACCTGGTAAAGTTTTAACAAAGTGATCGACACCAACGACTTTTAAAGCTTCCCATATCTCTTCATCAGTAACATTTTCTCTATTAAACTTGACATTATCTCTTACAGTACCCTCAAATAACCAAGTATCCTGTAAAACCATCGTAAATAACTTATGAATGTTTTCTCTAGTTAATTCTTTAGTTGAAACACCATCGATTAAAATATCACCACCATCGATTTCATAAAATTTCATAAGTAGATTAACCATCGTCGTCTTACCAGCTCCGGTAGGTCCTACAATAGCGATTTTTTCACCACTTTTAGCTTTAACACTAAAATCATTTATAATCGTCTTATTCTTATCGTAACCAAATTTAACATTTTTAAATTCAATATCACCTTTTACTTTATCAAGTTCTAATGACTTATGAATATGTTCTTGACTAGATAATTCCTCTTCATCCAAAAACTCAAATACTCTCTCCCCTGCTGCTGCAACACTTTGAAGACCAGTCATCGCCTGAGCGATTTGTGATAATGGTGATGTAAATAATCTAACATAGATCATAAAGGCAACAATAACACCAAAACTGATTACATCGTTCATGGTAAGTAGAGCTCCTACAACACATACAGCGACATATCCAAAGTTACCAATAAAGCCCATTAATGATGGCATTAAACCAGATAAAAATTGACTTTTTTGATTACAATTATATAAATTTTGATTTAATTTATCGAATTCTTTTTTAGCATCCTCTTCACCATTATAAGCTTTTACCACATTATGACCAGAATAAATCTCTTCAATATGACCATTTAATTTACCTAATTCTTTTTGTTTTTGATTGAAATACTTTTGTGATTTACTCAATATCAAGAACATTAAAACAAAACCGATTAATGATGCTAAAATCGCTGTTATAGCCATGATATAATTGGTATAAAACATCATGAATATGCATCCTAAAAATAAAGTTAAAGCTGAAACTAACGATGCTAAACTATTATTCAAATGTTGGGCTATCGCATCCACATCATTAGTAATTCTAGATAAAACGTCACCCATTTCATGATTATCAAAATATTTAAGTGGCAAACGATTTATCTTTTTAGAAATAGCATCCCTTAAATTCTGAGCGAAACGATTAGATACAGTACTTAAAATAAAATGTTGAATGTAACCGAATGTTGCTCCTATAATATATAAAATTAATAAAAATAAAGCGATTTTTTTAATATAATCCATATCCATTTTTGGTTTTATAAGTTCATAAATATCACTAGGTAAATCGGATATTGCCTTTAAAGCTTTATCATTATCATCCTTATCAATACTACCTAATATTTTAATAGTTGCTAATTGACTAGATGGACTAATTTTTTTATTACTAACCTCTATCTCATCTAAAAGATTTAATAAAATAGTATCTGGTAAAGACATTATAGCTTTACCTTTTTCTTCATCACTTAAATTAGCCATTTTAGCTAAAGTATCTTGTAAAACTAGCTTGTCATCATTATCAATATTTTGATCTAACATGATACTTTGAACTTTTTTAGACAATAACTCTTGATCAGTCAGATTAATCGATATTTTTTCGGTTATTTTAGATAACACTTTCGTATTTGGTGTAATACCTTGTGTTATAGCATCAGTTATATCTGATAACTTATTAGGTGAAATTAGGGAAAAAATAGAACTTATCATCGCTAGAACTATCGCTACAAACATTATAACTTTCCATTTTTGCATACTCTTTAATATTCGTTTCATCGAACCTTTAAAGTCATTAGCTTTTTCATTACGCATTCTATTCATTCTAGGCATTTTCTAATTCCTCCTTTGATAATTGTGATAAAGCGATCTCTTTATAAATATCACAATTTTTAAGTAGTTCCTTATGATTACCTATTCCAACACATTCACCCTTATCCAAAACGATGATTTTATCAGCATCGATAATCGTACCGATACGTTGCGCTACTATTAAACTAGTTGCATCTTTCGTATATTTTTTAAGTTCGTGTCTTAAAGTTGCATCCGTTTTAAAATCTAACGCTGAAAAAGAATCATCAAAGATATATATTTCAGGATCACGAGCGATGGCACGAGCGATCGATAGACGCTGTTTTTGACCACCACTTACATTAGTTCCACCACGAGCTATATGAGCATCATAACCACCATCAAGTTCTAAAACAAACTCCTTAGCTTGGGCTACCTCAATAGCTTCTTTAACCTTTTCATCACTAGGTGTTGTTTTACCATTATCACCATAAGTTACATTTTCTTTTACGGTACTATCAAACATAAAAGCCTTTTGTGAAACGTATCCTAATTTATTATGTAAATTTTTAAGTTTGTAATCTTTTACATTGACACCATCAACTAATACCTCACCATCAGTGGCATCATAAAATCTTGGTACTAAATTAATCAAAGTCGATTTACCACTACCAGTTGAACCGATAAAAGCGACGGTTTCACCTCTTTTAACCTTAAAAGAAATATTTTTAATCAAATATTCATCAGCATCAGGATATTTAAAAGATACATTTTTAAATTCGACCGTTCCTATCTCTTTAGTTGGTAAGTCATAATCACCATCTTTAATTGATAAATCCTCATCTAATACCTCACTGATACGCTTAGCTGATATTTGTGCTCTTGGTACGATCATAAAAATCATCGCCAACATTAAGAAAGACATTATAACTTGCATACCATAGCTGATAAAGACAACAACATTACTAAAGATCGTTATTTTATCTAAAAGCATAGCTTTATCGATCAATATAGCCCCGATAAAATAAATACCTAATGATAAAAAGTTCATAACAAAATTCATAATTGGCATCATAAAAGCGAACGTTCTTTGATTAAATAATTGCGTATTAGTAAGTTTATTGTTGACCTCATCAAAACGGTTCTCTTGATATTTTTCAGCATTAAAAGCTCTAATTACTCTAATACCTGTTAAATTCTCTCTCGTAACTCCATTTACTCGATCAATAAGTTTTTGAACGATAGAAAATCTTGGTAAAACGATAATCATTATAGTAATAATCGTTACTAATAAAACACCAACACAGCATCCAGTTAAAATACTTAGTTCGATACTTTTATTTAATATTTTAGAAACAGCCCAAACCGCCATAATTGGTGCTTTTATCAACATTTGTAACCCCATAGCGATAAGCATTTCCATCTGTGTAACATCATTAGTCGTTCTAGTTATTAAACTACTAGTTGAAAATTTTTTCATTTCAGCTGTCGAAAATTTTTCAACTTTATCAAATATTTTATCTCTTAATGTCATTGAAAAACTAGATGATATACTAGCAGCTAAATAACCGACTAAAATAGCGGATAATAAACTACCTAACGCACATAATAACATATAGGTTCCCTCTTTAATTATGTCGCCCATTTTGCTACCCTCAGTTTGTATTAAAACGGTTATTTCACTCATATAATCTGGTAATTTTAAATCTAACCAAACTTGAAAAACAATTAATATAATACAAACTAGTATATATCCATATTGTTTTTTATTTAAGTTTTTAAACAATTTTAACATTTATATTTCCTCCCTTTAATAATTTCTAAATTACTTTGCATGGTATTTAGTACCGATAAAAATATATGCAATTCATCATCAGGTATATTATTTATAATTTTCTTTTCTAACTTATTTTCTAATTCTTTTAATTGATTAAAACGATTTAAACCATCATCAGTAATAACTATTATCTTACTTCTAGCGTCATTACTAGATGAACTCCTTTTAATTAATCCACTAGCTTCCATCGTATTAATCACACCTGATATAGCGGCCTTGCTAACATTTATATTGATCTCTAAATCTCTTTGACACACTTTTATATTTTTATTTTCAATTAAATAACCTAATATCCTACATTGTAAAGGACTAGGTGGTTGCTTTATATTTTTTTCTTTAGTCATTGCAAACATCTGTTGCAATATAGCGATATCAATTTTTTTTAATTCTTTTAAAATATGATTATCCATTTTCCACCCTCTTATAACGGTACCTTTTCATGTTACAACACAAAATAACAATAGTCAAGTACTTAACTATTTTTACACATTATTTTCACATTTTATAAAAAAATTTGACTTAAAATTAAGTCATTTTTTAAAATTTTAAATAAAATAACTATATTATTACTATATCAAAATTGCCAAAATTTATTACCTTTTTTTAATCATCACATTAGTATAAACTCTTCTATTTAAAACAAAATATAATTAGAAAGGAGGAAAATTATGATTAAAAAATTTGTTCAAGTTATTTCAATATTTTCTATAGCTTTTTTAGTAATACCAATGATTAATGCTAGTGCTTTAACTGATAGAACCGTTAAAAATCAATCAGAACTCCTTGAAGCATTACAAGATAGTGAAACTAAAACTATAACTTTGAGTGAAGATATTGAAACAACTCAAAAGATCAACATTACACGTCCAGTAACTATCGATGGTAAAGGTCATACTATCAAGTATATTGGAACATTTGGAGATAGCAACAGCAGTAGCAACACCGTATGGGGTGGAATTTATGTTTTACAAGTATATAAGACAACAGCTACTATTAAAGATATCAAATTAACTGGTGGTAACGCTGCCTTACTAGTTAATGGTTCAAATGTAACCTTAGAGGGTAAAATAGATGTTTCTGGTAATGGTTTTGGTGGTATTGAATTAGGTCAAGGTAGTGGTGTCGATCAAGCTAATAAACTATCACTTAGCGATGATGCTACTTTAGTAAATACGACTGATTCTAATGATAAACCAACCTTATGGGTACCATCTGATTCAGAACCTGCTACCGTTATAATGAATGGTATAACTAAGAAAATCGAATCTGGCGATGAACTACGTCTTGACGTTATCGAAGAATTATTTGAAATCGATAATAAAGAAGAAAACCCTAAAACAGGTGACAATATAGTTATGTACATATTATTAGGTTTATTAGCTAGTGCTAGTTTAATTAAAAGTTTTTATACTTTAGCTAATGATTAAAGGTCTTATTAACAGTCCTTTTTTCATATTTAGTGATCTTTCTTTTTAATTAATTTAGCATGAACGACTAAGCGATTACCATTTGAATCCTTACAAGTTGATAAGGTTAAAATATGGTCTTTATTGTTAACTGTGGTATTAAATTTATATAAACTCCTTTTATATATAGTATCTAAAAATTGATCATAGTCTTTTAAATTATCAAAAGCAACATTAATGTAGTAGCTTTCTTTATATATTGTATAAATACTAAAAATCTGCCAAACAGTATCATATTTAGGAGTCGATAATTTTATAATATGATTATCTTTATCGTTATACCAGTCATCTTTTAAGACGTTTTTTAAACTACCAAACATCGTTTTATCTAATCGATTATGACCGTAGATAACATTATTATAATCTAGTTCATCTAAATTATTTCGGTAATCTAAAAAGATCCATCCGGCTTTATTTGTCGATTTATCAAAAGTATGGGTTAGATAATACTTATTATCTTTAGCTTGAACGACCGGATAATCAATCTTCGTATTAGGTAATTTAATCCAAGCTACCGTATCATTATTTTTAGCTATAAGTTTATCAAAATCAACTTGTAAAAAAGAAACGTCGGTATAGTTCCAATAATCATCATCTTTATTAGATGGTGGATTTATAAGGTAATCATCGGTTTTTATTTCTTGGGGTATTTCTTTTGATATTGTAATATCTTTAATATTATCGTTTATTTTTTTTAAACTTTTTTGATCATTTAACCATAACATAATATTAAAAGTACTAAAGATTAAAACCAATAAAAATATAACAACTGAAATATATGCATATTGTTTCTTTTTCATATAACCATTCCTGTTAATAGTATGATTAAAATTTAATATTTTATAACATTAAAAAATTGGTATAATCATTACCAATTTTATCTTTTGATATTTTTATTATCTTGTAAATTCATAGTATCTTTTGAGTAAGTTCCAATTTGTTTACTTAATTTTAATAGTGTTTCATTATCTAAATCGATAAATGAAAAATTTGGTGTTTGGGATTTAGGTAGAATATTTTGCATAAATTTTTTTAAGTTATCTAATCCTCTTTGTTTATTCATCTTTATTTGATTATATAGTCCATAAGAAACGACACCAGCTTCTAATTCTAACAATTGTTTTGTTAATTCAGGACTTAATATTTCTCTTATATCATCCATCGTAAATTGATACTTGTTATTTCTGATTAAGCCATTTCTAATTTGGGTTTTAGCGGATGTAGCTAATGTTTTAAGATAGTTATCTTTTTTTAATTTTAATTTTTGAATTTCATTTTCATCCATTCCTTTTGATGATAAGTAATCGATAAATAAGTAATCCATCGTATAAGCTGGTACCTCATTAAATCCAACGTAATTTTCACTAGGAACTTTATTTTTTATATAAAAGTCTACTCCATTCATTACCTCGTGATTTAAAACTTGATAATCGAAGATATTATTTTGTTTTGTCATGGTAATATAAGCTTTATTAAACACGTAATCATTGAAAGATAATCCGTTATGTTCATCCATACCACGTCTAGGTAGTTTTGATATATTGATACTAGATTCATCAAGTAAAAGTTTTTTAGCATTCGCTAAAATCTCTGTATCACCTAAATCATTATAAAAATCATAAGACGTATCCAACATATTTTTATAATCAGTATTAATAGGTGAAAAGTCTTTATCATCAAAGGTAATTTCTTTAGTTCTAGCGATATTATTACAAAGGTCAACTAAAAATTGTAGGTAATCATTATCGATATAATCACCATTTTTAGAGAACAATTCTAACTTTTCAATACCATCTTGTTGTTTTTCTGAAAATTTATTTTCGGTTAATTTATCCATCGTATTATAAAGACCTGTATAACGCAAAGTTCCACTATTATCAAGTAATGCTTTATAAGATGCTAAAGATAAATTTAGTTTTTCTTTTTCTTTTAAGTCATCACAATTTTTTAGTCTTTCTGTAACATAATCTTTTTTTAAATTTATTTCTTTTATATTCCACATAATATATCACCAACACTTGCTATTAAATATTAAACATATTATCGATACCGATAACACCATCATAATAATTATTCATTATTTCAATGCATAATTTAATTTTATCTCTATCTATAATTTTATCATTTTTATAATTATTTGCAATAGTATTAAATAATTGATCGTAATAAAAAGTAATCGAACCATATTTTGATTGAATTAAAATATCGACTAAATCATTAATTTTTGATTTGATATCTTCTTCTAAATTTGATAGCAAATAATCATTTATATTAACTTTTTCACCATCGATATCCATCTCACTATTTAAAACAGCTGATAATTTTTTTTGTAAAGGTAATTCTTCATTTTTTATATCATTGATTAAATAATTTTTATATTGTAATGTCTTTTGAACAGTATATTTTGAAAGTTCTTGCTGTTTATCATCGGTATTTTTAGGTATTAAATTTCCTATCACAAAATCTTTATCATCAGTTTTATTAAATTCTAAAATTTTATCGTTGTTAATGTCGATTAAAACCCAATACTCTGACTTGATATGTTCATCTTTACTCCAAACATTATCTTTATCTTCGGTTAACATTACACTAACGTATAGTTTATCATTATCTACTCTAAACATTGGATATAGAGGAATATAATTTTCTAATCCTCTTTTTATTTTTTCTTCATTAACGATATTTAAGTACTTATCTAAACTTAAATTATTCATAATATCTCTCCTTTATTTTATTTCTAGCACTATATAAAAAGTATTTTATATTAGCTTCTTTAGTGTTCATTTTTTCACTAATTTCTTTTATTGAAAGGTCATCTATATAGTACATTTTAAATGCCACCATTTCTTTATTGGTTAAACCAATATTATCTAAGTCATTTATGATTTCTTTATATATAATTTTATCTAACATGGGAATTTCGTATCCTAATTCATAATTGTCTAGGACCGCTATAGTGTTTTTTTCTTTAATATATTTTTTAGCTTTGGTGCACCATAAGTTATAAGCTATTTTCCATATTAAATTTTCCAGTTTTTCAACTTTAATATTTTTATTAAAGTATTCAAATATTGCTAAAAAAACGCTATTGGTTAGATCTTCAGCATCTTCTTTACAATGTGTTTTTTTGATTGCCCAATTATATATTTTATAATAATATTCATCATAAATTTTGTCCACAATGATCACCTTTCAATTATATAGTGTTAATTTTTTATAAATGGTTAGGTTTTTAATTACATTATTTTGAAATTTTTATGAATTATCTATATTTAGAGTACTACTATATAAATTTTAAGTATTCTTTAATTTATAGATTATCTTTTATTTCTGGAAATAAATCATAAAGATTATACCCTAATAAATTATCAAAATATTCTTTTAATTTATATGCCTCTTTAATATGATATTGGGTATTTGAATATGCTCCTCTTCTAAGCATAATAGTAATCAATCTCTTATCGACTGTATATATTTTACCACCTTGTGGACACATTAAATCACATAGATTGATTATCTTTTCTTCTAATGTATATTTATGATTTTTTATAAATTCATCTAAAAAAGGATTATCAACTGGATTTGGAATTCCACCAGCTGTACAAATAATATCATTATTTAAGTAAGAATGCGTTAAACATATACTACAATATTCTTCATCGTATCCTTTATCTTTTAAATAGTTATATCCCCTCATAATGTGTCCTTGTGATTCACCATTGTATTTACCGATATCGTGTAAATATCCAAGAGTTATAGTTTTATCAATATCGACAGCATAGTTTTTATCACTTAGTGCTTTGGCAATTCTACCGGCAGTATCACCAACAGATATACTGTGATCTACCCATCCATCATTAATCGTATTTTTTCGTTCTTGTTCTAATAGTTCTCTTGCTTCTTTACTATTTAATTTCATACTTACCCTCCTAACTTTTTAAATAAATCATTATAAAATCTACTTATAAAATTAAAATATCACTATAATTAGCTTGCAGATTTATTATATCACTTATAATAAAGAATAGTCTACACCACAATTTTATTTTTGACATTATCATTTAAAAAGAAATAAGTTTAAATTAATGAGATTTTTTTAATTATTTTACAAAAAAAGTATAACATTTTAATTGTTACACTTTATTTTCCTTGTTTTTGATTTGTGACATCTCTTACTAAACTAGCGACAGGATTTTCATCCATTAGCGAATTTAATAACTGATTTCCTAATCCTTGACCACTAATCGTATTATTATTAGCCCCACTTATTCTTGAACTAGTCAATCCTGTTTCTGTTTTAATAAACTTATCAACTTTTCGCAAATTAGTCATATTTGTTTTAGTTTCTGTTTCATACTTATGTCTAGCACTTGAATTACGATAACGGGCAAACATTAAGAAGAAATAAATAAATCCTGCTAGTAAAAATGCCCAACTATAATCAAAATCGACAAATAACATTGCTAAAACACCTAAAATTTCTACTAGGAAAGAAATTCCTAATAATTTTGGCATATGAATAGGTACACTACCCATTGTTTCTTTAGTTCTTGCATTTACAGCAACATAATGTAGTACTTTCTTTTGACCATTTACTTGTAAATAGCTATATAACCAAACAGGTAAATATGCAGCTTTCCATTGTTGTCCTTTAACGTCAAGTTGTTCACTACTCCAAGCTACTCCACGGTCATATTCCTTTATAGTGTCGTTAGCTGCAAATTTCGCGATATCTTTCGATTCTTTATCGACTAAAGATCGCAAATCATCAACATTTGTATCACGTTTTTCTGAGGTATAACCTTTTAAATAATTAGCATTAAATTTAACACAATTTTCTAAATCGAATGGCATTATAGCATTGATAACATTATTGGTTGCCTTTGATGAAGAATTATTTAATTTATCGGCACTAGATTCAATCGTTAATCCTTGTATAACTAGATCAAACTCTCTTTCAACATGATAAAGATCGGCATCATAATAAGTTTCTCTATTATCATCGTTACCACGAGAATATGTCCTTTTTAAATGTTCACCATTACCAACAAGATTAACATGAGCATTTGCATCAACTAACATATATGGTAAATATACACCCATTATATTTTCAGTTGTAAATTCTCGTCTAAATTTTGGATGTGCAAAAAATTTTCTTTTGCCTACAAACTTTTCAATTTCAGTTTTAGCTTCATCTTTAGATATACCAAATGGTAATACGACATCGGGTATACTACCGTTTGGAATTTGTTGATTTAATGATAATGTATTTCTACACCAGTGACACCTAGCTTGCGTTGAAGAAGCGGTATCGATTACTACCTCAGCTCCACAACTACTACATTTTAAAGCGACGATATCTTTTGTATCAGCATCAATATTAGCCGCTCCAGAACCCATAACTTGTCCTTGTAACTGACTAATATCTTGTTGCATATTACCTAACTTTTCTGGTTCAAATTCATATCTACAAAAGTTACACCTTAATTTGCCATTGCTAACATTTAAAGATATATCAGTTGCCCCACATTTTGGACATTTATTTTGACCATCTTTAGCACCTATATCTGTTTGAATGATAGTAGGTGCATCAGATTGGTTATTGTTTGTAGGAGTTATATTTTCATAACCATTTTGCATAGATTATATCCCCAATAATTTATTTTTTATTTTATCATAATCTTCTTGAGTAATTAAACCAGCATCTAACAATTTTTTCTGTTCACTTAATACTGCCATTGGATCTTGTTGGGTAGCTGATGGTTCTGGTTGACTAGGTTGTGCAGCTTGACCAAAGGCAGGTTGATATGATGATTGCGTTGGTTGTTGTTGCATAGCTCCCATCATTCCACCAGCTGCATTCATGCCCATTCCCATGAAAGCCATACCAGCTCCGCCACCATTTTCACCAGCAGCTTGCATACCTCTTGCAGCAGCTTGTTGCATGAAAGCGTTTCCTCTAGCTCCAGATAAAGCATCGGCCTTTTTAACGTCTTTCATTAATTCCTTAGTATCTTCATCGTATTCGATAGATAAGATAGCTGTTTTAACGATTTCTAAACCACGATCAGTTTTCCATTGATAAGCATCTTCAACGGCTTGCGCCATAGCTTGGGCAAAACCGATTTGATCAGCTTGAATTTTTGAAATACGATTTCCTTTACTTGGATCGTTTGTATAATTTGAAAATGCTGCTGATAAAGTACCAACTACCTCGTTAAATAATTGATTACCGGCATCATTATCCATATCGGCAAAATCAAATACTGGTGAATTAGGTTGTAAGTAAGTTGCTGGTACAAAATTTTTAACAAATAGTAGTGGATCGACAATTTTTAAAGTATAAGTACCTCTAGTAACTGCTCCTACTTGTGTTCCAAAGTAAGCGTCATCCCAATAAATTTCCGATTGTGTACCAAATCTATTGTTAGGAATTTCTTTTAAATTAACATAGAACGCTAATTGTTGAGCTCCTGGTTGTCCACCAAACTTAAATCTTTCCCAAGTTGTTTTTAAGGTAGATGAAATTATTCCATCACCAGCGAATAAAGATTGTGAGTTTTGATCATCAGATCTAAATTCAAATCCTCCTGGTTCAGCAATTAAACCAGTAATTTGACCATCTTGAACGGTAATTAAGGCTGTTCCCTCTGGTACAATAATTTTACTACCATTGGTAATTATATTTTCAGAACCTTTTGTGTTCTCGCCTCTTCCAGCGTTAGTACCTTGTGGTACAGCTGGGAATAATCCAGCTGTTGCTGGTACACCAGGTTTTGGTGCATAAAAATCTTTCCATTGGTCTGCAAAAGTTCCACCTAATGCTCCTCCAAATGCTTTAATAAATCCCATATTTTTGACCTCTCATTTCTATCAATAATGCTTTTGTAGTGTTTTAGCATTATTTTTTAATTTATTAAGAATAAGTAGATTAACGCTTTTAAGTTCTGAAACAAAAATTTTTATTGGTATATAGTTATTTAATTAAAACCTTTTATCCTCCTTCCCGAATAACTTAAGCAAAGTAGAGTAATTAGTATAGAAATTCAAATTTAAAACACATATCTTAATTTCAAAAACTTTTCCATATATGAGAAAAAGGAAGCGGTTTTATAATTTTTAATCTCATACTATAATTTCAACAAAACCATTGTTAAACATCTGCTTCTTAACTTACTATTCTTAATCACTCCTATTCTCCCTAATTATACCATAGTTTAAATAAAAACGACACCATTTTTATCACATCAAAAAAGTGTAGTTAGGATTTTAGTTATCAATTTTATCTTATCATTTGATATATAATAGGTATCATTGTTTAAAAATAAATGCTTTATATAAATGTTAGCATATTTTTTATTATGTTTTTATTTTTTACATTTTTTTTACAGTTTTTTAGTAATATTAATATCAAATAATTAAATTTTTTGTTAATTAAAAAGATAACAATTTAAAATTTGTCATCTTTTATTTTCTTAAAATTTTATGCATTTGACTACCAAGTTCAACACCAACATTTTGCATACTACCCTCATAAGTGTTAGCGATTTCACCCTCAACAGTAAAATAATAAATTTGACAACATTTCATATTTTCATATACTCTAATTGGGATTGTAGGTCTAACGCCCATATGCCAATAACCTTTATAGCCAATTGAACCCATTCCAGCTGAACAATGAACATGATAACCAAGTCTACCTAAAGAGCTTCTTCCACTCATCATAGGAACTAAATTATCAGTTTCTGTCCATTCGTTTGATCTAGCTAAGTAGATTTTATCTGGATATAATATTGCCCCATCTTCGTCAAGGGTAAAATACTCAACTGGATTATCTTCTTTTAAATCTAAGTATGGTTCTGTATAGTAACCAATTGTTTTATTTAAACTCAAATTTACGGAATTTGGATTTATGACTATATTATCTTGTGGTGTGATAATAATATCTCCTGTTTGCATACGACGTTTTATTTCTTCACCACTAAGCATTCCAATATCGGCACTTTTTTCATCTAAACTTGGAAAAAAAGTTAAATTACCTATTTCTATATTAGGATAAATAATGGTAGGTTTAGTACAGATGATACTTAATAAAAATGGACCATCAATATTATCTTGAGTATAACCACTTGTTAATTCAATACTTACGCCAAGTAAGGAAAGAGAGGTTCTACCATTTAAAACTGGGATATAACCATTTGTTTTTATACTTTCATTTGTTCTCGCTAAATAGACTTTACGAGGTTCTAACAACATTCCATTTTTTGGTATTATCGTTCTTTTTAATTTATCGATTTTATCAGTTAGTACCTCTCTCATATATAAACTACTATCTTTAGTATCGACGATTGAATAATCAAATGTGTATAATTCATCACTCAAACTTACCATACAACTATTAGGTTTATCTAATGCACCATTTAATAAATTATCTATCTGGATATTACCAATTTCCATTTGTTTCATTATTTCTTTATTAGTTAACATTTTATCCCACCCTCTTTAACTCGTTTTTTGGAATATTCTTTTGATAATCTTGATTCGGTTGCTTCGATTTGACCAAAATATTTTCCACGATATTCAATAGAGGAATCGCCAACAAGTGGATAATAATATATTCTACCGACTGGAATATTCGGATAAACCCTCGTCGGATTTGCACAAATAATTTCTAAAGTCCAAGTTCCCTCAAATCCATTATCGCCAAAACCAGCGGTTATATGAATTTCAACTCCTAAACTAGCGAGTTCAGGTAACCCAGATAAAAGAGGTACATAACCATAAGTTTTAGTATATTCATTAGTTCTTCCTAAATATAAAATATTAGGTTCAAGAATTAATCCCTCTTCAGGTATCTTAATAATTTTAGTAGGACTAGGAGTTTTAATATCTAAAACGGGAGTATCATATATTTTTAGCATATCTCCTAATGTTACGTCAATATAATTTTCACCTAAATTATCTATTCCATTATCTACATAGATTTCTTCTCTTTCAATAGCTTCTTTTAAACCTTTACTACTTAACATAAACCCTCCTTAAATACCTTTTGGCATGCTTCTATTATAGAATATTTTTTAACTTAAAATCAAGAGTAATTTCTTCTATTTGGCATTAACGAATAAAAAAAATAATTTATTAAAATTTAACACTTTATCTAATTTTTCATAAAGATACACATATGCAATTTAAAATATTTAATTTAAAAAATTTTTTTCGTATATAAATGCTGTTTCTTTATTAACTTTTCCTAATTTTCCATATTCTTTATTTTCAACAATAGTCTGATAAACTTTTTGGCATCCAACACTTTCATATACTTTATAACTACATGATTCATCAGTTAATATTTGAAGATTTTTCATATTGTCTTTTTTAGCTAAATCAAAAATATCTAACAATAATTTTTTGCCTATACCTTTTCCTCTACATGATTTATCCAAAATCAACATAGATACCTCTCCATCAAAATAATCCCTCATATTATCAGGAACATAATCATAATTCTTTTCATATTCCTTTAAAGCGTTAATATCTTTTATTTCTTTACTTTTATATAATTGTTTTTTGATGAAAGCATAAATTTTTTTCTTTAATGGATGTTTTTTTGAGTTCCATTTTGAATAACCTGCAAAACCTAATAATTTACCATTTTCTCTATAATAGACAAATTGTTCTGTTTCTTCTAATATTTCTAATAGGTAAATCCAAGCACATAATCTCCCACTAGCGCCACTTTCAACTTTACCTAAATCCCATTCATTTTCTAATAATTCAACTGCTCTTTTCATATCGCGAAATTTCATTTTATCACCACTTTAGTATTTATTGGTAATTTCATTGTTTCTATCACAATGATACCATACATCAATTTCTTCTTCTAGTGGTTCTTCCCACATAGATTCTAACTTTTTCATTAAACCATCATCTAAATAAAAGTCTGAGCCACCATTTCCATCTTTTATTCTTTTATTTCTTTCATCTATATTTTGTTTCCAAGTTTTATCATCAACGCATACATAGTGAATTTCACATTCAATGTCATTATCTTTATAATATTTAACAATTTGTTCTCTTTCTTTTCTAGTCCAAAGACCTCTATCAAAAATCACATTAGCGCCAGCTTTAGCTATTTCGCCAACTTTTTTTGTTAGATATTTATTTAGTCTTTCAGAAAAAATATCATAAAATTCTCCCTGTTCATTATTTATTAATTCATAAGTAGCTTCATCTGGTGATATTATAACAGCATTTAAAGACTCTCTGATAGCATTGGAATAATAACTTTTGCCACTACATATTTTTCCACAAGTTAAAATTACCTTTCCCATATGATTATTTTCCTTTCTAATACAAATTAATATTTGTTTCACTAAGTATTATATCACTTTCAGATAGTATTAGATGGTATTTTAGTAAAAATATAAAATTATAAATCAAATTTTACTATTTCATCAATAAAAAATGCCAACATAGATGCTGACATTTATACAGCTATATCTACAAATTGGGAACATTGTTATAATTTTAACTATTTTAGAGATCTAATAATTTAAAATCATTAAAATTTATATGATAAGTAGTTTCATCTGCTGAATTCAAAAAGAATTTTACGTCCATAGGATATTGTTTATTTGTTTATTTAACTTGTTGATATATTATATTAATGGTTTACTTGATTTTAGAATAGATATATCTTTGTCTTTCTATAACAGATTTATTTACTTTTAATTCAATTAAATATAAATCAGCAGTATGTTCTTTTATAACGAAAAAAATATTAACAATGAATACTAATACTTTATTAATCTGATATTAACTTATTTTCTTCGTTAACTTGTTTTTGTAATAATTCTAAACCTTTAATATTCTTATTATCCTTTAATACTTTCATTTGTCTTCTTGCAGAGTTATTAAGTTTTACTAACCTCTCGCTTTGTGGAACTTTTTCTTCAATTAATTCTGCATTTGTATTTTGTAAATTATTTAATATTACTAAATGAAGTAGATCAGTATAATCTCTTATATTTCCATTTTTAGCAAGTTTAGGATT
>CANRCZ010000011.1 GCA_947629265.1 uncultured Bacilli bacterium | reverse complement strand
ACTTTCTTTGGGGTAAGGGGAAGTCTGCCCTTTTTTACTTATTTTTATAAAATAACCTTTGTTTTGTTTTCAGACTATCACCACCTATCTAAATATATACATATTCAATTCTTTCTTCCAAAAGTTCAATATTACTAAATGAACAAACCATTGCCATAAATGGATCATTTTTTCTTAATTTTGGTTCAACCTTTTCATAAACCATATTTCCATCTTTTTTAGTTTTTACACAAGTATTATTAATAGCCCATCTCATAATTGCACTATCTCCAATATTTAATTTACCCTGTTCAAATAGGATTTCTAATTTTGGAGCTACTATCGATGCTATTGAAGCTGGATATCTTATCATTCTAACTAATCCGCTAGGATGTTGTTTATCTTCACCAACTATTCCTTTTTCTTCAAAAGCTTTTTTCAATAGCTTAAATCGATAACTATCCATGATTATTTTTTGTACATCATAATTTTCAATGTATTCCATTGAAATATTAACTATTAAATTCTCATCAATAGTTGGCGTATCAACAACGATAAAATCTTCAAAACCTGGCTGACCAGCATTATCAAACGGAAACTTAATATCTTTAAAAAAAGGACTTGAGGAACAAATTATTGTTTTCTGTCGCCACTGATATTCATCTCCCACTTTAGTTAAAATTCCAACAGATGCAAAATCATGTAATGAAGCGAAATCTATTCCTATAACTCCAATTTGATTTTTTTTATAGATATAATTTCTTGGTACTTTATTTTCAATATCTGAGTATGAAGCTTTTAAAATATTATCCCAAGAGGTTAATATTAAATCATCTCTTTCTGATGGTAAATTCATTCTTTTACATAAAAATTCACTCCTTTTAGATGGTACTAACTTTTGTTCATTATAATCATCCATAATTGCAATTTGTAATTCTTTAAGAAATGGTAAGGATGGATTAGCCTTTATCCATTTATTAGGATTGTCAACTTCATCTTCACTATCTAATTTACATATAAACGGAAAATACTTTAAAACATTATCTCCAGTTTTCAATATTGTATTACATGTATCCATTAATTCATCAAAAGGACCACCTCTCACATAACCATTTGAAGATATTATAAAAATACGACCATGTTTTATTTTTCCAAGTGCACTTTGAAATACTTTAATACTCTTATCTGTTAGATACGCATGATATTCATTAAATAAAAGTGCACCTGTTTTTTTACCATCTTTAGTACCTGCATTTGAAGTATTAAATCTAAATTTAGATTTTGTTTTTGAACAAACAAAATATTCAAGATTCCAATAAAAATATTTTAAAAATACTTTTTTATTTTTTTCTAATACCTGGTATGCAACATCATATGTATCAAAAGCTTGACTTTCGGAAGTTGCCACTATATCGATATTGTAATTTTGTACACCATAAACTTCCGTTGTAAGAAAATGTAACAGTGGAACTATAAAACCATCTTTACCATTTCCTCTGCCCTCAACAATTATGAATTGTCGAAATATTGGTACATCATCTTTATACATAAATACAAAAGCATAAATAAATTTTTGATATGGAAAAAGTGAATAATACCATTTTTCACAGAATTTTAAACATTTATTATACATACTTTCATCAAAAAATACGTCAGTTCTTTTTAATGTTGGTTTTAATATATTTTCAATCAGTAGCTTTCTTTCGATATTAAATTCATCTTTGTTATTTTCATAATATTCTAAATAATCATCGATTTCTTTACAACAAATCAAATTCGGCATCATTATCACTACCTTTAGAGGAATTTGTTGAATTAGAATTGTCTGGGTTTACTTTAGGATTTAACCCCAAATCATATATAATTTTTAGGAGTAATTGTTCTACTTTTAACAAATTTGAAACCGACTCGTTTGGTTTTTCTTGTTCAATGCCATTACCATTGGTAAATTTATATCTTATTCCCTTTTGTGAAACGTCTTTTTTCAATTTTTCTCTAACATCAAGCAAATACATATAATCATTAACTAAATCTTCATAATATTTTCCATATTTAGAAACTCTTTCTAATTGATCTTGAATATCTTTACCAATAATTTTAATATCTGACTTTTTCATATTAATAACCTCCTTACCTACCCCCTTTCACGTGCGCGCGCACGCGAGAGAGTGAAACAGTCGTTACCACACACCCGCTCACCTTAAGAAAAGTTTATATTCTAGTTTTTGACCGGGGGCTACCATCTTTCTTTTGTTAGAGGTTTTGATTTTTTTTTGAATTTCCAGTGACATCTTTCTTCTACAATCTCATGTGCTTCGAATGATAAACTTACCATGTTATTAATATCTAATGCTAAGTCCGGTCTTTCCTTAATTGGAATTATATGATGAACCATTGTAGCTTTAACTATTTTTATTTTATCTGGTTTATGAATACCATCGTTCCATTTACCCAAAAAGAATTGACAAGTATGTCTATCACGTTCTAATACCTTTTCTCTAACAATATCAAAGTCAGTAGAATTATAGAATTGGTTTGTTTTACCCTCTGCTATTTCTTTTATCCAATTATGATACACTCTTTTCTTTCTACGTTTTTTCATAATTAACTAACATTCCTTTCTATCGTCCTTTCAGTCCTATGAAAGGCACAAATCGAGTTGAAAAAATTGACTTTTAAACATTTTCGTTTATAATAACTATTTGTTGCAGGTACACTACAGAGCACGGCGAGGTGAGTGGTGTTAAGAGCTTTTATCTTAAACCCGTATAATTATATGTGTCGATTATTCTCGGTGTACAAATGAGTGTTGCCTTTATTGAGCACGGAACCTTATCTATGTGAAAATCATTTCTTGTTTTCTAGTTTGAGAATTTTCAGTCAATGCCTACAACAACATTTTATTTTTGCTATTATAAACTTAAAATTTTGCGATTTTTCTCAAAATCTTTTTTTCATGCTTATTTTGTCATTATTTTTTTCAACCTTCACCTAACCCAAAAAAAGAAGAAACTATTATGTTTCTACTTTAAAAAGAATAAAAAGGAAAATTGTATCTATTATTCATAGATACTGCAACAATAACAATTAATGTTAGTGCTGCACTATCTGTGAAGATAGTACTTTAAATTAGAATTATTTCATAATTTTTTACAATATCATAATAACATATTTATTTTCCCGTTTTTTCCCCTTTTTCAATTTTTTTTATAATTCTATAAATTTGACTTTTAGATATTCCATGTCTAGCAGATATTTTTGTATTGCTCCATTTGAATAATTTTTTTTCTACGTAAATCTGTCTATCATAATCATTATGTTCTTTAAAATTATTAAATTTATCATTTGCTAAATTATTTAAATTATCTAACTTTTTCTGAGCTTCATCTAGATCAGCTATCATTTGAGCTAAATCAAGTAATGCATTTTCTCGATTATTTCTTGGATTATTACTTATAATAATATCCTTAATCTGTACTGCTTGTAATCCTACTTTAGCTTCTAGTCGTTCTATTTCATTTTTATAATATTTTATATCAGATTTTACGTCTTCTTTTTTTTCTTTTAACTCAAATAGGTTCATTCTCAACCTCCTTTATCTTTAACATATTTACCTCCTACTATCCCTAAATAAATATATAGAAAAACAAGTCGAACCTATACCCCCAACCAATACTAAACCAATAAACCAAAATATAAATTCTAATATATTTACATTTTCTTTTCTAATCTGTATATTTCTTATAAATTTGGTATATATCTAAAAATTCAATATAATCGTTTTTTATCAACCAATTTTCAAAATTAAGTCTTTCAGTTTTAACACCCATTATTCTA
Source organism: uncultured Bacilli bacterium (assembly GCA_947629265.1). GTDB lineage: Bacteria > Bacillota_I > Bacilli_A > RF39 > UBA660 > HGM10857. The sequence continues at coordinate 36,512 of CANRCZ010000011.1, read as the reverse complement.
ATCGATTGTGTTAGAATAATAACAGTGATGCACATAATAATACTAATTATAATATTCACTTTATTTACCTCCTATCTTATAACAATTATTTTCCAATTGTTCTTTAGTTAAAATCGTTTTAATATCTTGCTCAAATACTTTATCACTCCAAAAATTTCCATAATCATTTGTTAAAACTGCTAAATATTTTTCATCACTTTCAGAAGATAATGTTCCTTTTGATACTACTTTATAACCATTAACATAATCTCCTATTTCTATTAAATCTATAATGTCATGACTTGCTTTTTTTATATTTGTTTCACATATTGGTAGCACCATATCATTGTTATTATTCAAATGTATTGAAATATCATACTGACTAACATTAAGAATATGTCCTATTCCCAATCTCGTTCTAGCATACATTCCTATTTCTAATTTCATTTTATTTCACCTCTTCTACACTTAATATTTTTAATACATAATAAAATTTATTAGGTTCTGCACCCCATTCTTCTTTGCCTGTATCAACTTTAACTGTTACATCACATTTTAAAGATGGGCTTTTTTTTGAATAACCATTTCTTAAAATTATTGTAAATTCATCTGGTGGTAAATTTCCTATTGGTGTATATTTGTCAAAGCGACTTAGATAATATGAATTTATTTTTCGATATTCTTCTTTTTTTTCTCCTGATTTAATCATATCAAACCATTTTTTCTTAATTGGTAGTGTTAGCATTTTTTACCTCTTTCTAATATTTCCAATATTTCCATAATATCAGTTCCCATAATAGCCCACTTTTCCATTCGTAAAGTTTCTATTTTATTAAATGCTTCATTAATAACTTTTTGTTTTTCTTCTAATTTCATTTCTAAAATATTAATTTGTGTATAATCCTGTTTTTGATGTTTTAATTCATCAAATGCTTCACTCATAATATTCATTTGTTCTTCTTTTTCTTCTAATTGATGTTGTAAATCTTTAATGTACTTATTTAAAAGTTTACCCTCTTCATTGTTAAAAAATAATGTAGTAACTTTAGTATCTTCTACTACTAAATCATTACTAAATGTATCTAATGTTTTTAATAATAATTTTATTTTATCATTCATCTGCCACACTCCAATTTATAATTTCTTCAAATTTTAATATTGTTTGTATATAGTCTTCTTCACACCATTTAAACCTATTTTCGTAATTATGAAATTCTTTTAAAAATTTTTTTGCTTCATCAATAATCTTTTGCTTTTCTTTCAATTGTTGCTTTAATTTTTTGTTTTGTTGTTCTAACTGTTTAGTATACTCATCTAACTCATCATCTGTTAAATAATAACCTTTTTCTTCCTCTTTGTGTATGAAGAATGGCTCATTATTATGCTTGTTTATGTAACATTTTCTTTTATCATCAAAATCAACATAACCTAGTTTTCTTAGATATCTTAATGCTAATTCTTTATCATTACCGAAAGCTAGCCAATTTAATCTTCTTTTTAGTTCTTCATTTTCTTGTTGCAATTCTTCAATAGCCTTATTATAATCATTCAAACATTTTGTAATTAAATATCCTATTTTTTCAAATTCATGATAAGTTAATTGATTATCGAAAAAAATGTCAATATGTGTACGATAGCCATCTGAATTATTATAATTGTTAAATGATTTAGTTTTTATATCAGAACAAGTTATATGGCAACTTAATTTATTGTTAGTAATTATATATTTTTTCATTTTCTTTCCTTTCTATTTAATAATTAATTCATTATCATTTAGGTTAGTTTGAAGATATACATTTTTCTTTTTAATTTCATTTTCTATAAAATGATAAACAGCATTTTCTACCTCAACCCAACCGAATCCAATATTTCCTCTTTTTATAGTAATTCTTCCATCTTTTTTATTTATATAAATATCTAAAATAGTTTGTGGTGCTATATGTTGATAACTATATTTATAGATATAAAAATCATCTGTACTTTCATCAGGAACAGGCATTTTACCTATATCCTTGATTTTCAAATATTCTGCTTGTTCATCGTTTGTTTCATATAAAGCGTTCATAATAAGCTTTCTTCTTGCCCAGGTTTTTTGTCTACCGGTTGCACATCCGTATTCTAATCCATCCCATACACTACTTTTCATTTTTATCAATCCTTTCTTTTAGGTACTTTTGATTTTTGATAAGTTGATTAATTGTTTCTCCTAATGTTTTAAAATTGCTATCTAATAATCTTCTATATTCTTGTGTCATATCATTTTGCCTATCAGAAAAATTATATCTACTATCATCAAGCAATTCGCATATATCTTCCCACTTGTTATTTTCTTCTAATATTTCAACTTTTTCATCCAACCAATTATTGCAACTACTAACTATAAATTCTAATAAACACATATTAGCTGTGGAGTTATCATAATCACATAATTCATTATTATATTGATAAATTTTATCTTGATATATTACTTTACTAGGTTCCTTACTATCTTTAATAAGTCCTATTAATTCATAAGTTGTTATTTCTATATTTTTCATAATATCACCTCTCTAAAATCTACTTAATATCCAATAGCATACTCTTCTAAACATCGACTCATTAGCTGTAAAATCACAATCAATAGTATGTTCTTTAAATAAGCCAAATTTATATAACTTATTGTGAGCTATCCATTCATTTAAACATGATTTCTTATTTCTATTTATAAAATTTAACGGTAATTTATTTATAAGGTGAACCATATCCTTTTTATTGGTTATTTTATAGGAGTTTATTATTTTAATATTTTTACTTTTTTTATTAATTTTAACTTTTATAACAAATGGGATGATCAGCATGTTATTATCATCTAACCATTTAAACTCTTCAAAATTTTTATCTAAATCGTTCATGTATTTAACCTCCTTGTTTTAAATTTCTATCTAAATCCAATATATTTGTCTTTTTAAGGTTGGAATATTGTAACATATCCAACAACAACCTTTGTTAAATGAACCACTTGTATTTAGAAAATGTATTCTCTTTTTAAATATCAAAATTGATAATTTATCGATATATTTCTCATATATATCTGCTCTTGTTGGTGTTTCTAATGTAGATAATGGTAGTAATAAGCAAAATGACTTAATTTTTTTACTATCTATTAGATCAAAAGTTCTTTTAATAATTGCATTTTGTTGACTAAATGGTGGATTACTTATAAGCAAATCACAATTTTCTGGTGGTTCTGTTTTAAAAAAATCATTGCCACAATCATCAAAAATATGTGTTGCTTTATATTTAAGTTTTAATTCATCAGCATATAATTTAAAATGACTATCATAATTATTGAACGGAAACCAAATATTAGTGAAATCTTGAATTTTTATTAAATTATAAATACTTTCTACAACCCATCGAGGAGTGGCTACATGGTCCTTATCAATCATTTTATTTATTTCATAGTCTATATTCATTTTACAGTTATGTTTCACCATTACAATTTGGTAATATTACTTTCTTTTTTAATTTAAATACATTTTGCATTAACCAATCAATACTTTCTATACCTTCATAAACTATGCTTCCACTTGAACCTATATGGTATTTATCTTCTTCTTTATGATAAATAAGCAACTTACCTGGTGCATATCCCAATTTTGGACAAATATCAAAATAGAAAGAACAAAAAGGATAATGTAACTTTTTATTAGTAAAACATATTTGGTCTAAATTGTTCCAAGATAGATTAATTAATGTTTTAACTGAATAAAATTTTGTAATGTATCTATCAATTTCATAAATATCAATCGTTTGCATTTTTACCTCACATACTAACCCAAATAACGATTGCTTCATAATGTTCTAAATCATTAACTTTGTTTCTAATTATAATATCGTAACCATCATCGGATAGATTTTTATACTCTTCAACATCTGAATAATAATCAGATAAATGTTCAATAGCATCATCTTCACCAATATAAACTTTTTCATCATCGATATATACTGTTTCAACTTCACTACTGTAATTTTTCATAAGCATATGACTATAATCACCAAATTCATCACTTTGTACCATAAACACAATAGGCAATTTTGGATTTTGATTAATAAGTTTTAATAATTCACTATTCATCTTCGTTATCACCTACTTTTTCAACTAGACCTGCCTTTATCAAATCTATTAAGAATCTTTCTTGTTCCTCTCCATACATAACATAATATCCCCACTCAATAAAGAATGTTCTATCTTCATTTACAAATATACTTACCCTTTCATCACAATAAGAACCAGTATCATTAAAATATTTACCATCTGTGCTATCCTTATAAAAACCAAACTTTTCTAATTCTTTTAAATCGACATTGTCTTTCAGTTTTAACACTTTTTCACCTCTTCTAAAACTAGAATTGTATCTAAATCTTTAATTGCATAGTTAATACCATCAATTAAATCTTTTTTAGATATTTACTTTTTTGATTCGTTCGTTAACATCTACTTTTTCAACTAAATCTGCTTTTATTAGGTCATATAAAATATCGTGTATTTGAAATTCATTTTTATTACTTAAATTATATACATCCAAGTCAACTACAGGATAAACAATTCTATTTTTAGTAATTTTAATATATATTGCTCCTTCTAAATCATTTTGTAAACACAATTTATAATTATCATAACAATTTGGTGTATATTTAAATCCATATTTTTTTAATTCTTTTAAATCAACATTGTCTTTTATTTTTAACATATTTACCTCCTAAATATTTTTTATAAGAGTTTTACATAATGACATAATTCTGACAAACTCGTTTTTTCTTCTAATTTTTTTAAATAAACCTAGTTTTTATAACTATTTTCCTATTATCAGGAACCCGATATTTTTTGTATGAGTTTACCTATTTTCATTTTGTAAAACTATGTACTTTTAAGTTAAATGGTATATTAAATACCAAATATTCTTATGCTAACTTCCTAAATAAAAATTTTTTCTTCGTTCATTTTTAGTATCATTATCCCAACAGATATATAATAGTGTTACTCGTTCACTTGAATGATTAAACATTTCTTTTAATCCAATAATATCTCCTGTTGTTTCATAATATTTTCTGCCGAAATACTTTCTTAATGAGTGACATCCAACTGGATAAGAAACTTTTATTTCTTCAGATAATTTTTTAATAATTTGCCAAGCTCGTTGTCTTGTAATTGGTAAATTTATACCTTGCCTACTTTTAAATAGATACTCACCCTCAATGATGTTGTTTCTATTAATGTAATTTTCAATATCTTTAACTAACGATGGATGTAATTCAAATGATTGTTCTTTATTAGTTTTAAATTCTCTTGTATAAACTGAACCATTTTTAAAATTATCTACTTTAAGTTGCAATATATCTTCAATTCTAAATGCTAGATTCATACCAATTACCAATATCATGTAATTTCTATCCCATAAATATTTTTGCTGATCATTTCCATCATCTTCAGCTTGATTTCTTCGTTTTTTGCAAATTATAATCATATTATTTATATCTGCTTCTTTAAATGGTTGTACAGTTTTTCTACCGAATTTTATTCTAAAAGTTCTACTCATTAGATATTATCCTTATAATTTTTTTGCCATCGGCATACATTGTTGTTATATTTTTATCGTATTTTCCGACAATAACTGTTTCATCATGTTTCACATCATTTAGATAAATACAACCATCTTTTATATAAAATATAAATTCCTTATCCTTTACTTTTTGTTTTATATCAACAATATCAATCATTTTCATAATCACACCTACTTTTTCCACGCATCACTCAAATAATATTGTTTGGCTTCTTCTTCAGTAATAGTTTTAAATTGAATATCTAATTCGTTAATTAGATTACTTATTACATCTTTAGAATAATCTAAACTTTCTAATGTTAATATTACATAACCTCTAATAATATCATTCATTTTACTTATCCTCCTTTAAATTCAAATAATTTATTTTTTTATTGTTTAATTGAGAAATTTCATCGATGTAACCATATTTTTTCATATCAATTAATAACCATTCAGGAATTATATCTTCTTCTATAAATTTGTATGCTTTATCTATCTCGTTAGCGTTTCCAAAATATCTATCAGCAATCATTCTTTCGATAACTATATTTTGTTTATAGATTTTACATTTTTCACATTCATCTATAATATCCTTAATGGTAGGCATAAACCTATTTTCTCGAATAATGGACCTAATGGCAGCTATTAAAGTATTCTCGTTATATCCAGATAATTCTTCTTGATACAAGCTAAATAAACAAGCAAATTCCTCATTAGTTAAATCTTTAAAATAATATGGATATGCTATTTTTAACTTTGCAATAATTAAACTAATCAACCTTGATTGTTCCATTATATACACCTTTCAAAAATTCCATTTGATCATCTACTTTAACTACTGCTGATGTTTTGCCTATCCTGTAATCATCATTCCAACACTCCTGGTTAAACCATGTAGATCCGTGTTTAATATATTTAGCTTCTTTAATTTCATGTTTAATATAAATAATATAATTTTTAAGGCCATTCGATACCTCTTCATAAGTGGTCCCATGTTTGCGAACAAGTAAATATTTTTTTCTTGCTTCTTTCTTGCCTTTCTTATTCGGATAATTTTGCCATAATCTTTCGAATTCTTCTTCAAAAACTTTTTCATTTGCTATTTTAGGTTCAGGAGGAGGTAGAATTATACTACCCTTACCTAGACTATCCTTACCTAGACTATCCTTACCTAACCTATCCTGGGTATCCCGTTGGTATACATTTGGTATACCATTAGTATTTTTCAATGTATATCCATCATTTTCTTTCATTTCTAACATAGATATTTCTTTTGTATATGGTGTTGGTTTATATCTATCACTTCGAATATAATTATGTATCTTCCAATGCTTAATAACTACCACACCACTATCAAATGGAATTATAAATTTTCGTAAAATTAAAATGTTCATATCATCATTTGTAGCACCAGTGATTTTCATAATTTTCTTGGGACTATTAATAAAACCATCATCATCTGCTCTCATACCCAAATCATAATATAATAACCTTGCACTCATTGGCATTTCCAAAAAAGCATCACTATCCACAATTGTCTTTGCAAACATTCTTCTTTCTGCCATAATGCCCTCACTTTCCACACATAAGTTAATAATTTATCTAACTGATAAAATTATTTTATAAATTCCACTAAATCCCCATTATAAAATTAATTATCTTATAGTAAATAAGTTATACATTGCAATTCCAATTACTGCACCTACTATGAGTAAAATTATTATTCTAACCCACGGCTTTAATACTCTTTTAATTATTTTTTGTTTTCTTATACTAGGTAATTTACTTTGAATTTGTTTTTTGTTTAAATAAATTCTAGTTTGATCATAATCTACATCATTAGGGTGAGTATTAGCCATTGCTGAATTATCGATATAACAAACTGTCACATAATCCTTTTTATATTTTTCACACCATGACGATAACATAATAGTAATATTTTCTAATTCTTCTCTCATAATTCCTCCACATCTTTTATAAGTTTATAAACTGCATATTTTGTTGAATTACCATATCTATTTCTAGTAAAAGCTGTTTCTGTTTCAATTTCAAATCCCTTATCCCTTAATCTATAAATAATACTTGATAATCTTGTTGCACTGAAAAGTTTTATAGCATCTAACGATGTTATTTTTTTATATTTTCGTAAATAATTTATAACTTCAATAATTTGACTTTTTTCTCTCATTTTTATCTCCTTTTTGCCTTTTTATTAAAATTGTGTTATAATTTGATTACAAATTTATTTTTGTAATATCCATTTACTCACGCCTTTTAATGGATATTTTTTATTTGCTCATTAAAATCTTTTATAGCGATTGTCATTCCTAATAAACATATAATTATCATTAGTAAATCTAATAATTGAACAACAAAAGTCTGTTTAATCATAAGAGCTGTAATACTTATAAATCCAAAATATCCTAAAGCAATTAAAACGATTACTAATTGGATTAACATTTTTAAATTATTTCTTTTCACATTTTCACCTCAATTCATGGATTTTCTCATTTTATTAGCTTCTCTTCTAATTAAAGCTACATCAATATGTGCTTTTTCAACAACCTTTTCTGTTGGAATTAAAATAGGCCTTGCTTTAAAGTAAAATTCATCATTAGCTTCCATTTCTTTAATTATTGATTTTCTAAATTTATTTAGTGCGGTTATTCCTGTTGGAATTATTATCATTAAATCTTCCATAGATAGCCACGGCTTATTTATTATTTTTTCTTGTTCAATATAATTAGATATCTTTCTAATTTTTCTTTTAGCCATTTTTAAACCTCCTTGTCTGTAGTCTGTAGCTAGATTATTTTTATTTTTAATGATGATTATATAAATAAACTAAATAATATGGTATTAATATATTTCAAATATTTTATGTATTTTTGTTACTTTTTTTAGTTACATTTTCATCAAAAAAAATATTATCATAACTATCATTTAAAATTGATAGTATCTTTTTAACTTCAACCAAATTAAAATCCAGTTTGCCATTTTCTTTTAAATTATAGTTATTTTTTGAAATTCCTAGTAATTTAGCCATTTCTTCTTGGCTTAAACCCTTTTCGTTTCTTTTTCCAATAAGTTTAGGATACATACTTCCTCCTTTCTTTTTTTGTAACCCTTTCTAGTTACAAAAACATTGTAGCATACAAAAAATATTCTTGTCAACAAAAAAAGTAACATTTTTATTGATTTTTTCACTTTTTTTGGTTATAATTGTTTTTGAAAGGAGGAATTTATGAATTTTGAAAATGATGATAATTTAGATTATCAGCTAAATAAAATTGCTTCTGTTGTTATAAAAGAAAAAAGAATAAACAAAGGATATAGTTTAGATGATGTAATTAATAAATTAAATAATATAATAACAAAACAATCATTATATAGATATGAAAATAATGAAGCTAGGATGAAAAATAACATTTTTAAGAAAATATGTCTTGCACTAGATGAAAATCCATCAGATGTGTGGCAAGAAATAAATGATAAATTTCTAAAAAGCTTATCATTTGACAATGCTAATCAAATGATTGTTTCGAACGATACAATTATAATACCAGTTTTAGGAACAATTAAAGCTGGAATACCAATAGAAGCTCAACAAGATATTTTAGAGTATATAAATATTCCAAAAAATTGGACTAGAGGTAATAGAAATTATTATGCCTTGAAAATTAGAGGAGATTCAATGTATCCAAAATACATAGAAAATGATATTGTTATTTTCGAACAAACAAATGACTATGAAATGGCTAATGGCAAAGACTGTGCTATTATGGTTAACGGATATGATGCAACTTTTAAAAAAGTAGTAATAAACGATAATGGAATAATGTTAACTCCACTAAATATGAATAATTCAGATGGCTATCAACCAACATTCTACTCCTCTGAACAAGTAATAAGTTTACCTGTAAAAATCATAGGAATCGCTAGAGAAAAAAGAGTAAAAATAGATTAGGAGTGATGATATGATCAAAAAAATATGTATGATTTTAATAATTACTTTATTTATCAGTGGTTGCAGTGAAAAATCCAAAAATATTAACTATACTCTTGAAAATAATGGTTATTCAAAAAAGGAATTAACTTCTTTAATTTCATATACTAAGGAACCTTTTAATTTTTCAATTGCTAAAGATAATAGTGGTATTGTTATCACTTATGAAGAAAATGATCTAACAATAACTACAAATTCTAAAAATCATGAAAAATATAGCTCATTTAGTTGCGAATATGATTTTTCAGTTAATAAAGCAACTGATGAATGTAGTGAAAAAGAAATTGAACAAATTAAAAAAGCTAAATCAAAAATTGAACAAGAATTAAAAAGTTTAAATTTAAAATGGGAAAATCTTAAATAAAACTTTTATAGAAAAATTTAAAATAAAAAAAGACCTCGTGCTGGAACACGAAGTCGAACACTATTACTAGTGTGTGCAAATAAGAAATAATCTAGCTACAGACCAATTCTTTTTGCATACTCTAATTATACATTATTTAACAAAAATAATCAATGATTGGAGTGATAAAAATGTCAGTAAATAAAATTAAAAATTATAAAATAGTGAATGGAGTTAAAATAAAAAAAACCAAAGAAGAATTCAATCGTGAAACCTGTGGAGGTAAAAAAATATGGTATTATCAAGGATATTACACTACCCTACTTGGTGAAAAGAAAAAATATAAAAGTAGAAAATTTGCAACACAAAAAGAAGCAGAAGAACAAGAAAGAATATTTTTGGCAAGTAAGAATGTTTCGATTTCTGAAATAACTATTTATAATTTATACTATTCATTCTTCTTTTTGGATAATAAAGTTACTAATAAAGATTCTTCGTTGTATACTAAGGAAAGTCGAACTAGAATTTACATATTACCTTTCTTTTATAATAAAAAAACATCCAAATATTTGGATATTATATTGATAGATTTAGATAAAATTAAACAATGGAAACAATGGTTAGATAATAAAGAGTTGTCATTACGTACAAAAAATTCCATTTATAGTACATTTTCCTCATTAATGAGATATGCTGTTGAAAAATTTAATTTAAAAATAAATCCGTTTTGTCTAACTGAAAATTTTAAAGAAAAAAAGGATAAAATTATCGAAGATGATGAAATTAGATATATAACAAACGATGAATATCAGTTATTCATAAATGAAGTTGAGAATGAATTTAAGCCGGTTTTTCATTTTTTATATGAAACTGGTTGTAGAAAAGGAGAATTAGTAGCATTAAAATGGAAAAATATTAACTTTGAATTAAACCAGGTAAAAATAAATACTACCTTTTCAAGAACAAAAAAAGGAAGTCTTACTATTAGTAGTACCAAAAATAACAAAATTAAATATATTGATATGTCTAATCAATTAACTTTAGAACTTAAAGAATTATACAATAAAATGTGTAGATTAGATGGTTTTAATAAAGAATGGTTTGTTTTTGGAGGAATAAATCATATATCTTATTCTACTTTAACTCGACGAAAAAATAAAGCATTTGATGAATTAGAAAAAAAAGGAATACTTATAAATAGAATTACTATTCATGAATTTAGGCATAGTTCAGCCAGTTTCATGATCAGCAATAACATTTCGGATGAAGTAATCGCATACAGATTTGGTGATACTGTTGAAACAATTAGAAGAGTTTATGCACGATTATTTCCAAACACTCAAAATGAAGCAAAAAATTTATTTGAAACATTATGATTTAATAATTTTATAATATATTTATTAGATGTCATTCGAACAAAAAAGATATAAAAAGTTGGTCAAATGACCAGCTTTTTTTTATTTTACTTGAATTTAATTAGGTTCTATTTAGGTTCTATGAAAGCATTTTCACATATAAAAACACATAAAAATAAGATATTAAATATCATATTAACCCTTATATTATATAGGTTATATAATATAGCAATATCTCAAATTTAATTCTCCTCATCTGCTCCATATGAAATTAAACCCTTGTTTTTCAAGGGTTTTTACTTTAATTTATACTACTACCTCGTAATTACCTCGTATTTTTTAAAATTTTATTAGGTTCTATTTAGGTTCTAAAGAATTAACAAAGAAAGGGCGTGATGTGGTATGATTAAAATCGTAAAAAAGAAAATCAATATGAGTGATGAACTCAAAGCCAAAATTAAATGGTCTTACAATTTTGTTATTTTGATATATCAATGACATAATATATTTAATCAGAAGATTTTAAGCAAAAATCTAAAAATTCATATAAATTTGTATTTTCCTGTTTTTTTAATGTATTAAGTAATTCTTGAATTTGAATTTCATCAGTTTTTTCATATTTTGGATCAGTTGGAAATAATTTAATATATTCTTTTTTTCTTTTATCACCAGTTTTTTTAAATGGAATATTCGCTTTTTCAAGTACTGATTCAAGTTCTGGGATATTATAGATAGGAACAATATAATTATAAGCCCAATGTCCTTTAAACATTTCTCTATTAATAAAATCTCGTTTTTGTTCTGCACTACAATCATCTGTATCCATAATTATGAATATTTTAAAGTTATTATTTATAGACTTACCATCTCTACTTAATTCTACATCTTCATAAATTTTGATAAAATTTCTATATGATTTAAAAATTTTATTATTAAGTGTATTTTTCAAACTAGTAATCTGTATAGCTTTCTCACCATTTTTATCACTATAAATCTCCATTTTTAGTCTTAGTTTATTTTTTATATATTGACATATTTGCTTTTCTGATTTTCCATGAACAATTACAACTGCTTTGGTATAATTTAACTGCTTCATTAATTAGATATCCCTTATTTTAAATTTTCAATTAATTCTTCAAAATCTATATCTGTAAACATAGGTATTCCACCATATATTCCATTAAGATATTTTTTCCTAGGACTATTATTTTTATGAATTCTTCCATCAAAATCAGTTATTGCAATTAGTTCTTTTTCTGCTTTACTATTAGCGTTAAATATATAAATATTTTCATTTGGAATTGATGAATCGATAAGCATTGTATTATGTGTTGTAATAATTAGTTGTCCTTTAACATATCTAGAAATACATTCCAACAAATTTTTTACAAGCAAATCATGTATTCCGGTATCAAGTTCATCTATAATAACTGTTTGACCTTCACAAGCAGATATTAAATAAGGAACTAGTACTAGAATATTTTGAGTACCTGTTGATTCAAGTGAAAAATCCACATCCATTATTTTTCCATATATCATTTTTTTACTAAAAAGTTTATATTTTATATAATTATCTTCAACTGTTTTTTTATAATATACATTTTTTATATCTGAGTACAAATTAGTAAATATTTCATTAAGCAAATATTCATTTTTAGCAAGTTCTTTTTCATATTTTATAGGAATTTTACCTTCTTCTAGATCGTCCATAAAATTATGTTGCGTTCCAATTATACCAAATTCACTATGATTTCCACCTTTAATTTTTGTACACATCATTTTCAAATAAAGAACTACATTATAAAGATTTTTTGATATATTTTTACTCATATATTCTCTTTTTTTATCTTCAATTTCATAGGACAAAATTGAAAGAAAAGAGTGTTTTCCCCAATATTTATCAATCAATTCAAGAAACTCATTATAATAATTTTTATCAGTAAAAATATTATTATTTATTTTAACATTAGTTTTGTTTATATCAAAAAAATAAGTTTGATTTTTGTTAATAACATACTCTAGTTTCTCTGAAACAATTTCATTATCATCCATTTCAATATGATAAACACCATTTTTTTTATTGAATACGAATCCATATTCCATTATCATATTATCAGTAGAGTCAATAGTCTTACAATCATTTATAATCATCTTAATATCTTTAAATCTTTCTTTAAAATATTTTTCAATGAAATGTTTGTGCTCGATAAATTTATTATCTTCTGCCTTTTCTATTATTTTTTTAAACATTTCAATAGATGACATAGTCCTCATTGTTTCGTTTAAAGTATAAAATGAATTAGCAAAATTTGACTTTCCTATTCCATTTTCACCATAAATTAGAACTAAATTTTTAGGTTTAGTTTTAGTCTTCATAAAATCAACACTCAAATTAACAAGCGATTTATAATTAGTTAACTTAACGTACCTTATCATAATCATCATCCTTTCAACTATATTATAGCATAAAAATATTCAAATGATACCATATTTTAATATATTTTTTGCTTTTGCGTTATATTTTATACCTTTTATTAAAAAAGTCAATATTTTTCGTACATTTTTTTATTGAAATATCATACTTGTCTTTATCACAAAAATAATATATAATTTACTCAGTTGATTTAGTCAATATTGGGAGTAAAATTTTTCGAATATAAGTGAGGTTATCGCTCCATATGAAATTAAACCCTTGTTTTTCAAGGGTTTTACTTTGATTTATAATATTAACTTGTATTTTTAAAACTTAATTAAATATTTGGATATATAGTGTAGCATATCTAGTATTACTGTTTTCTCCATTTCCATTCTTAAGTTATTAAATTTTTTTAGCAAACTTTAACCAAACGACCATACAAATTATTTAATTCTGTATACATTATGAGTAGGATAGCATAAATGCTAAATAGGAAGGGGGATATAATTTGCGTAAAAATAAAATAATAATTCTTATAGTCTTTCTTACAACTATTATTTTAATGGCAGTTGGTTATTCAAAATTTGCTACAGATTTTACGATTGATGGAATTGCAGAAATTACTGGTGAATGGGACGTTAGAATAACAAATATAACCGCCACTCATGTAGCAAAAGGGTGTGATGCTGGAACACCAACTTTTACCAAAGATTCCGTTAATTTTTCAGCTAAACTTAATAAACCAGGCGATGAAATTATCTATGAGGTAACCATTCAAAATTTAGGAACTATCGATGCCAAATTACAATCCATAATATTTACTGAACAAATCGGTGGTATTGAAGAAATTAATTATACCACATCTGAACTTAAGCAAGAATTAGAAGCTGGTGATTCAACGACTTTCAATATTATAGTAACCTATGTTAAAGATACCGAAAATATTCCCAGTGAAAAAACCAAAACGTTAGTTGGGAAAATTCAATATGTTCAAAAAGAAGACTCTTAAGAATAAAAAATTATTTTTTCTTTTAATCACTTACACACTAAGTCATATCTTCTTATACACTGATAATTTTTATATTTATTTTCTTAATCCATTATTTTGGCTAACTTTCTTAATCATTTTTTACCACCAAGATTTAAAATGTCGGAACAAAAAAGAAATTAAATTTACTTTAATTATATCTATTACTTTTTTAATACTCTATTTAATTAGTGGCTTTATCTTTGGCTTTAATAAAAATCCATACAATCATACCTTAATTTATACTTTTAAAAGTTTGTGGAAAATTATCTTACCTATATACGGTACTGAAATAATACGTTATAAACTCGTTAAAAGTAATAAAAACTATTTTTTAATTATAACTTTAATAACCATTATTATCATCATGAGCGAAATCAATTTTAAAGCCTTTTTTATATCTCATAATATTACTTTTTTACATTATCTTATTTCTATAATTATACCAATTATAGCTCGAAATATTTTATTTACTTACCTATCTTTAAATTCAAATTATAATGTCCCTATTATTATTAAAATTTTTGATGAAATACCTAAAATTTTTTTACCAATTATTCCTTGTAGCAATTGGTTTATCGATGGTGCTTTCGCTATCATTAAAGTTTTAATCATCTACTATTTATTTAGATACTTTATTTTTAACAAAAAACCTATTCATTGTTTCAAAAATTTTTCAATGCTTTATCCTTTAACTATTATTAATTCTATTCTATTAGTATTATTTATGATTGGGTTATTTAACTATCAACCTGTAGCGATTTTATCAAATAGTATGAATCCCACTTTTAAAAGAGGCAATGTTGTCATCTATAAAAAAGAAGAAAATATTTTTCCAGGCGATATTATCGTCTTTAAATATGAAAATCAAATTATCGTTCACCGAGTTATAAGTATAAATGAATATTATGTTACCAAAGGTGATGCTAATAATACTGTAGATTATATAAAAATTAAAAAAGAAGATATAAAAGGTGTTTATCAATTTCATATCAAATATTTAGGCTATCCGTCTATTTGGTTAAATGAATTTTTTGCTAAGGAGAATTAAGTATGCAAAAAAAGAAAATAAAAATACTAATTATTTTAGGTATTATTGTTCTTTTAATAGGAATTCTTTTTTTAGAGGTAATATATTTTAGTAAAAATATGCAGAAAAATAATATATATAAAACTAAAAATAAAACATACTACGAGGTTACTTTAAAACCTAATGGTTATTTTTCAAATGATAAATTAGCATCTGATAATTACTATATTGCAAATGCAATTAAAACTATTGATATTTATTTTGACTACTATTTAAAGAATAAAACGAAAGCAAATACTAATTATTCTTATGATATTACCGCTACTTTAAAAAGCTATGCCGATAATGGTACTAAATTAATTTGGACTAAGGATTTTGATTTAAAAAATATAAGTAATATAAATGAAAAAGAAATTAAGATAAAAGAAAATTATAACTTAGATTATCAATATTATGTTAATTATGTTAAAACTTTTCAAGAATACTACAATATTAAAGCAGAAACTTATTTGTATGTTAAACTTAATATTAAGATTAATGATAAAGATAATCCTTATGTTTTACTAACAATTCCTATTAATGAAAATATTATCGAAATAACGATGAAAGAAGATAATGCTTTTTTAAAAAATAATAAACAAAATATTGATTTTAATGAAATAATATTATTTGATTTTATTGTCATAGTTATTATTATCGTAATAATTAAAATTTTATTCAGCAAAAATAATGATGAAACTATTTTAAAAGAATATCACGATATAATTATATCTATTCAAAATAAACCTAATATCGATAGTAACATTATATATTTAGCTAATTTAAAGGATTTAATAAATATAGCGGTCAATAATAATATAAATATCTTTAATTATCAAAATAATTACTACACTATTATAAATAATACTTATTATGTTTATATTTTAAAAAAATGATAAAAGATATAGAAAATTAATTTTTATGTTTTTTAGATTTTAAGAACTAATATAATTTATCGAATATCATGTAGTATAATCTTCTCAATATAAGTAAAGTTATCGTTCTATATGAAATTAAGCCCTTGTTTTTCAAGGGTTTTTATTTTGATTTATATTATTACCTGATATTTTTTTAAAAATACACTAAAAAGTAATGTAATTTACACAAAATAATGATACAATATAAAGCACTGGAGTTGAAATTTATGAGCAAATACGAAACACTTATTTTTGATTTGGATGATACTTTAATAGATAATAATGAGTCCGTTAAATATGCATTTAATATTATACTCAATGAATTAAAACTAGAATATAGTGATGAATTGTTTTTAAATTGGAAGAAATTTGATACTACATATTGGCATACTTGGGAAAGTGGTAGTATGATTATTCCTGATTACATAAAGACACTTGAAGATAAGATAACATACTTAAGAGCCAAAAGATTCATTCTTTACTTTAAAGAGATAGGGTTAGATTTTAATACAGCAGTTTCACTTAATGAATTATACTGTAATATGTTAGGAGTCAATATAAAAGAAATTGAAAATGCTAGCGAATTATTACAAAACCTTTATAACGATCATGAAATTATTATAGCAACAA
The DNA here is from genome assembly GCA_947629265.1 of uncultured Bacilli bacterium. Lineage (GTDB taxonomy): Bacteria > Bacillota_I > Bacilli_A > RF39 > UBA660 > HGM10857. The sequence continues at coordinate 19,185 of CANRCZ010000011.1, read as the reverse complement.
ATGGTCCTAAAGAAGCTGCAATCAATAAATTAGAAAAAGCTAAATTAAAATCATATATCTCAGGATTAATTTGTTCAGAAGAAATTGGATTTTCAAAACCTATGCCAGAATTTTTTGATGCTTTATATAATACAACTCAAAATAAAGATAAGTCTAGAATGTTACTAATTGGGGATTCATTGACAACCGATATATTAGGAGGAATGAATAATGGAATTGATACTTGTTGGTTTAATCCTAATAATAATGAATTACCAAAAGAATATTACCCAACTATGACAATAAATAAATTATTACAATTAAAGAAAAAAATATAACATGTGAAAAACACATGTTTATTTATTTTGAAGCAATCTTCTAAGTATCCTTATTTCCTACTTTTTTACCAATTCTTTTTTTAAAATTCTCTCGCCATTTTTAGATCCCGTTCCTAACGCAGATATTTCAACACCAGTTTCACTTTCAAGCCAACTAAAATATTCCCTTAAATATCTATTAAAAGAAAAATCATCAAAGTTACCAATATTACCTTTATAATCTAGTCCTAAATGTTGAAAAAAGTTTAAATATAGACTAGATGGAGTATTAATGCGACAATTTGATTTAAGTTTCGCGATATCTAAATCAAATACTCTTCTTTCCATTTTAGTTACAGTTGTTTGTTCAGATTGATCAAATATAGTATTTGGTGGAAAATCTTTATCAAACATTCCCATTTCTAAAAAACGAGATTCATAATCACTAAAACCTTTTGACTTATAAACTAATCTTTCTAGTTCTAGTATTTGTAATATCTTTAATTCACTAATTTTTATATTTCTAAAATCATTACCAAATAATTGTTTCAAATATATTTCTGGACATTGACTAATTAATTTTTTTACACGATTTAAATTGATATTATATGGTAAATTTTCTATATCACCTTTAAAGGGATAGCTACCATACATAGACGCTAAATTAATTTGTGTCCACGTAAGTTCTTCACCTTTACCATAACCACCGGTATAAATAAATTCGCCGGATTTAGTAATATTACTTATTCTAATAGGAAAAGGTCGAATTACCATAATTGTTTGAAGCAACCTTTCAGCAGAGATTCCTGAATCTGCAAGTAATTGAGTGGTTGAAACGTTTCTACTTGTAACATAAGGATAATTACCACTATGATTCAAATCTAAATCACAACCTTGAGAACCCTCTAGCATTACATATTCATTTGGATTATCAAGATGCTTATACAATCTTTCTAACCATTCCTCATTAGAACAGACAATAGCATTTTTAAAAGTTTTAAAAAATTCTAATTTTTTATCTCTCACAACTTTTTCTTGAGTTACTGCTCCACATCCTTTAAATGTCGATCCACTTTTAATATGTTCTTTTTCATATTGTTTGTGTCTTTCTTCAATTAAAGGAACTAACTCATGGATATATATCTTTCTATCACCTAAATACTTTTTTACATGTTCATATTCTTGTTTAAATATTTCCATGTCAATCGCTGAACCTGGTCCAATAAATAATTCAGTATTAGGATTAACAGCTGACACAGGTATATTTCTAAAAACAGTCTTATTACCTTTTTCATCTACAAAAGTATGTCCAGCATTTGGCATACAATTAGTGATAGATGCCCCTAAATTAATAGATTCAAGAGTAGCGATTTCACCAACTACTTTAGCCTTACCACAACTACCAGCTTCCCCATCTATTACAGATATTACATTCTTTATCATTTTTTACCCCCTAAGATAAATTTATTTTAAATCATTAATTACACCATTTATTAAATTTAAATCAGATGGTATAATCCATTTTACATCAGCCATTTTAAATAAAACTAAAGGTATAATAGCGCCACTCCTTGCTCCATCCATCCATTTAGGATTTGAAGGCATTAAAGCATATAGTTCTTCAATTGAAATATCATTGAATACTTTTTCAGTACCTTTAATATAATCTTCTAAGCTTAACATATATTTATGAATATTATCATTAAACAAAGTGTTTTCTACTAAATTAAATCCTGTTAATAATTCAAATCTTTCTTCGCCACCAGTAAATATTGCACAATCATAATCCTTATCTAATTTAATATCAGATAGTCTTTCAGCTACGAAATTTTCCATTTCTTTTACTGTATTACCACTATATTTATTATTAACCTCATTAAAATTATTCAATAAATCCGCAACACCTAAGTTTAAATTCTTTGTATCTGTTATTTTTGTACCAACATAAGTAACTAATTCTGTAGTTTTACCGCCCATATTGATGATTAAAACTTTTTTACCGTTATAATCATTTTCCATAGCTTTTCCTAAGTAATAGTTTTCAATGCCATGACTAATAATATTAAAATGTAAATCAAACTTATCATTAAATAATTTAACTAAATCTTGTTTTCTTATCGGTATTAAATTTCTAAAAATACCGGTAACAAAAATATAGGTATTATAATATTTTAAATTATATTTATTCTTTATTTCTTCAAAATAATCACATAGTTCTTTTAAATTAATTTCGCTTATACCCTTTTCAGAATCAAAGTCATTTTTAAAGTAAATGGAATGTTCTTCAATAAGTTTTAATTCATTTTCATAACAATAAACTTTTATTGTTGATGAACCAAGATCAATATAATAGTTTGGCATCTCATCAGCTCCTATTTAATATTTTACCATAAAAATAATCAAAACAAAATAAATAAAAATATTTTATGCTATAATCATAGTGTATTAAATAGATATATATTAAATCCGTCAATTAAACCTTTAGTATGTGTTAATTAGATGCATCATTTGATAATATTGTCTTGAAAGGAGAAGAAAATGGATCAAATAAAAATAGGAAATTTTATTTCTTTATGTAGAAAAAAGAAAAAACTAACCCAAGAACAATTAGCAGAACAACTAAATGTAAGTGTAAATGCTGTAAGTAAATGGGAAAGAGGTTTAAACTTACCCGATTACTCTAACATTCAATCCTTATGTAAAATTTTAGAAATATCTTTAAATGAATTTTTTGCCGGTGAATATCTAAAAGAAAACGAAATAGAAAAACAAGCTGAAAAAAACATTTTAGAAATTTGGAAATTCACTAAAAATAAAACCAAAAAATACCAAATTTTAATTATAGTTATTGTAATAATAATCATCATTTTATTTATTATACTAAGTAGAATGTTACTTATAAAAGGTGGTTATATAATCGATGATAATTTAAAATATTCCCAAATATACATACCAGAAGAAAGCAATATAAAGGGAAATGTGGATATAAAGGAATTTGGAAAATTACATATCGATTTTGATATCGGCGCTAATAAATATGGATATGCAGTCTTTAAAAATCCTAAAAAAGCTATAAAGAGATTAAAAAAAGATTATAAAAAAGGTATTAAATTAATTCAAAAAGAATATCATCTACCACCACTATCCAATTTTAATTATAAAACCTATGGTACATACGGTTGGCAAGTAACAACAGGTAGCAACGATGAAAGAAAACAAGCTAGATTTGTCTCAAGTTTTATGGATATCTACGAAAATAGTTTTAATTAATATCCTTTAAAACATGTTATATCATAACTTTAGACGATCATAGTGAAATAAATCAATTTTAAGTCATATTAATTAACAATAATCGATATTTTTGATATAATATTATTAGTATACTTAAAGGAGGGTTAATTATGGTTTATTCAGCTTCAAGTGAAAAATGGGGTAAGTATTGTAAACAAATACCAACTAATCACTTAATCGTCTTATGTGAAATCGAAGAAGATTTTAAATCATTCTATAGTGATTTAGAAAAATTAATTAAATCTAAATGGAATAAAGACCCACTAACAAAATTATATCATGCTATGCAAGGAAAGACGTCGATGGGATCTCATAAATATAATTCATTTATCGAAAAACATAAACGTACGATTGAAATAATGCGCCGATACTCTTGTTTAAGTAATTTAACTATTTTAAGTTATGATGCAAATGGAATACGTGTAGATAATTTAGTAGAAGATTATTTTTATCAATATATTCAAAAACATAAAGAAGATATAGACAAAATTAAAGATGTTGCCTTAAAAATTAAAGAGCTTGGTATCAGCAAAATCAATTACTATGAACATTTAGATTTTTCCCAATTTGAATATACATTAGATACCTCATATAAATGTGAATTTTCTTTTCTAGAAAATATGGAAATTATACCTACATATTCATCTAATCAAATTAAGTATAAAACTAAAAATTCATGTTATTGTTTAACTTTAGAATTTAGTGGTTATGGCAATAATAAAAAATTAAGTAACTATGGTAAAAGCATCGTAGTAAATAATTTAGTGTTCAATCCCAATAGATTACCTGATAAATTAACGTCAGAATCTACTATCGGTCTAATTTATGAACTAGCTGAAAAAGAAAAAAAAGCGAAAAATGATACTAGAAATTCAGTAAATTCAAATGCAATTAATAATGATTTAAGTGATCATTTTGAAAATTTCGATAACACTAGCGGTAGTAAAGAATTGGATGACGTATTAAGACAAATGCAAAATTCATTAGTACAATTACAAATGTTTGGAACAAATTTTGATAATGAAATAATTAGTTCTAATGAAGATATAGCTGATGAAATGATAAATAAAGAAAAAAGATTATATCTAGATAGAAAAAATTAAAACATAATAAATACTATTGATTAAAAAAATAGTGGGATTTATTAATATTCCCACTATTTTATTTTTAATATTTTTTATTTAAAGAAAGCACTTTATTTTTTAAGTTTAAAGTTTCGAGAAAAATATCTTCCATCTTTTTATAGTCAGATACCATATCGTATTTATCATAATATTCAACTAACATTTTGATAGCATCTAACACATTATCCATTTCACGATAATTAAATTTAGTAGCTCGGTCAATCACATAAAATTTAAAATTTTCCTTACCATCGATGATACTTTCTTCTAAACATACATCACCTAAACCAAAGTCCACACAAGGACCTAGATATGGTAAAGCACTTATATCAATTTCACTCTTTAATCTTTTATATATAATATCATTATTAGCGACAGTGAAATATTTTCTTTCCGTATCACTATGTCCGATGATATCGTCAAACGGTTCATTAGTAATCTTCTCAGTATGTATGTTACTTAATACTTTTCTATTCATATTGCCTCCCTGTAAACACCATTGGATTAGCTGTATTATAACAACATTTAAGTAGCATGTCAATTTTTAATCTAGACTACCAAGAACCACCGCCACCACCGCCGGATCCGCCACCAGAAAAGCCACCACCTGATGAACTACTTGATGAGCCACCACTAGAACTTGATGAGGAAGATGGACTAGATGTCATAGCACTTTTAGCGGATGCCATAGTATCGTGCATAAAATAACCAAAACCAACAACATTAAATGCATTTGGACTATCATACCAACTAGGAGCCTGTAATGATATCGTTTCAAACTTTTTAATCCATTTATCAGATACTCCTAAAACGTAAGTATAAGGTAATATGTTATAAAAATAAGTTGGATCTTGCATAACCATAGCTTCTAATTTAGGTTTTTCAGCAGTTTCTAAGAAATGTTTAAATCCTCTTATTTTTCCAAGCATCTCATTTCCATATTGGGTTCTTTTTGGTAGACACTTAATACAAATTATCATTCCTAAAATACAAGCTAAACCGATCATGTAACCGATTAAATACATAGGATCTTGTCGTAAAATTGGAAGAACTAGAAATGTCCAAGGCATACCACCAAATCCTAATCCCCATACGATGCCAAATACTTTAGTTAAAATCGCTGAATTAGTAGGTTGGCCATTTATATAAATCGTTTGAGTCCCACTAAATAATAACGTATAAAATAGAAATGAAAAGCCGATACCTGGAAATAATAAAGCGAATAACAATATTTCAACTCCACCATAATTGATAACAGGTGGTACAGTAATAAAAATATAAGTAAGAACTATCATCAATATAATAAATTTAGTTTTATTAGATGCTGTCTTTTCCAAGATTTTATCTTTATTTTCTTTTGTATTGACATTAGATAATATCGTATCAATAGTAATATAGAAATTATCATATAAATCAAATGATGTAACCTCATCCATCTTATTATCCGATTGATCATCTTTTTTATTAATCAATGATTTAAAAGATGAATGCTTTTTAAATAGACCATTTAAGAATAGTTTTTCGTTTGAATCGTTACCATCATATTCTTTCAATTTAGTTATCTTAAATCCTTTATTTTTAAAGAATAAAGTTTTTTGTTCTGTTTCAGAAATTTTTATATATCCTTTATTAGCTAAATAGATAAGAAGAGATATAACATCTTGTTTATCAGCTTTGCCTTTATATAAAAATCCTATATCTAAGCTATTAAAACCAGCTGGTGGATAAAATTCAACTGTTTCGATAACTTTTTTATCACGACCATATTTATACCAGACGAAAAATGCTATTAAAAGAAAGAAAGTAGGTAATATGAACATTAGGTAATCTAATATTCCTAACTTTAAACCAGCTCCTACAAAGTAACCATCATCTAGTTCTAATCTAACAGTTAAAGCTTCACCAGGATTTAAAACCCCATTATAACTACCTGTTATTGTCCTACCTTTAACATTATAGTTGACAAGGTTATTAGTTGTTGAACCTTTTATTCCAGATGAAAAACCTAATTTGCTAGAATCGAAATCTTTAGGCATAGTAATACTGAAAGTTACGTTACCAATAACAGTATCCCAACCCGTTCCGATGATATTATAGTATAGTTCATCATAGTCTTTGATCGGATCTTTTCCTAAGTTATATGTGTATTTAATTTCATAGCTTTTTTCACCGGTTACTGTAAGAGTTGATGAACCTATTTGTAATTTATAATCACCATTTATTTTAGTTGCTTTATATTCACTATCGACGGTAACATTGGATATTTGGGTACGATTTGTTGATATAGTACCATCTAATCTTTCGACTTGGTTTTCTAATGGAATAGTTCTAAATATACCATGTTTTGGTGCTTTAAAGTTAGCGGTTATATTTTCGGTTATATCTAGGGTATTGTTTTCATTAACGATGATATTTATATCGTATTTATCGATAACGTAGTCATAGTAACTATATAGACTGTTTTGACTAGGTTTAATATTGACTGAATCATTTTGATTTGTTACATCTTCATAGTTTATTAATAAACGATAGTAACATATTTCACTAACATTATGTCCATTTAAAATATCTAAATTGAACATCTGATTAAAATCACTAGTTCCTGATACAGCGACTTTATTATTATTAGTTTCAGCTAGTAAATTATAATTTTCATCATAGTAATATGTTGTTAATGTGTAATTTAAGTTTTTGCTGTAATTATTTGTTATTAAACCTGTTATACCAAATGCTTTAGTCGATGTCGTTGAATAATCTTTAAAACTAAGATTATATAATGATAGATGACCGACATTTAAAGTTTGATTTTGATTTTTAACACTTATATAACGGGTTTGTTGTGATAAAGCACTAGCGGATTTAGGATAAACAAACATAATCGATAGGGTAATTATGATTATTAATGATAATTTATTAATTAAATTTTTCACTTTATACCTCCTTATTTTTATTAACATAACTACTTATTTTCTATAATCGATTATACTATGTTTTTTTAGGTTTTACAATTAAGATATAATAATCTTTTTAATAACGTTTATAAAATAATTGATAAATTCACAAAAAAAGAATGATTTTCATCATCCTTTTAATATTCTAGACATTTGAACTAATTACCTTTATTAACTTTTAAATTACTAACATCTTGTTGAGGAGTTGTTGCATATATTTCTCCTACAAAGTCATCAGTTAAATTTTTAAGTTTGTAATATATTTCTTGTCTTACCTCAGTACTTTTTGGATAGCTTCTTCTATTGCTAACATCGACTCTACACCAATAATCGTTTAGACAGTTAGGATTATTTTGCATTTTATTAGCTAAATCGACTCTTGTAGATTCAGCATCTTTTACTAAGGCATCGTACAATTTTTGAACATAATCTTTTACGTTAATTTCTGTTTTAAGGTATGGTAATTTTTGTTCAACCTCTTTAAATCTAGCTTTTTTGTATTCATCAATATTTTTATACTTACCGTCTGAAATTCTCTGAATTGCCATATTATCGGTTTTATAGTCTACTTGAGTTGTACCCTCAGATGGCTTATCGATATTTTTATAGATCGTCTTTTTAACAGAGTGAATATTACTGTTATATTCTATGTAACCATCTTGGTAACCTTTATAACCTAACATTTCATAAGCAATCCATTTTAATGCGTAAGAGTCTGGACGACCATCTGGGTTATTTGGTTGATACCAGTGAGCGGTATTGATACCCTCACCACCATATGAGTTAGAACCACGAGATGCGTATTTGTAAACTCCGGCATATTTCATTATCTTGTTATCAATCAAGTCATTGATTGAATTTAATTGCATTTTACTCCACTCTTCAACGCTTCGTTGGTTAAATCCAGTTGTCTGACGAGCACGGTATTTATTACCATCTTCTTGATATTTTTCTTCATTTGGATATGTAATTTGAATACCGATTTCAGCTTTATCTTCATTACTTAGTTGTAAGAATGCTTGAGCTTCGATGTAATCCATAACGTATATAGTTTGGAATACTTTATCATAGTAATCTTTAATTTTAAGTGGTGTATCAATTCTATCTGGTGTCCAGCTTGAACCTATCTTAGAACCTTTTTCAAATGTTACTGATAAGTTCATAACGATATCGTTTGGTCCAAATGATTGCATCAAGTTGCTATCAGCGTAATCTTCACCACCAGCATCAAATCTTCTACCATGATTTTTTAAGAATAATCGAGCATCGATATTGTGAGCGGTTTCATGAGTGAAAGTATGATAAGTATATTCTTGTAATGGTTTATTTAATTCTTTCGCTAATTCAGGATCGATATAACCATCCATTAATCCCTCGGCACTCCAATCGATACGGTCACCCCAAGCAACGGCAGCATTACCATCGCTAGTTTGCCAACGACCAGTTACCTCGTTGAAATTCTTGTGGAATGGTTCTTCAGTTCCTACTTGTTGATATACCATTGCACCGTTTTCATCGTATGCATATCTCTTATCTAGATGGAAAGTATGAATATCGTTAAACAATTGCGGATCTTTTAAGATATTGTAAGCTGTACTATAATATGTTGTCATTCTATCAGCATAGCTTTTAATTCTTCTTCTTAGTATGTCTTGTTGTTTTGGATCTTCTGGATTTTCGATATAGCTTCTTTGAGCTCCTATTACGTATTGAACAGGGGTTGATATGATATAAGCGGCATTTCTAGGTAGTGTTAATATTGGTAACATCATATCGTAAGCTCGATGTGGTTTATAGTTTTTATCTTCATTACTGAAATGATCCCACAATGTGTATTGAATTTTATCTTCCATTCCCTCTACTGGTAATTCTACTAAGTATCCTTTAAATTGTTTTCTCGTCCATTCGTCAAGATCACCATCACCGAACTCTGTTACCATGTATTCTAAGAATTTAGCAATCGTATCTTGGTTTGTATATTTTCCTAAAATAGCAGCATATTTTGTTCCAGTTGAACCGGTATTAAAGTTACTTGCATCAGCGAAATAAAGTTCTGCTATTTTATTTGGTGTTAATGATTTATCAAATCCATCCATTCTAAACATCATGAAATCGTAAAGTTTCATTCCATCGATTTTTAAATCGTAGAAACGTCTAAAGTAGTTATATGTATATAGTACTTTTTCGATAGTGTTATCTTTTTTAACAGCTCTTTCGATATAAGCATTGATCTGTTCTTCGTTATCGGTACTAGTATAGTTACTATTAGATAAGAATTTTAGAACGAATTCTTTTAATTCTTTACTTGTAATTTCGTTATAGAAATCTTTATATATTCTACTATCAGCGCTAGAGGTTAATGTATCTAAGTTTTCGGTATAATTTAATCCTTTTAAGTAGTTAGTTAAATCGTTTACAATTTGTGATTTAGCACTAATTACGTAATGATTATAATTATAGTCTAATTTTAACTCTGGGATACGGTAATTAGCTACCATATCGTATACATTATCAAATTTAACTTTGTATTCAGCTTTGGTATTATCTTTGTATACAACTTTAATTTTGCTTATTTTTTTAGCGTTATCGCTAGTTAGATAAGTTACGATATTACCATTTGAATCGACTGGTAAAATATGTGAAATTTCTTTAGTTTGTAGTTTTTCATTTGTAATATGACTAGCGGTTTCGATTATTTCATCAGCTTTATAGAAAGGCATTAATTTCATTAAGTTGTTATATAAGATTATGTTGTCTTCATTAAAGTTTTTATTATTAGAACCTTTTAAATCAGTGATTTTTTCGGTTTTAAATATTGGTGGATTAGTATATGAGGTATTGTTATTTAAACGCCACATATCTTCATCAAAATTAGCCTTTTTGAATAATTCTTGATTTACTTGTTGTTTAGTAATGTTGATTATTCCGTTAGTAGTACTTTCGATTTCTTCGTTCATTAAACGATAGTTATTATCAAGTGATTTATATCCAGTTGCAAAACCGTTTTTAGCAGTGCTACTTAAAGAGATATTATCTTTATAAGTAGAACCTGAACCACCACATGCTAATTCACAAGCGATAGCTCCACCGACAGTAGCTTTAACATAGTTTCTTAAAACAGTACTATTTGATGATGATCCAATTAAACCACCGTTAAAGTTCCAAGAACCATTTAAAGTACCAATTACATAGTTATCGGTAATAAATGATCCATCAGAAGCTCCTACTAAAAGACCGTTTTGTTGTCCATTACCGGCATTGAAAACTATATTTTTCATACCGCAATGTTCGATTGTCGAATTTTTAGCTAGGCCGACTAAACCACCATTTTGATTGTTACCGTTATGTCCACCTGATTTAGTTAAATCATCAACGATAACGCCATTAATTTTAGCTTTAATTGCTTGAATAGCTAGAGAACCTTTTCCACGTTTATCGTCTAGGTTAACATGTTTTAAAGTTAAATCTTTAACCTCACCTGTAAGTTCTTCAAATAATGGTTTTTTTAGATTTTCGATAGTGTATCCATTACCATCTAGTTTTCCACTATATGATGCTTTTATGTATGTATCACCATCAACTGAAATACTACTTGCGTCGTAATTTTTATTTAAAGTAACACTATCACCATTTTCTAATTTCGCTAATAAGTTTTTAAAAGCGACATCAGGGTGAGTTTCGTTTGTAACGACACCATTCTTTATTTCACCGTAATCGATTTTTAAAGTTGTTTCGTTAGAATCTTCTAATGTTACGTATTGATAATCTAAAACTAAGATTAAGTGATTATCTTTTTCTTCGATACTCTTAATTTTTGATCTAACACTTGGCATTTGTTCCATATTGATTTCAACAAAATATTTATCTTTATTATTTTTTAATTCATCTTTGTTTATTTCGTCTTTAAGTTCGATTTTCTCTTGACCATTAACAATTTCTGATTTATATAGATTGATATCATTGATATCTTTTAATTCAATATATTTTTTATCGAATGAAATTGTCTCTTCTAAAAGTGTTGCTTGACTAAAGTAGTTATCGCTACCTTTCGAGATATCGATATCTCTATCGTAATCAGCTACGACAGATACATAATATCTAAGAACATTTTTATCACGGTCAATTGTTATTTGTTTTTCAAAATCTTTATTATATAGAACTTTACCATCTTCATCAGTTATTTTAACTTTAGCATTTTTAGCGATAGCACCATCGTAATCTTTTAAGTTAAAGCTTAATGTGATTTTGCTATCAGTATCTTTATGGTCATAATCAGTTACTTTTGGAGCATCTTTTAATACCTCTGGTTTAATAACATATGGTGTTTTTAATTTAACAACTTTACCATTTTCTAAAATGACATCGGTAATTTCAATTGTTTTTTCACCAAATTGGTTATAACCATCTAAAGTGATTTCATAACTATCATCTACTTTAGATAAAGTATATTCTTTATCATCTATTTTTACTTTTGATGGATTAACTGATGAGATACCTTGAATATCAAAATGTAATTTTATCTTTTCATTTTTTTCAAAGTAATTATTATCTTTTTCACTAATAGCTTTACCATTAGCTATTTTGATATCATCGTAATTTTCTTCGTTGAATAATCCATATTTAACACTGTAAATAGTTTCGTTTGTATACTCATTTTTATCAGTATCGTTTGCATTTAAGGTATCAGTATCCAAATCGTAATCAGCTTTAAATACTAAGTCAGATATTTTATCTTGTTCAACATTACTAAATGTTACGGTATTACGTCCATCTCTTGTAAATGATTTTGTTTCACCATTAAATTCAACTTTACCATTAGCGAAACTATTATCGTTTGCTTTAGCTGTTTCATCAAGTTTAACATCGAATTCAAATGTTACCGTTTTATTATTATAATCTTCGTTAGTGATTTTTAGATTTTCAATTCTTGGTACGTCTTTTAATACCTCGATAGTAATATCTTTACTTGGTACAGAGTAGTAATCGTTTTGTTTATCGTAGTATTGATTTAATTCTAATTGTACTCTATTAGCGGTTAGTTTATAAACACCGGCTTTACTTGGCGCTACTATACCGATTTTAGCTTTATAAGTACTTGCTTTTTTCGTACTTTCACTACTAGCTACGTAATGTGTTCCGTTAACCATGATACCTGATAATCGGGTATAAGTTTTACCATTGTTAGTTTTGATATTAGCACCAACATGAACATCGTAACTTATTTCAAAATTTCTTTGACCTTTTAAGGCATATTTTGATCCTTTTGAGAAAGATATTTCATCGATATATATTTCGTGATTTTCGACAAATATATTTTGTTGACCGATATTTTGGCTATTGTATTTATATTTATCACCTAATTGATAATCCGCTAAGAATTTTACAGTATAAGCTCCATCTTTATTTTTATCATATGATAAAGAGGTTGTTAAAGTTGTACCTGTTATTAATTGTTCAGCTGTAAAATATTTAGTATCTAATATTTTAGCTGATGAGTCGACAAGGACAACTGCTAAATTTGTCAATGAATAATTATCATCTTTTACTTTAAAGTTAGCAGTTACTGTTTTACTTGCAGCATCGCTACTAAGTTTGATATCAGTGACACTTGGAGCGTCTTTTAAGACAGTATAGGTTAATTTATCAACTTTATAATCACTGTTATTGTTGTATGTTTTATTATTTGATAATTTAACGCTATCTAAAGTAATATCGTGTTTTCCAAAGTTCATATTAGCATTATCGATTGTAACCTCGTAATTATCACCCGAAACATTTTTAACAGTATATTCTTTACCACTTACAGTAACTTTGTTAACTTTAAGTTTCTTAGAATTAGTGCTAACAAATGATATAACTGGTTTTTTATCTTTATGAACTGTATCTGTAATAGATACATCGGTGATTTCAAAATTATATGAACCGCCAATCATGAATGATTGTTTAGACATTTCTTTATCATTAAATAATTTTTTACCATTAATATCTAATTGATAATTACCTACTACTTTAATGTCATAAAGTTGTTCTTCGATAAAGTTATAGTTAACGGTATTGCTTTTTTGGTTATTTACAATTGGATTATTTACTGTTAAACCATTATTGTAGATATAAAGTGTTCCTGACTTAAACGCACTATCTTTATCGACAAGTTCATAACTTAATGCATTATTACTTTCATTAAGATAAAGTTTATTAATATAAGGTTCATCCTTTAATACCTCAAGTTTAAACTCTAGTGGTGCTTTTACTTTTATGTCGTTACTTAAGATTACCTCTTTAACATTATATGTATACTCTTTAGCTTCTTTAGGAGCCTCGATATTAAAGTGTAATCCATCTTCATAAGAAGCATCAATTACTTTATCATCACTCATTATAAATGACCTAACGTGAATTGAATCATCATCATTTGAATTTATTTTAGCGGTTACAGGGATTGCTGCTAAGTCACCTTTACTAGCATAATGAGTTCCACTTGTTGATAATTTAGCTTTATAAATTTTAATTTCGTGATTTTCAACTAAAAGTTTAGAATCAGCATTATTTTCACTATCTTTATCAGAGTCCAAATCATAGTCGACATTGATATCTAAGTAATAAGTGCCACCTTCATTTAAATCAGTAAGACCACTTAATTGTATTGTGTTATCACCTTTAACAACTTTACCATTTCGTAATTCTTCTTTGTCTTTATCCTTAATGGCGATATCCCCGTTTTTAAATGACTCTTCAGCATCATTTAAATTAAATCTAATTATTGGTGTATCTAAAGTTTCATCGATATATAAGTTTTCAACAAATGGTTCTTTTCTTAATACGTCGATTGTAAAGTCTAAGTTTTTGCTTACCTCATCATCGTTTAAAGTAATTTTTTCTATACCATATTTATGTTCACCAATGGCATTAGGAGCTTCGATATCAACACTATAAGTACCAGGTGCTGTACGAGTAGGATGATAAGTCGTTGTTTCATCAGTATCTTTATCTTTAATAAGAACGTCAGTAACAATAGCATCATCTTCAGGCTCTACTGCAACTTTAAATTTTAACTCGGTGTTTTCTCCTCTATTAGCATAGTAAATACCACTATCAACGTGTGTTAATTTGACATTATGAACGGTTAATTCATGATTATATAATAATTCACCCTCGTTTTTACCATTCTTTAAATTGCTATCCAAATCGTAAGTACCAGTTATTTCAACATCATATTTACCCGGATAAAGGTTAGCATCATATGTAAAATCAAGATTACTTAAATCCATCTCTTTCTTTAGAACAACTTTTTTATTATCTTGACTAGTTATAATGATTGTAGCATTTTTAGTCGCTCTATCTTTATCATTTAATTCAAATGTTACACGTTTATCAGTATCGTGATATACGAAATTTTCAATAGTTGGTACTTGTTTTAAAACATCGTATTTAAATTCATAATGACATAATATTTTTTGACCGTTTTCTAAAATGATAGAAGATATAGTATGATTCTTTTCACCAGCTTCGCCTACACCATCTAAGACGACGATATAGTGACCATCGACATAGTCGACATTACGATCAACTCCATCGATAGTAATCGTTTTAACAATATCGGTAATTTCTTCTAACTTAACAGTAGCATCAAATTGGAAATTTATTGTTTTTCCTTGTTCAGGATACAAAGTATCTAAATTAGTTATTGGTTTAATAACAACCTCACCATTAGTGAATGTACTATAATAAAGTTCCTTATTTTCATAGTAGTTACTTGATTTATCTAATTTATTAGTATCTAGATCATAATCTCCTGTAATAAGGACAGTATAAGTTTCACCTAAAACTAATGATACTTTATTAGTTATTTTTTCTACATTAACGTCTAAATCTTTTTCAAAGACGATTTGATTAGTATCAAATTCATCGTTATCTTTGATATTAGGATCTTCGTTATCTGGTTTTGTACTATCTGGTAATACTTTGTCTTTAGCTTTTAAATCTTCAAGACTAGCGGTTCCTTTAACGATTTTAATGTGAGCTTTCTTCAATGTTTTTTCGCTATCTTTAAGATTGAAGCTGATGTTACTACTTTTATAGTTAAAGTCAGTTACAGTAGGTTTATTTTTTAAAACGTCAACTGTAAATGTTAAATCTTTAGTATCTATTTCTTTTTTATTATTTAATACAACTTTTGTAATCGTATATTTTAAAATACCTGATTTATCTTTAGTTTTTACAGTAACTGAGTATTTATTGTTGCTTTCGCTTACCTTTACTTTTTTACCATCGATATAAACCTCTTTTATTTTAGCATTATTTGGGTTTATTTTAGCGGTAAAGTTTAAAGTAACGTTGCTATTTTTATTAGGATATTGATTGAATTTTCCTTTTGTTAATTCAACTTTATATTTTTTATCAGTTGTATCTTTAGTTTGAGATGCTGAGTCGGTTATAGTTACTTTACCATCACCGTTCACATCGTATTTATTGTTGTTTTTATTATTAGTATTTTTAAGTTTTAATGTTCCTGTTTGTTTACCGTATAAATTATTGGTTAAACGATTAGCGGTTTCAACCATACCAGTAGTTTCACTACTTATAATTGTATCGTCGATACCCTCTAATTCGTTTGTTATATCGATTAAATATTTATTTATAGCTTTGGCATCTTCATAGTCTTTTTTACCGTCATCATTTACATCGCCTCTATTATTAATTAAAACTGCTAAAACGATAGTTCCTAGTAATGATACTGCTAATAGACTAGTTAATATGATATTTGCAGTTTTATAATTTATTGATAGTTTGTTTCTTAATTTTCTAGAGTTTATTAGCATGATCAAAATGAATAAGACTACTACTAAGATAGAACATACTACTAAGTGTGGTTTATAGTTTTCAGCTGTTACATTTTTAGTAGTTTCTTCTGTTTTTTGAGTGTAGCTACTAGGTATATCGACACCATCGACATCCAATGTTTGAATAGCATCATTAAATTCGATATCTTGAATACCGTCTGATGCAACAGAATTTTTTAATGATATTTCAGTATTTCCACCTTTAGGATTTGCTTTTACAAATAGTTTAATAGTTAATAGATGATCATTAGTTTCACCTGATTTATTTAGTAAGGCAAATTTATTATTTTCGCTGTTATATGTTATATCAGACCAATCATCTAGTTCTTTAAAGTTTTCGGTTTGTAGTACCTCGAAAACGTTCTCGTCAAAACTAAGACTAGACGTAAAGGCATACAAAGACTGGTTAGAGTCTAAATCGACTGTAACCGTAACTGTGTCGTTCGCTTTTACCTCAGTCTTATCGACATTTAATGTTATCCTTTCTTGAGCTTTTGTGTTAAAAGGTATTAATGCTATTAATAGTGATATTATTAATAAGCTTTTTAGTTTTCCTTTCTTCATATTTCATCCCTCCTAAAAATATATATTATATTTAAATGGATAGGTAGTATTTCCATAGCGTCTAGTATTGTTACTAAACACTTTTCTACATTTTTCGATAACCCCCATAAATCCACTATATTATATTATATAATTTCAAATTTTCCAATAGTAAATGAACAATTTTTTTCACATTTTTGCTAAAATTTTTGAATTTTTAGCATTTTTTGGATGAATTATGCAATTTATGGACTAAAAAAGAGATATTTTTAATCATATCTCTTTATAATTTCATTATTTTGAAACGCTTGCTTTACCTTCTGAATTAACATTTACACTGTAATTATTGATAGTAAGATCTGCACTTGATACAGCACCGTTTGATGTGAATATAATAGAACCAGTAGTTGGTAAATCACCTTTGATATCTAATTCTAATACAACAGAACCAGTTGTCTCACCACTTGATGGTATTCCACTACCAGTACAATTTAAAGTTTTAGTACTACCACTTACGACTGTACAAGTAGCTTCACTTAAATTAATTCCAGTGCTATCCATTAATTTAACAACAGCAGCTTTTTCAGCAGCATTGATATATGCGTAAGCACTTGACTCAGCAGCTCCTTTTCTAGCTTTATCGATTAAGTTTAACACGATTGGTGTAGCAATTAATGCGATGATAGCTAAGATAACGATTACAGCTAATAACTCAATTAGTGTAAAACCTTTTGTATTTTTCTTCATTACAATTCCTCCTCTATTTTTCTAACATTATCTTATCACCTAATAACTGAGATTGTCAATATTATGAACCAAAATTTTACAAAACTATAATGTAATAAACCACTTTTTTACAACAAATAGCGATTTATGATATAATCATTATTAAGTTAATGAACGATTTATAGGAGGAAATAAAATGTATAAACTAAATATAACAGCCCAAATCAATAACGATTTAACAAACGATGATATCACGAAAATTAAAACTAAATTATACGAGCTAAATTCCATGTACTTAAAATCCGATGAAAAAGTAGCATACTATTATGAAGATATAAATACTAATAATGTTTTGTCATACAATCCCGATATCCTTTTTTATGCTGCATCTAGTATTAAAGTTTTAGTTTGTACGATGCTATTAGAAATGGCGGAAAATAAAAAAATCGATTTAAACGAAAAATTACTAATAACGATGGATGATTTAAAACAAGATACCGGTATTATCAAATTTCAAAAAGAAGATACTTACTATACAATCAAAGAATTAATTAGACTTGCTATCGTCGAAAGTGATAATACAGCTTACATAAAACTTGTTAACTATGTTGGTAAAGATAATTTAGATAAATACGGTAAAGAATTAGGGGCCAAACATACGATGGAGGGTAAAGATTTATTTGGACTTATCAACTGTAACGATATGATTATTTACTATAAAAAAATCAAAAATTTTATCGAAAGTAGCAAATACGGTTTAGAATTTCAAAATTGGTTAGCCAATCCATCATTTGAAATTATCAAAAAAGAAAATATTGGAAACAACATATACGTTAAAAAATATGGTAGCTTTGATATCGCATATCATGAAGCAGGCTACGTTTTAGATAAAAATCCATTTTATTTGATCATCCTAACTCAAAAATTCAAATGTGACGATAAAGAAGAATTTGTAAATAATACCGCTAAAAAAATATACGAAATCCATAAAATAATCCATAAATAATCTAGTGTATAAATGTACACTTTTTTTATAAAATAAAAAGCATTGAACTTAATCAATACTCTTATATACATAATGGTGACTCGCACGCGATTCGAACGCGTGACCCTTTGATTAAAAGTCAAATGCTCTACCTGCTGAGCTAGCGAGTCATTAAAAATGGTTGCCTCGGCTAGATTCGAACTAGCGAAATGCCACAGTCAAAGTGTGGTGCCTTACCGCTTGGCTACGAGGCAATAAAGTGGTGGAGGGAGATGGATTTGAACCATCGAACCCGAAGGAACAGATTTACAGTCTGCCGCGTTTGACCACTTCGCTACCCCTCCAAAAAAAATGGTGCCGAAAACAGGAATCGAACCCGTAACCTACTGATTACAAGTCAGTTGCGCTACCAATTGCGCCATTTCGGCA
>CANRCZ010000010.1 GCA_947629265.1 uncultured Bacilli bacterium | reverse complement strand
TTTGAAATAAGTATGTAATATATAAAATAATGGAGTTTGATTTCTCAAGCTCCATTGTTTTTTTATGTCTTAAAATACGAAAAAATTATAAAAATGCCACCTAAATGCCACCTAAAATTGGTTTTTAAAATTTGGTTGTCTCACAAACCCTTATAAATAAAGGGTTTCAACAAAAATGGAGCGCTATTGCGCTCCTTCAGGGGGTTTTGGTTGAGCACTCTCATATTGAAATAACGATAAGAGTGCATGCGTGATATTATCACGCTAGTATAATTATATAGTGATAATTTGATTTTGTCAATACACTTGTCGTAAATTTTTTTATTATTCATTATTATTTTCATAATAATCTATTTGTTCTTGATATTCTTGATTTGTACTTTCTAAATCAGCATTTAATTCTTCTAATTCTCTTATTTTATCTTCTAACATATAAATTCTATTTTCATAATCTTCTAAAGTTGTTTCATACTCATAATACTTATCATTATTACTTTTTAATTTAGCAATATTTTCTTTTGATGCATATATAGTTAAATTTGATATAGAACCATCGATAATAGGACTATTAATATCTATAATTTTCTTATCATTAAATTTATCAATAAAGCCTCTTAATAATTCCATAGGATTATCACAATGACTGATAGGATAAATCAAATTATAATCGCCGATAATATTAACAGTATTATGTTGATCTACATCACAGTACTTGCTAACTTGATATTCAATTTTAACATTATTGATATCGGCTTCCTTAAACTCGTAATCAAATTCAGGATAAATCGCTAAATTATCAGTCATATCTATTTCAATAGTACCATCTTTCATTAGTTTTTCGTCATCTTTTACAACATTGAAACCTAATGAACCAATAAACGTTAAACCGATACCTAAACCACTTATTACAAGACCACTAATAAAGACATATATAAATTTCTTCTTATCGCTTTTACGGTTAAATGTAAAATTAATAAACATTAGGAGTAATAAGATATTAACTATTATAATTCCTATCAAAGTAACTAGAGTACCGACAAAAAATAAACCGGTCTTGACAATAATAAACGATGAAACTAGTGCTATAACAGAACATACTAGTGTAAAACTAAAGAAAATTGACACCATTAAAGATAATATCTTGATACAATCCACATTAATTTTTAATAATGCTTTAATAAAACGATATTCACTATGTTTAGGATCTCTTATAATAAGTTTAGTTTTACTTTTTACATCATCGATTTGTTTTATTTCATCCCTATTATCAGTCGTCTTTGTTTCCTTAACAATCTCATAATAATCTAAATACCTTATCTTAAATATATGTAAAAATATAATAACACTAAATATAACAGCTAGTAAGAAATATATAGTCTCAAATAATCCTAATATACCAGAACATAGATAAGTTGGTAAAAAACTGATAAGGTTTTGAATAACCGTGCTAAGTACTAAACCAGTGATTCCAAATAGAATAAATAATATAAAAATAATTACACATTGTTCGATTAAACATTTTATTTTATTTTTTAAATTAAAACTAAAGAACATGTTAACTGTCTTAGTTAGATAGTTTAAAAATGAATCGATATATTTATTTATACTATTTTTTGATTCTTCCTCCTTTTTAACCTCGACGATATCATTATTTAATAGATCATTAATATTGACATCGAATCTTTTGCATATTTGCAATATTTTATCCATCTCTGGGTAAGCTGAATTAGATTCCCATTTAGATATAGCTTGTCTTGATACACCTAATATATCCGCTAAATCTTCTTGTGATAGATTATGTTCTTTTCTTATCTTTTTTAAATTGCTAGATAAATTATTACTCATCTTTTTTCCTCCTTTACAACCTAATTTTATAATTTCTACCGGTTGCGCACTACCACTTTTAAGTTGTTTTTTGTAAAATTTCGGTTGCAAATCACCTAAATTGATAAATTTTTATCATATTATACCATAAATTTGATATATAACATATAAAAAGATAAAACTTGCGGTTTTATCTTATTTAGTAGCTTCAAAGTATAATTTTTTTACCTCTTTAGGATTTAAAATACGATATTCACCTGATTTTAAATCTTTAACATTTAAAAATGATATTTGTTCTCTTTTAAGTTTAATAACCTCATAACCGATAGCTTCAAACATTTTTTTAACTTGATGATTTCTACCCTCATGAATTATTAATTCGACGATCGATGTATTTGTTTTTTTATCGTATCTTCTAATTTTAACTTTGCTTTTAGATGTTTTTTTACCATCGATAACAACACCGTTAGCTAAAAGGTTTACCTCTTTTTTACCGATCAATCCTTTAACTTTAGCGATATATAATTTATCGATATTGTTTTTAGGATGGGTTAATAGATTAGTAAGTTCACCATCGTTGGTTAAAATTAAAGCACCAGTTGTATCGTAATCGAGTCTACCTACAGGATATATTCTATAATCTGTATCGATTAAATCAACGACAGTCTTTCTTTTTTTATCATCGCTAGCACTAGAGATAATACCTCTTGGTTTATTTAATAAATAGTAAACTTTATTTTCTTTTTTTAAAACGTCAAAACCGATCATTATTTCATCGCTAGAGCTAACTTTTACACCTAGTTCACGAACAACTTGCCCATTTACTTTAACTTGCCCTTTAGCTATCAATTCTTCAGCTTTTCTTCTTGAGGTATAACCACTATTAGCGATTACTTTTTGCAATCTTTCCATTTTCTCACCCTTCTACTTTTCATTATAACATAATTTATTGAAGATAAAAAGGTCCTTAAATTATATATTTTAAGTGAAAAATAGATTGACTGTTATAATAGCTGCTATAATACCAATTAAATCAGCTAGCAAACCTACTTTTAAGGCATATCTAATTTTTTTAATACCGATGCTTCCAAAATACAAGGTGATGACATACAAAGTCGTATCTGTACTACCTTGAATTACACTAGCTAGTCTACCGATTAAACTATCTGGTCCATAAGTTTTTAATAAATTATTTAAAATGGCTAAAGAAGAACTACCGGATATCGGCCTCATAAGCATCATTGGAAAGACAGGAAATGGTATATTAATTAAATTTAAAAGTGGTTCTAAAATATTAAATAAATATAATAAAATATTGCTTTTTAAAAAGATATTGATACCAAATATCATAGCTAGTAAACAAGGGAACATGGTTAAAACGATATCAAAACTTTCTTTAGCCCCATTTATAAATTCATCATAAATATCGATTTTTTTAATTAAACCATAGATAATTATTACTAAAACCATTATAGGAATAATTAAACTAGATATAAAATTAATCATTTCTTCTCCTTGCTATCATCCAATCGATAATGAGGCCACCTAATGTTCCAAAAACTGTCGCTATAATACATGGTAAGACAATTTCAGTAGGGTTGGTACTACCATATAACATTCTTAGTGATATAATCGTCGTTGGTATAATAGTTACGCCTGATGTATTTAATACTAAAAAGGTGATCATGCTTCTTGAAGCTGTATCTTTTTTTTCGTTTAAATCTTGTAATGATTTCATAGCTTTTAAACCAAAAGGGGTAGCGGCATTACCTAATCCAAACATATTAGCGACAACATTAGAAGCTATATAGCTTAATGATTCATGTGATTTAGGAATATCCGGGAATATTTTTTTTAGTGGTTTAGATAGTAAGGTCGATATTTTTTTTAAAAGACCGGATACTGATGCTATTTTCATAATACCTAACCATAGAGCCATAACGGGAAAGATTTTGATAATCATGTCTAAACTTTCTTTAGTACTATTTAGTATTTCTTGATTAAGTATTTCAACTTTACCCGTAAGTAAACAACAGATAATACCAGTAATTATAAATAGTCCCCATATTTTATTTACCATAGATTTTTAATCCATTCTATTATGCTTTTCTTTTTCTTTTTGGTTATTTTTTTAACATAGATATTTTCGGTATGAACTATTTTATCACCTAGGTAAACATCGACTGTTCCAACTTTGATATTATCTTTGATATTGCGTTTTTTTTCTAAGTTAATTTTTAAAAGCATACTTGTTTTTTCATTCGCTAATAAGGTATAGGTAAAATCATTTTTTAAATACAGTTGATATTTATTATAATAGGTATCTTCGTATACGTTAAAGTTACCTTTTTTTAATATTTTATAGTTCGTATAGTTACTAAAACCATATTCAAAAAGGTTTTTATGATCTAACCAATCATTACCATCGTTTAATGTTACGACGACTAAGTTAGCGTCATCTTTACTAGCGGTTGTTACTAGGGTTCTTTTAGCGATTTTGGTATAACCAGTTTTTCCTCCAGTGGCGTATTTATAGGTTTTTAAAAGTTTATTTTTATTGTACCAAACATAAACATTTTTATTGGTTTTTAGGGTATATTTATTAGTACCGGTTATTTTTTTAAAGGTACTATTTTTCATAGCATAACTCATTAAAACAGCCATATCATATGCTGTTGAATAGTTACCTTTAGTATCATCATCTAGACCACTTGGATTATTAAAGACTGTATTTTTCATACCTAGTTCACTAGCTTTATCGTTCATTAAGGTTACAAATTTATCGATACTACCTGCTGTATGAAAGGCGATAGCGGATGCAGCATCATTACCACTCCTTAGCATGAGACCGTAAATTAAGTCGATCATCTTTAGTTTTTCACCTTTTTTGATATATATTCCAGAGCCGTGAGCTTTATCGATTTCATCACCGATCGTAATTTCTTTAGAAATATCACTATTTTCAATTGCGACAATAGCCGTCATTATTTTTGAAATGGAAGCGATACTTTTACTAGTATGAATGTTTTTACTATATAGTATTCTACCACTATCCATATCCATTAAAATAGCACTATTAGCGCTTGTTTCGATCGCTTTTGTATTAAGTGGTATAAGTAATAACAGTAATAATAAAATTTTTTTCATATTTTCACCTATAAAAGGTTATGAAAAATAGGACAATAATATGTCCAACTAATTAAATAAAAACTGCCATTTAGCAGTCTTTATGAAATATAAGTTCCATGTATTTTTGATTCATCGGTATCACTTATATTATCTAATACCCATTTATCATCGGTTTTAGTTAAAGTTAAATTTAGGGTATATTTAACTTTATCACTGACATCTTTTAATTTAGATATACGGTAAGTATTAAATAGGCTTATATCATAATTACCTTCAGCATCATTAAATTCATCTTTATGTTCTGTTTGATAAGTATCAGCATCCTTTAATACTTTTGAATAGTCATATACCTCGATTTCAGTTACAACTGTAGCTTTGTCACCATCAATCACTTCATCTTTGATTTGATAAGTTAGATCTTTATAATGTCTTTTCATAACTTCTCGATAATCTGAAGCTTGTGTGGTTGTAAATTGTTCTTTTTCTATCGCTGTATCTAATTGTGATAATACGTCAGTACTTAGGGTTTGATAGTTAGAAAAATACTTTTCTACAACCTCTGTTGGTGTTTCATTAGTTAAATTTTTTGTACTAAGTGAGCAACCAGTAAGTGTAATTAATGCTAACAAGCTAATTAATACTTTTTTCATTTTCTACCTCCTCGATTTTATTATTTACCAAAAAAAAAGATATATACTTATTTATGAACTAATTTAAAGAAAGTATATAGTTTTTTGGATATGTTATTAAAATTATTATCTATTTCGTAATTTATTTTTTTGATAATTTTATCACGATCTTCTTCTTCATCGTCAAAGCATTCATAATAGATATATTTTAATTTATCGATACTAGCGTTTTCTAATTTTTCTACCTCTTTTTTTATATATTTTTCCATTTCAATTTCTTTTCTAGTTTTAAAGATAACATTATCTCTTATTTTTAAAATTTCGTATTTAATATCGGTCGTTTTATACATTATCGATCTTTCGATAACATCTAATTCTTCTTCGATAAAGAGTTTGCTAACTAACATTTGATCATTTTTAATATTGACGGCTAGAACCTCATCGGTATCGGTTAATAGAAAAGCATATTCTAATGTTTTCTTTTTGCCATTAATCAATTCGCATTTATTTTTACAGCTGTTTAGTAATGTTTGATCAAATTTTACATAATTTTTAGAAATATTTTCTAAATCATCACTTTTTATTCTAAAGATAGGTATTCTTCTAACTCTAGTTAGATCATCGGTTTTATTCCATTCATAAAATTCATATAGTGGTTCTTTAAAATTTAAAACTAAATCATATACGTAATTCATTTTCTTCTCCTTTCATGTAAATAGAAATATATATAAGTACTAATCCTATAATCGTATATAGACATTCTATTCTTCTTATTATAAAATTAACATATTCTAAAAAATTATACCCGATTGTTAATAAATTTAGATAACTTATAATATAAACCATACCTATAACAGTTAGTCCAAATCCTAATAGAAAAAGAAAGATACGACCTAGCATGTAATCACCTAATAATAGTTTATTTATATTTTAATTTTTTATTTATTATTTTTAATAATTAGTGTATACTTAAATAGGTGATAATATGTTTTTAGTATTTATTAAATTTGTTTTTCTTGGCTTAGTCCAAGGTATTATGGAAGCTATACCGGTTTCTTCTAGTGGACATTTATTGATTTTTGAAAAGATCGTTAATTTAAAACTAGATGCTAATCAATTAGAGGTTTTAGCGACCATTACTAATTTTGGTAGTTTATTAGCGGTTATTATTTTATTTAGAAAGGATATTATTAATCTAATTAAAAGTTTCTTCAGCTATTTCAAAAATGGTAATAAGAAATATTTAAACGATACTAAGTATTGTTTATATTTAATTATCGCTACTATACCAGCGGGTATTATGGGACTTATCGCTACTAAATTAGGTTTATTTGATTTCTTAAATGAAAATGTCAAATTTATCGGTTTAATGCTTTTAGTAACTGGTTTATTTTTATTCATCATTAAAGATTTTAAAGGTAGTAAGGATAAGAATAAAATTACTTTTAAAGATAGTATTATAATCGGATTATTTCAAGTTATAGCTTTAATACCAGGTATCAGTCGTAGTGGTTCAACTATTGTCGGTAGTATGTTTAGAAAGTTAGATCGTGAAACAGCTTTTAATTTTTCATTCTTACTTTATATCCCTATCAGTATAGCGACTAGTATGTTAGGATTAAAGGATTTATTAGAGCTTAATGAATCGCTATTTATCTATGTATGTTATTTTATGTCTATGTTAGTTGCTTTTGTAGGAACATATTTCAGTTTGAAAGCTTTTAAAAAGATTATGGTTAATGGAAAATTAATCTACTTTGTATGGTACTGCTTAATTGTTGGTAGTTTAGTTATTCTATTTTTAAGATAAATCGGTTAGAGGGTACTTACCCTCTATTTATATAATACGACAAAACTTTATAATTTCCTTTAAAAACTAAAAAGTAATGTATTTTAACCCATTACTATTTTTGTTATAAGAAACTTTTTCTAATATAAAAGGATACTCCTTTTTTTAAATACAAGGTTATTTTATCTTTATGCATTACTTTAATAAAACCTAAACCATTAATGACGATATCTTGTTTATCATCTATTTCAATTTCGTATTTTTCTAAAGTTGCTAGTTTATCACTTTCTTTGAAATAGCGATCTATTTTTAAAGTATTGGCTAGAAAAAAGACAATATTATTATGTTTAATATCTAACCGTAAAAAGTCTTCAACAACAAATATTTGATTACTATTTACTTGATATATTTTAGGTTTTATCTCATTTTTAGGGATAATTTTTTTTAACATTTTTTTATCGACCAGCTCTAAGATATTACCATCAACTAATAATCCCGGAGTATCGATAAGATTTAGATCATCATTAAGGGGGATATTTATCATATCTAAGGTTGTCGTTGGTAAATAAGAGGTAGTTAGATAGCTATCGAGGTTAGAATAATTATAGATCATCTTATTAATCAAGGTTGATTTACCAGCACTAGTATAACCGATAACATAGACGTTTTTGCTTTTTTTATACTGATTAATCTTTTTATATAAAGTATCTAAATGATAGTTATTTTGACTACTAATAATAATTTTATCTTTGATATTCATATCTAAATTAAAGTAATCTAGTATTCGTTCTTCGTATATATCACTAGGTAATAAATCCCTTTTAGTTAATACTAAAATAATATCGTTATTGATATAATCTTTTAATTTATTAAGATCAAAAAAATTAAATAGATCGACAACTAATAAAACTAAATCATCAGTTTGACCGATATTCTTTAAAATATCGATATAATCACTACTATCTTTCACTACCGCTTTTTGTTCATTATAGTTTCTAATTCTAAAGCATCTTTCACATAACTTATTTTGTAAATTGCTAGTGTAGCCATCTTTTAATTTATCATCTGATTGTAAGATAGCTCCACAACCTATGCATCTATCCATAATAATTACCTCTTTTTAATATATTCTTCCTACTTAATGTTTTTAATTTATGATTTTCTATAAGGCGGTTTATTTTAGTTATAGATAATTCTTTATCATCGATTGGATCAACTAAAATAGTAACGATTTTAACTTTATTTCCACCTTTGATATCAGTCATAATTTGATCACCTATAATCGCTAAGGCATCATTAGATAGATGATATCTTTTCATTATTCTCTTAAAATTAAACGCTAATGGTTTCATCGCTAAAGGGATATATTGTACCTTTAACTTATTTGCAATTTTAGAAACCCTTTTTTTAGTACTATTAGATAAAATAATAACTTTAAAATCTTTTTTTAGACTATCAAACAAAGAAATTATGTCTTTATCGATGTTATTATTATAATAATTAGTAATCGTATTATCTAAATCAAATATTAAACATTTGATTTTTCTTTTTTTTAGTTTATTATAATTGATTGTTTTTATATCTTTTTGATAAATATCCGGTATGTAGTTTTTCATATCTCACCACCTCAATTTTAGCATAATTATCTAGTATTTTCAACATACCATATCATTCATTCAGTGAGGTTCATACAATAAATTTCGTGAGAAAATGGAAATAGAGAGGAAGAATTTATGGGATGCAATAATAAAGATGAAAACTTTGTCTATCATTTAGTTAGTCAAAACATTAAAAAACAAAGAAAATTGAAAGGATTGACCCAACGGCAATTAGCACATAATTGTAATTATAGTGAGGGATTTATTATGAATATCGAAAGCAGCTATCATCAAACTTTTTCACTAGGTACTTTATGGAATATCGCGCAAGCTTTAGAAATCGATATTAAAATTTTATTTGATAGTATTGATGAAGATAGTGATTGTATTTTAAAATAAAAATTGCGTTTGCAACTAAAAAGGAATATAATTAAATAGGTGATGATATGAAAAAAATCCTTATTGTTATATTGATTGCTACCGCTGTTAGTGTACTATTTTTACTTAAATTTAAAGATGAAGAAACAACAAAAGTTTTTAAACAAGATGAGCTATCTAAAATAGGATATAACATCGATGAAATAAATTTGATAAATAGTACATTAGATCAATCTTCAATAAATATTATATTAGAACACCAATATATTAATAACTTAAAAGATATATTGGATAATCCAGATTTTAAAAAAGAGAATTTAGACAGCTATTTAGAACTTATGAACAATACTGATTTAAATGTTCAAGAAATTATATACATTATCAACAATGATTATTATGTAACTGGTATTACTTACAATGATAAAGTTGTGGAAATTATCAAAAATAAGTACTGCATTAAAGATTATTTAAAAAGATATGTAAATTATTATAATAAAAACACTGATTTAGATATAAATAAAGTAATATCTAATGTCAATGCTAATCTAGATTATGAATACTATACTAATACTAGCAGTGTCGATCTATCAAAGGGTAATCTTGTTTTAGTAAACAAATATTATAAACTTGATAAGAACTATGTTCCTGATGATCTAGTTACGATCGAGTCTAAATATGGTAATACTAGACAAATGAAAAAAGAAGCTTATGAAGCTTTTAAAATAATGTTTGAAGCTGCTAAAAAGGATGGATTACATTTCTATATCGCTAGTCCATATCGCAGTTATTCATATCAACAGACACTATATAATAATTATGTAAAAAGTGATGGTAAAAAGAATGCTGATACTTATTCAGCTAGACCTGGATATAGTGAACACCAAACAGGATTAGCAGTCGATTTAATGGCGACTGGTACTACTACTTTAAATGAATTTGGTGGTACGAAAGAATATGAGTGGTTAATTAAAAATGCTCATAAATATGGATTTATTTTGAGGTATCCTAAGGATAAGGAAGATATAACTGGTTATATTTATGAACCTTGGCATTACAGGTATTTAGGGGTTGATATCGCTACTAAAGTGTATGAATCTGGATTAACTTACGATGAATATTATGCTTATTATATAAGATAGCAAAAGCTATCTTTTTTCATATAATATTGTAGGTGATTTTATGGAAAGCATAAGTATTATCACTCTAGTAAATAAAAATAATCCATTGGATAGTGAGTATATACCTAGTAATATGCGACTTTTGGATTTAAAATATGCCGAAAATGATAAATATATGGTAATTGAAGCAGCTCTTAATTTTGAAAAATTATGTAGAGATGCTAGTTTAGAGGGTAATCAAATAATAGCGGTATCGACTTATAGAAGCTATGAATATCAAAAAAAATTGTTTGATTATTATGTAAAAACAAGGGGATATAAATATGCTAGTAAATGTTCTGCTAAGCCAGGATATAGTGAACACCAAACAGGTTTAGCGGTTGACGTCATGGGATCGAATGGTGATTATAATTTATTTGAAAAAGCTAAAGAGTTTAATTGGATGAGGGAAAATGCTCATAAGTATGGTTTTATTTTAAGGTATCCTAAGGGTAAGGAAAAGATAACTGGTTATAAGTATGAACCTTGGCATTATAGATATGTTGGTAATAAATTAGCGCTAGAGTTATATGAAAAAGATATCACTTTAGAAGAATACTATAGTATAGATCAAAACCAAATAAAATAATCAATATCAAAGTTAAAAGCTTTGGTATTTTTTCAGCTATTTTAAAGGTTATTTTTCTTAGTACATATACGACTATTAATGATGATATACCCCATACGACAGCCATTTCTAAGGCGGCATATTTACCGAAATTAAACATAAAACCGCTATAATCCCAAAATACTTGATTAAATATTTTTTCGATTAGTATTCCACCTATATATTCGATTATACTTAAGAAAACAGCACCATTTAAAAAGACGAGGATAATTTCGACTATTTTATTGAAATTGTATTTTTTAATAAATTTATATAGTAATAAAATGATTACGGTACCGATACCATATACGGGTGTCCACCAACCTGTTAATATACCACTTTCACCATTTGGATAAAAAAAAGTTTCTATGAAATGTCCTAAAAAGGAATATAGAAAAAAGATATTAATGTAATTCAATAGTTATCACCAATATTATTATGGTTTTTATGTTTATAAATATACTAAAAAAGTAGCAATGTTTAATTGTTACTTTTACTATTTTGATAAGTTTTAGTTTTTACTAAACTTGGACCTTGTAGTTCTTGTATAATTGGTGATTTCAACAATTTTTTATAGCTTTCTAATTGTTCGTAAATAAAATTATCATCTAATTTTATTTCTTGAATAGGTTGTTCTTTATCAAGAACTAATTCATCATTAGCTAATTTTTTCATGAAATCATCCATAACTGAATGTGCATCAGAAATTTTAGTTGTATTTAATCTTTCTTCAGGTTCTAATTGTAATTTTATATCACAGGTATCATTTTCTTTTACTAATTTTTTGTTAGTTTTTTCGATATTAATCATAATAATATACACCACCTTTAATTAGATAGTATTATAGCATAAATCTAAAAGAAAAGTAACTATTTTATCGTTTTTTATACTTTCTTGTTCAAGTTACTTTAAAAAATATATGGTGATGACATTATAAAAAAAGAGAACTATCTCTTTTTTTATAATGTTACTACTATTCTCAATTGTAATTATTTTACTAATAAAATAATAAAAGCATCTGATTTCAACGTTTGTTGATATCAATTGCAATCCATATAAGGGATAACATCTGATTCACTCAATCGAACGTATCCTTTTCTATTTTGTGCAAGTTTCCTTGACATATTCATAATACCATAAAAACAAGCTTTTATCAAGTCATTTTGGTTACTATTCAATTTTATTTTTTGTTTTTTTAGTATCATTTATTTTTTGATTATTATATAAGCTATTTTAAATTTATAATAAAGATTCTTCGTTACATTGCTATCATTTTATTTCTTCTATCTTTATTGGTAGCAGTTATAAAAAATTGACACTCTTTCATCACTGAACGAGTGTCATAACTCATATAATGAGGTGACATTCACTTTCAGAATCGAATGTTCCTCTTTTTTATTTTATGCAAGTTCCCTTGACACATTCATAATACCACAAAAACAAGCTTCTATCAAGTCTTCTATATAAAAGTTCGAAAAGTTGGAACATATCTATCACTGGTGTTTAAAGGAAGAATGATAACAACTTAATACAATAAAACTTATTATGATACTATAATTTATTAGAAACTAAGTTTTTTAGTAATCTCTTTTTCTTTACTTATAGAATTACTTTTTGAATGGATTTTGTTTATTTGTTCTTGCGTAATTGAATTATAAAAATCATTAACTTTCTTTTTAACAATAATGTACTCACATAAGCCTTTTAAAGCAATTATTTGTCCTTTACTGCCTTTTGTATATATAGCTAAATCTATTAAATTGTTGCTTGCTTCATTTAGATACATTAAAAAGAAATTTCTATATTCCTCATAATTTTTAAATATATATATTTCATTTGGACTGCTATCTTTAGCATACATTGTTAATTTATCTCTTTCTTCTAAAACTGGTGTATGCTCCACTTTAACTGTCCTAGTTAAAAATAGAAATAGCCAGGTTTTAAAATCTAATCTTATTGTATCTTTTTTATTATTCACTATTTTACCTCATTTCTTTTACTTTAAGTATTATATCATATTTTAAAACATATTAAAACTCGAGCTTAATAGTTCGAGTTTGTTATAAATCTGGTGCGAGTGACGGAGTAATCTACAACTTTTTTTGATGATTGATTAATTGCATTTTTTTATTACAATCATTAGATAATTTCTGTTCTATATCTTTAACATTTGTAATTTCAATATATATTGTATCATTTATAGAATCCAGTGAGTTACCAAAAAAATAACTTGATTGAGCAATAGATTTTTTAGGAAAATAATCACTAGGTTTTGCCAAAACAGGAATTTTTTCACTTTCACTTTGAATCTCAATATACATTCCATCTGAAGTTAATTGACCTAATATTTTATCTTCATTATCGTAATTTTTTTCAGTACAAATACCATATATTGATTGATTTTCATCAATAACTATATTACCTCTATATTCATTTCTACCTGAATTTATTATTCTAATATTATATAAATCCATAATAACCCTCCTATAAGATATAGTATATCATATTTTTAATTTATTTTATTATTTTGTTTTGACAAAATAATTAACCCCCTAGGTATTTTGACAAGTGTATCAAAATAACCTAAGAGGCTATTCATTTTTATATTAAGTTCGAATAAGTTCGAACAGAAACGTCACTGGTGCACCCGAAGGGATTCGAACCCCTGACCTTTTGGTTCGTAGCCAAACACTCTATCCAGCTGAGCTACGGGTGCATAAAAAGAGTATATAAAAATTATAACACAATTTATATAAATTTCAACATTTATTTTAAATTATTTATTAAATAATTACAATTCAATACTCTTTATCGCTGATTTAATAGTATCAATAGAACTTTGTAATTTGTTCTCTTCTTCCTCACTTAAACGCATATATATCCTTTTTTTAATACCTTGACGATTAAGGATAACTGGTGTACTAACATAAACGTCGTTGTTGCTATCATAATTTGATACTGTAATAACAGCATTTTCATCACCTAAAATAGCATTGGTAATTCTAACTAAACACATACCTATACCATAACAAGTTGATCCTTTTCTATTTATTATTTCATAGGCAGCATCTCTAACGTCGACATAGATATCGTTCATATCAGTTTCATTTATATAATCTTTAATATTTTGTAGACCGATATTAGCATTGCACCAAGGAATAAATTCACTATCACCAT
Organism: uncultured Bacilli bacterium; assembly: GCA_947629265.1. Classification (GTDB taxonomy): domain Bacteria; phylum Bacillota_I; class Bacilli_A; order RF39; family UBA660; genus HGM10857. The sequence continues at coordinate 30,711 of CANRCZ010000010.1, read as the reverse complement.
GTTCACCGATAACATATGCATGAATATCCTTAGCGCTTATTCCTAATTTATCACTTAATAAATATCTAAGTCTAGCGGTATCTAAACTAGTTCCGCTTCCAATTACCCTACTAGTATCCAATTTAGAATATTTCCAAGTTATATAAGTCATTATATCTAAAGGGTTAGTTGCTACTAAGAAAATACCATCAAAACCACTATTCATAACATTTTCAACAATATTTTTAAAAATACTACTATTTTTAGTAATTAAATCCATTCTAGTTTCACCAACGTTTTGATTAGCGCCTGCTGCTATAACGACGATACTAGCATCTTTACAATCACTATAATTACCGACTTTAATACTCAATTTTGATGGAGCAAAAGCTAAACAGTGGTTTAAATCCATTACCTCACCAGTAATACGATTTTCATCTAAATCGATTAAAACTAATTCATTTACGTGGGTTTGTTGGTTTAATAAAGCATAAGCATAGCTCATTCCAACATTACCACAACCTATTAAAACTACCTTATTCATAAAATCATTCCTTTCTAAGTTTGATATTGATTTTTTTTATTTTTAATTTAGGAAACGCATTGACAAGTCTTCTATTTAAAATAGATCTATTAGCTAGAATATTTCTTACTTTATTAGTTATTTCTTCGGTATTATCTTTAGAAAGTTTCTTAGTTGTATTTTTAAAGTTATAAATTATTTTAAATGATACTGATAGATCGACAATAAATAGAATAAATAAAACAATACTTAAGATAATTAAAACTAAATTAGGAATTTTGTTTAAGATACCTGTAAAAAAGGGATTTATTATGTACATAACTAAGCATCCTAAGACACCAAATGGTACAAGGGTTTCTAAACATATCCTACCATTGATATTGAATTTTTTATCGCTATAATCCCACCATCTAGCATGAAAAATTTTTTCCATGATATAGCTGGTGACGTATTCTAATATTGAACAACTTAAAGTCGACATGATAAATAAGGCTAAAGGATCATCTAAGTATTTTTTTAGTGTCATTATCATGAATAGACAGCCACATCCATATATTGGACAATATGGACCTATTAGAAAGCCTCTATTGATAAATTTTTTATGTTGAATAAATGATAGAATAACCTCCATAAGCCATCCCATAAATGAATAGATTAAAAACAATAAAAAATATTCGTACAACATAATTACACCTACCATCTTACTATTTTATTATACCACATTTATATGAAAAAAGTAATAAGAGTTATACATAAAAAAAGAGTGTAATCACTCTTAATTTTGAATTTCTTCTTTATTATTTTTCATATCTAAAGTAGCTTCGTTGATAGCGTCATCGATCGTTTTAATAGCATCTGTTATCATACTATAACCGATAGCAGCTCCAAAACCGTGTGATAAGTCTTTGAAATCTTTGGTAAGTTTTCTTATATAAGATACGACTTGTTTTTCATCATAGTCTATCATATATATTAAGAACTCATTTCCGTTAGTACGGATTATTTCGGTATTTTCTACTTGGTTATTTATTAGAATTGATGCAGCTTCTTTGATTAGGTTATCGCCCTCTTGATGACCATAGTTATCGTTAATGTAGGCAACGTTGTTTAAATCGATGATGACGATAGCTTGTGGATAGATATCACTTTCATCCCAATTTTCGATTGAATCGTTTAGATAAGCTCTATTTTTTAATGACGTTAAGGAATCGATATATTTAATTTTATCTTCTTTTGAAATAACGTATTTCTTTTCTCTATTTTTTACTTTATCGACGATACTAACAATTAGGAATATAACTAAAATTATAAGTACGATTAAAGCTATGATTGGTCCAAATTTTATAATGTTATTTTCTTTAAAATTATTAGCACTTACAACATTTTTATATTGGTTAACGTCGGTATAATTTAGATAGAACATAAAGTAATCATTGAATACTTTGTTTTCTTCTTTGTTGTTACTTACAAAGTGATAGTTATTTGATAGGTTATATAAAGTATCTACTTGATAATCTTTAAAGTATTTATCTTTATATATTTCGTATGTCATATAATCTAATACGACGATATCATCTTCTTTTTTATTTTTTAATAGATCGATTAATTTATCGTATGTTTTAGTTTTGATATCGTAGATAGAAAGGTATTCAGCTATTTTTGAGTCTTTAATTGTAATAACGTTTTTATCTTTTAATGATGATGGTGATTTGATAATATCATCATTATTTTTAGAAACGATTGCTATAGCGTCATCGAATTTAGTGTTTGATATAGCGGTTTCAACGTTATATTCTAAGTTAGCAGTCGTATCTAGGAAGAAATCGAATTCACCTTTATTGAAAGCATCGACTAATTCTTTATTGCTTTTATATTCTTTCCATTTGATTTCGATATCGTTTAACCTAGCGAATTCATCGATAATATTATAGTTAATACCGACTACTTTTTTGTTTACGATACTAATGTATGGGGCATATGCTACGAAACCGTATGTATATGTTTTACCAGTTTTAAAGTTAGTTTTTTCTTGTTCATCGATACCTTTAAAGTTGAAATAGCTTGATGTGAAATGGCTATTGAATGAATCGTTATATTGAGTATTTAGCCAGTTATTTAGGTATTTTGTTAGGATATCGTTTAATTTATCGTTATCACCTAGTCTTAGTACGATACTTTTATACATATCGGATATGTTATAAGTGATCGATAAGTCATCGTTTTCTAGTATTTCTTTAAGGTAGGTTATTTTAGGTATTACGATACCATCGATGGTTGTGTTTTCGTTTTTTATTTCGCTTAATAAATCTGTGTAGCTACTATATTCTTTATAGGTTAAATCTCTATTTGATTTTAGGTAGTATTTTGTATCTTCGCTATCTTCTTTAGCGACACCTAATACCATTGGTTTGATATCTTCGACATTGTTATATGATACTTTATCTTTTGATAAGATAACGTAGTTATCTTTATAGATTATTTTATCGTTTTCTTGTAGTTCATCAGTTAAGATTAGACCTAGTCCATCACTATCGCCAGTACTATATGGTAGTTCGTTAAAATCTAGTCCTGTTTCTTCTTTTAGGTTTGTTAGTAAATCGAATAGGACACCATCACCATCGTAGTTAAAGACTGGTATATTGTTTATAATGGATATGTCGATTATTTCGTTTTTATTTTTTTCAATCCACTGTCTATCGGCACTTGTTAGGTTATTGTTATCTTTTTTATAGAAGAAGAAATATCCTCCAACTCCTAAAAGGATTAATAGTATTACTACTAATATTATAATAATTATTTTTTTCTTTTTCATCTTATCACCTAATTGTTACTCCATACTATTTTATCGTTAGAGTTATTTTTATATCCTATAATAGGGTATGTATCGTCATCGGCAGCGCATTTTTTACATGTTGCCATTATTTGAATATCGTAATATTCTTTTTCGGTATCATCGAATTCATCTAGTATTTTATTAGCAATCTCTTTAGCTTTATCTTTTTGTAAATCTTTTGTTACGTCGACTATAATAGTTATTTCTTTAGTTACAATGTTAATTTTAGCGTCTTCAACGTTATCGTATTTTTTTATTGATTCGACGATTTGATTTTTATCGCTTATTTCAACCTCTTTTTTACCGTTTAAGCGATTATCGTCGTTGTAAACGAATAATACGTTATATAAAATAATAAATAGTATAATGAATATGATTAACATTATTATAAGTGTTGTAAGTATTTTATGTTCTTTAATAAATTTTAATACATTTTCCATTAAATCAATCCCTTCTTCACTGTCTTACATTATACTATATATTAAATATTTTTTCAAATTATTATTTTGACGTAATATTTTGTTTAAATATATAAAGAAAAACTGTCTTTTGACAGTATTTTTATGATAAATTTTAAATATAATTTATACTTTTTTTATTTCATTATTCACATTTAACACTTATATATTTTAACCTAATAATTATCAGTTCGCTAGGGCTTAAGTCCAGCTTGGGTGGATTTATGTTCTATTTTGGTGCTACCAATTGCCATGCTGTATTTCCAAAACTATCTTTACCTTGACCCGTAGTTAAGACACCAGATTTTAGAACTACAACAGGACGAATGCCCCACGAGCCGCCGCCGCTGCTGTTGTACATGACGCCAGTGTTGCGCACGTCCCACAAGGTATTGTTACTGTAAGCAGTGGCCAGCCAGTAATATGCCCCAGTTTTTCGTAATGTGTCTTCAGTAGAATTTGTATTACCTGTGATTTTTTCAGCTTCGTCTTTAGTCATTATGTGGTCAGATTGAGCATATGTTGTATTTACATAAACATTTGTATGTCCTTGTAACAATTGTGCACTAGCTTCACCATTTCCATATTTATGATAGTAACATTCAGGTTGACCCGCATGTACGATAGTCACGTCATGAGTGGTTTTATTTACGGTAAGCACACGCCAACCATTATATGATGGAGCTGAACTTTCGTAACATGCTACACTTTTGTTTTTACTTTGATTTTTAGTATATCCGCCAAACTTTCCTTGTTCTGTTGGTTTGTCAGCAGTTATACTCCAGTTACCTGCATCATAAGCTACGTAATCTCCAACTTTTACTTGATCTGCTAGATAAATGGTTAATTTTTTATATTCAGATACTTGTTTCTCATAATCAGATACCTGTTTTTCTAATGTATCAATTTTAGATGACTTAGTTATCAAATCATCTAACGCTTGCTTTACAGAAACGGTTGTTCCATCTTTTCCAGTATAGCTAACACCTGCACTAGTATATTCATCAAGTCCTCGACTTACACCACCCATAAGTACTACTCCTATTAATAATCCAAAAACAAATACAAATCTTTTCTTATCAAAAATTCTTGTTAATATTTTTTTCATTTAAACAACTCCTTTTTTAATTATTTTTAATAATGATAATAATATTTTATTACAACATTTTGTTGTAGTTTAATTAATTATAAAACGTTTTGTTGTAAAAGTCAATACAACAATTTGTTTTAATATAAAATTTTAGTTAGAAGAAACAAAAAAATATAAAATAGAAAGGAATTAATCAATTAAAATATTAATTAAATTATAATTGATTGATTATAAGTGAAAAAATGTATACAAGATTAAAAGATTTAAGAGAAGATAATGATCTATCACAAACACAATTAGCTAAAATATTAAACATAACACAACAAGCATATAGTAACTACGAAACAGAAAAAAGAGAACTACCATACGAGGTAATGATAAAAATATCACAATTTTACAATGTAAGTTTAGATTACATATTCAAATTAACAAACAAAAAAAGAACTATAACCAAAAAATAGATAATTTTTAAAAATTACCTATTTTTTTAAATTATAGTTTTATTGTTCAAAAGTTGTTAACTTTTAAATATTATTATGCTAATATCCATGCTTTATTTCCAAACATATCTTTATCTTGACCTGTTGTTAGAACATCAGATTTTAAAACGATGACTGGACGAAAACCCCACGAGTAGTCGCGACCATCGGAGCCGTACATGAGGCCAGTGAAATAAACGAGCCACAAGGTGTTGCTGTTGCATTTAGTAGCCAGCCAATAAAAATCACCAGTTGTTCGTAAATCATCTTCAGTAGCATTTGTATTACCAGTAATCGCCTGTGCTTCTTCTTCAGTCATAGCATGTGCTGAGTCTGCATATATTCCATCCATATAACTCTTCGCTCTGTCATTTAATGCTTTTACACTTGCATCACTATATCCACCACTTGCATGATAGTAACATTCGGGTTGGCCAGCGTGGACTAGGTAAACTTGATTACCTGCAACTTTTAACACTCGCCATCCTTTTAATGTCGTTTTATAAATACTTTGATAACACCATTCTACACTTGCATTTTTACTTTGACCACTATTATATCCACCGAACTGCCCTTGACTTGTTGGTCTATCTTTATTTTCACTCCATGTGCCAGCGTCGTACGCTACGTAGTCTCCAACTGTTACTTTATCAGCTAAATAATGTACTTTCTTTTCATAATCAGTTACCTTTTCCTGTAACTCATCAACTTTAGATGACTTAGTTATTAACTCATCTAATGCGCTCTTCACTGTTGTTAAATTTCCATCTTTTTTCGTGTAACTAACGCTCTCACTTTGTATGCTAGTTACTCCATATGTTATACCATTAGTTACCACTAATAGTATTAATATTATTAGTAAATAACCCCCCCCCAAGCCTTATTTTCTCTTTCATTTCATCTTTCTCCTTTTCTTTATTTTACACTCTAATTATATAATATTTTTTCATCATGTTCAATAAAAATTTTTTTAAACATAAAAATCATCAATAAAAAATTATAAAATTATTCAAACGTAACATACTAACCGTAGGTGATTATATGCTAGATAAAAATATTGACGACATTATCAAATATATAACTAACTTAAATGGTAACAGTACTGATATAGTAAATAGAATTATAACAATAAAGAAAAAAAGAATATGTTATATATACCTAGAAAGTGTATCAAGCGATGATAAAATAAGTGATTTCTTCATGAAATATATCAGTAACAACATATGTAACAAAATTATGTTAAATAACCTGTTTAACGAACTAAAAAATACCATACCAAATAGTCATATAACAACATGCAATACCTACGATGAGGTATTCTATAAATTAGCGAGTGGTTATACTTGTATCTTCGTTGATAATGAAACTAAAGCGATAGCGATTGAAACTAGAACAACCTTAGATAGAGGCGTATCAGAAGCTACTAGTGAAGCTATCGTAAGAGGTCCTAAAGATAGTTTTACCGAAAATCATCAAAAAAATCTCGGTTTAATTAGAAAAAGAATAAAAGATCCTAATCTCTTTTTTAAAGATTTAACTGTAGGAAGAAGAACTAAAACTAAAGTAACTATTACCTATATAAATGATATATGTAATGAACAGATGATTAAAAAAATCGAAAAACAACTAAACGAAATCGATATCGATGGTATCTTAGATAGTGGTTACATTAGAGAATTTTTAACTAAAGGTGAAAAAACGACCTTTCCAAGACTGATAAGTAGTGAAAGACCAGATTTAGCATGTATCTCACTACTAGAGGGTAAAGCGGTATTATTAGTAGAAAATACACCATTTTGTCTAATAATACCAGGTTTATTTATCGATTTTCTCCATTCACCAGAAGATAACTACCAAAAAGCTGTTAATATCAATTTAACCCGTATTCTTAGATTGTTATCATTCTTTATAACCATATTATTACCAGGATTATACGTAGCCTTAACTACCTTTAATCAAGAAATAATACCCGATGAATTATTAATATCCCTCGCCGTTCAAAGAGATGGCGTACCCTTTCCAACATTCATCGAAATGCTAATTATGATAATATCATTTGAAATACTAAGAGAAAGCGATATAAGAATACCTAACGCATCCGGTGCCGCTATTGGGATCGTTGGAGCTTTAGTTTTAGGTGATGCAGCTGTTACCGCTGGTATCGTATCACCGATCGTCATTATCATCATCGGACTAACATCGATAAGTGGCCTACTATTTACCGATATCGATTTTGTCAACGGTCTAAGATGGTGGCGAATTATCTTTCTATTTGCTTCAGCCTTACTTGGAATTATCGGATTTTTAGCATGCTTACTAATTTTTATAACCAAACTATGCTCCTTAGAATATGATGGTATCCCTTATTTAACACCACTTTCACCATATTATAAACACGATGATGCTATTTTAAGAAAACCACGATTTAAAATGTTTAAACGACTATCAAATTTAACTAAAAATCATAATAGATTAGGTGATAAAAATGAAACATAAAATAATTATCATAATCCTTATGCTATTTCTTGTAACAGGGTGTTGGGATTATAACGAATTAAATAAACTCGCGATTGTAACAGGTATGGCTATCGATAAAGAAGATGACCAATTAAAAGTTAGTATTTTAATATCCAATTCTAAAAAAAATGAATCTATCAACAATGAAGAAGCTGATACGGTTATATATACAGGTAAAGGTGATAGCTTACCAGAAGCCTTAAAAGAAATATCGTTAACTAGTCCTAAAAAACTATACCTAGGTCATTTAAGTGTCATTATCGTTTCTGACGTACTAGCTAAAGAGGGGCTATCAAATATCAGTGATTATCTACTTAGAGAACCTGAAACAATCAAAAGTTTCTATATGATTTTATCTAAAGATACGAAAGCTCACGACATATTAAGTATCTTATCACCCCTAGAAGATTTTCCATCTCAAACGATCTATAAAAATATAACCACATCCAGTGATAGTACTGGTCTATCTTTAGCAGTACCATATACTGATTTCATCATCGATATGTTAGCTACTGGTAAAAATAGTATCTTACCTAGTATTGTAGCGAATAAAAATATCAGTGATGATGATAAAGATATTAAATCATCAAGTTTAAAAATTTCCAATATCGGGGTATTTAAAAACGATAAATTAGTTGGTTATCTAAGTAATAAAGCTAGTAGAGGGGTAAGTATTTTAAAAAAATCTGTCAATCAAATGTCATTAGAGGTATCTTGTAACGGTGGTAAAGTTGTAACTAATATAAAATCTTTAAATTCAAAATTAAAAATTAAAAAAGATAAAAAAAATATCGATATCAATGTAACTGGAACAGCTTATCTTAAAAATGCTAGTTGTAACTTAGATTTAAACGATACTAACAATATTAATAAATTAGAAAGAAAGATCGAAGATAGTTTAAAGATGATGATTTTAAATTCGATATCTGAAACTAAGAAATTAAAAAGTGATGTATTAGGATATGGGGAATTAATGTATAAATATAATTATGAATATTTTAATAAAGTTAAAAATAGTTGGGATGATAAAATATATCCAACTATCAATTCTAATGTTAATGTCAATATTAAATTAATATCCAATGGTTCTATTGATAAAACGATCAAGGAGGTCATAAGTGAAAAATAAATTTGAATTATTTGAAATAAATTCTATTATTTACTTTATTATGCGCGCTAGTTTTATTGGTATTATAATCAATAATATCGTCGATATTGCTAAAAATGACTCATATTTATGTCCAATACTTGGTACGATAATTGGTATTATTATTGTTATTTTATATGTTAAAATCGCTAATATCGATAAAGATAAAAATATCAATGAAAACATATTAGCTATCTTTGGTAATAATGTAGGTAAGTTCATAATTATATTGTTATCACTTTTTATGATGAGTTTGGGGGTTATTTTAACTTATAATATCATCAATTTTATCATATCGGAATATTTATATTTGACACCGAATTATGCTATTATGGCTGTATTAATTGTTCCAATCATCTATCTACTTAAAGGTGGTATTAAGGTAATTGGTAGGGTTAGTATCATCTTATTTTTTACAACTTTTATTTTATATATTTTAAGTATTTTTGGATTATTTGGTCAGATGGATTTTGATAAATTATTACCTTTTATGGCAAATGGTATCAATCCGATTATCAAGGGTACTTTAATTTATACAGCTTATACTGTTTTACCTATTTTTTTAATAACTATAATTCCTAAGGGTAGTATTAAAAATTATGGCGATTATGATAAAAAGGTTATCAAGTATTATTTATTATTATCGATGATACAGGTTATTTCAGAAATTATTTTAATAACGGTTTTAGGTCCTGATTTAGCGACTTTATATAAGTATCCTAGTTATCATATGTTAAGCAAGATAACTATTGGAGGCTTTATTAAAAGGATCGAAAGTTTATTAGCGATTCAGTGGATAATATGTATTTATTTTATGTTAGTGTTTATAAATTATTATATAATTGATAGTTTAAAACATGTGTTTAATGTTAAAAGTAGTAAGTACTTAAATTATGTTATTCCTATTATAATGTTAATAATTGGTAATAGTATATTTAAAAATAATGCTAGTTCTCTTACTTTTGAAATAGATTTTTATCCTTATTTATTGTTTGTATTTCTTCTTATAATTCCTTTAATTATCTATCTTTTTAGTTTAAAGAAAAAGACACGTTAAATTGTGTCCTTACTAATTTTTATTTTGATTAAAGAGTAGTTTATGCTGCTTTCTTTTTTGATTTAACAACTAATATAACTAGTAATAATAATATTACAACGATAGCGATAGCGATTGATTTTTGATTTAATATTTTAGTTACGATTGTTCTATCATCTAAAGCTATCATAAATGGTGATAATTCATCGACAGTTATGGTAACTTTTCCATCTTGAACGGTACCTTTTAATGTTTCATATGTACCATTTGCTTTCTTATGTAAAATTACAACATTTTTATCATTATATTTTTTATCTACGTCTAATGTAAATTTCATTCCTTTAGTTGTTGAACCATAAGCTTTTAATTCATATCCATTAATAGTATTATTAAAACCATCTTTTTTTAATTTTGTTACCATTTCTGTATATGTTTTATCGTCTTCTTCAATTGGTCTTATATTTACAGCGGTTCCATTATCTAAAGTTACACCATACATTGTTCCAACACGTACTGTCTTTGTTTCATATAAAACGTCATTCTTATAGAAATTTAATGACATATCATAGTAAGTAAGGTACTCATCGTCGAGATCCATATCATCTTCTGATTTATCAGAATATGCTGTAGATGTGGGTTTAACGATTATTGATTTATCATCTAATAAATTATCGTATGGTAAAATTTTATTTTTTAATTCTTCGTCTGTAGCGAATGTATGAAGAATATCGTTTAAATTGTCGTAAGTTACAAATGAACAATAACCATCGTTATAAGTGTTTAATTTTAGACCAGCAACGGCCTTTTTAACGTAAGCTGCATCTTGTTCGTTATAGTTTGGTTCTTTAGCATAATTAATCTTTACAGTTGTTTCATACATATCTCTTTGAGGAATAATACTTTCTTCTGTATCTTTAAATAAATCAATAAATACTATATCTTCTGTTGCCGGATCTAAATTTACGTATAATGAATAAGTTTCATTCCCGTTTTTTTCAATTGGTGAATAGCCATTCTCTTTAACAATTTTTTCAAGTTGTTTTTGAAGCTCAGCTTCAACGTCTTCTAAATTTAGCGCGTTTAAGCGTGTCTCATCTTCTTTTAATTCTGCCTCGTAAATAGCACTTACATATTCAGATTTAGTAAAACTTACATTAAATGCCGCTGGTAAGATTTTTTTAAATTCTTCTTCGGTTATATTTGCAAATGATTTTTTAGTAGTTTTACTTTCTACTGCACTAGCGTTAATAGTAAAGAACATACTTGATAGTGCCAATGCAATTAACAATATTTTTTTTAGTTTCATTTTTTCCCTTTCCTTTACTTAATAACAAGTTTATTATAATTTTACCCAATCTTTTTATCAACTATTCCAATATAGGTTGATAGGGTTAAATTATGATCATCTTTAGTTAGCTCAATATTGAAATTTTAATTTCTTCTTTTTTTATTTTTTTACTAAAAGAAGCAGTTTAAGCTGCTTTCTTTTTTGATTTAACAACCAATATAACTAGTAATAATAATATTACAACGGCAGCGATAGTGATTGATTTTTGATTTAATATTTTAGTTACGATTGTTCTATCATCTAAAGCTATCATAAATGGTGATAATTCATCGACAGTTATGGTAACTTTTCCATCTTTAACAGTACCTTTTAATGTTTCATATGTACCATTTGCTTTTTTATGTAAAACTACAACGTTTTTACCATTATATTTTTTATCGACATTTAATGTAAATTTCATTCCTTTAGTTGTTGAACCGTAAGCTTTTAATTCATATCCATTAATAGCTGTATTGTAACCATCTTTTTTTAATTTTGATACCATTTCTGTATAAGTCTTATCAGATTTTTCAATTGGTCTTATATTTACCATGGTTCCGTTACCTAAAGTTACACCATACATTGTTCCAACACGTACTATCTTTGTTTCATATAAAACGTCATTCTTATAGAAATTTAATGACATATCATAGTAAGAAAGATACTCATCGTCAAATTTCCAATTATAATCATTAAAATATGGTACAGGCTTAATGACTATTGATTTGTCATCTAATAAATTATCATATGGTAAAATCTTATTTTTTAATTGTTCATCAGTAGCGAATGTATCAAGAATATCATTTGAATTTTCGCTAGTTACAAATGAATAATAACCATCTTTATAGGTTTTTAATTTAATATTTTCAATAGCTTTTTTAACATAAGCTGCATCTTGTTCATTATAGTTTGGTTCTTTGGCATAGTTGATTTTTGCATTTATTGTATATACGTCTTTTATTTGAAAATTTTTTCCAATGTCTTTCACAAGGGAAACAGATACTATATCCTCTTTTGGTGAAAATAGTGAAAATAAAGTCAAATCTACGTAGTAATCTGCATTTTCAACTTTTTCATTTGTTGAATATCCATTCTCTTCAAAAACCTTGTCAAGCTGTTTTTTGAACTCATCTTCAAGAGCATCTAAATTTAACGCATTTAAACGTTTATCATCTTTTTTCAATTCTGACTCATAAACCGCATTTGCATGTTCAGATCTAGTAAAATTTACATTAAATGATTCTGGTACGATTTTTTTAAATTCTTCTTCTGTTATATTTGCAAGTGATTTTGTAGTGGTACTTTCTTGTTGTTTTTGTTGATTTTCAGTATCTTCTAGGGCACTAGCATTAACAGTAAAGAACATACTTGATACTGCTAACGCAATTAACAATATTTTTTTTAATTTCATTTTTTCCTCTCCTCAATCTATTAACAAGTTTATTATACCCCCCCCCCGAGCTTTTTTGTCAATCAGTTTGTGAAAATTTTAACTTATTTTAAGTTATCAATTCTTTTAGCATGGATAACTCTTCTTCTTGTTGTTTCACCTACTCCAACACAAGTTGATAGGGTTAAAATATGATCATCTTTAGTTAGTTCAATATTAAAATTTTTGTTGCTTCTTTTTTTGATAGTATTTAAGAAAGTTGTAAATTCTTTATCGGTTTTAAATGATGGTGTTATATAATATTCTTCTTTTTCAGTAATGTAATAACTGAAAATTTGATATGTTAGTACTTTGTTATTAGTATCGATTATTTGAATATAGTTATTTTCTTTTTTACTAAAATAATCTTTTTTAAATATATCAACTAACGAACCAAACATCGTACCATCTTTAATAGCATGACCAAATATGACAACGTTTTGATCATCAAATGATTTATTACGATAATCCATGAATATTGTACCAACTTGACTTGGTTTTTTATTGAATGATCTAGTTAAATAGTATGAATTATCTTTTGATTGAACGATCGGATTATTTATTTTGTTTTGATTTAATTTAATCCAACCGACGGTATCACTATTAGTTTTCTTTAGTTTATCAAAATCAATTTTTATTTCTTCTTTTTTAGTTGTTTTATTAATTTTAGTGTTTACAACTTTTTCGATTAGTATTTCATTAGTTTCAGTTGTTTTATTCAAATCTTCGTAATATGTAACTACTTTAAGAATAGAAATAATACAAACTAAAATTAATGTCATTACGGGAATTGGTCTTAATTCTTTCATTTTAATTAAAAGGAGTAGTTTACGCTACTTTCCTTTTCCATTTAATAATTAAACCAACTAGTAATAATAATGAACCAATTGCTATCGCTATATAAGGTATAACACTAAATGATGAGGTTTGAGCATTATTAGATTTTTCATCTGATACTTTAGTTACAGTTTTACCTGTTGTTTTATCATCTAATGCTATAACAAATGGTGATAATTCATCAACAGTTATGGTAACTTTTCCATCTTTAACAGTACCTTTTAATGTCTCATAAGTGTTATCTTTCTTTTTATGTAAAATTATAACATTTTTATCATTATATTTTTTGTCTACGTCTAATGTAAATTTCATTCCTTTAGTTGTTGGACCGTAAGCTTCTAATTCATATGCACCAATAGTATTATTAAAACCATCTTTTTTTAATTTTGCTACCATTTCTGTATAGGTTTTATCATCTTCTTCGATTGGTGCTATATTTACAGCGGTTCCATTATCTAAAGTTACACCAAGCATTGAACCAACACGTACTACCTTTGTTTCATATAAAACGTCATTTTTATAGAAATTTAATGATATATCATAGTAAGAAAGATAATTAGTAACATATATTTCTGAATCTTCTAAACCATCTATATCTCCCCAATATACCGTAGGTTTAACGGTTATTGATTTATCATCTAATAATTCACTAAAATTATTATAAGGTAATTTTTGATTAGCTAATTCTTCTTCTGAAGCATCAACTTTAACAAGATCATCTAAAGAACTATAAGTTGAAAATGCAACATAGCGGCCATTATAAGTTGTTAATTTAATTCCATCAACAGCTTTTTTAACGTAGGCTGCGTCTTGTTCATTATAATTTGACTCTTTAGCATAGTTCATTTTTACATATAATTCATGTTGTTGATCTGCAATATGCCCGTTTGCATCTTTAGTTTCAACTAGAATATAAACATATACTGCAGGTACATCGAATGGTAGTAACTCAACATTTAAACTGTAAGTTTCATTTCCAACTGTAACGTTATCTGCTGAATACCCATTTTGTTTTAAAAGGTCGATTATTTTTGCCTTTAAACCAGTTATACTAGTATCGTTTTTTAATGCTTTTAAAGACTCGTTATTATCGTTTATGTATGTATCATAAACAGCACTTATGTACGCAGACTTAGTAAAACTTACGTCAAATGATTCTGGTACAATTTTTTTGAATTCTGCATCAGTTAAATCTGCAAGTGTCTTTGTAGTAGTTGAACTACCTGAACCCTCTAATGCACTAGCGTTAATAGTAATAAACATACTTGATAGTGCTAATGCAATTAACAATATTTTTCTTAATTTCATTTTATTTCTTCCTCTCCTAAGTACTATCATCATACAGCAATTGTACATTATCCTACTCTCTCTATGATAACAATTTTATGTTATCACAAAAATTACACATTTGTCAATCGCCTTACAAAATTTTTAACTTATTTTAAGTTAAAAATTAAACAAAAAAAATAAGTTTAAAACTTATCATCCTATTCTGTAGTATCCTGCGTTTCATCTAATTTATCCATTATTTTTCTTAACTCATCTTTATTATAAGCTGTTTTCATATAGCTATCTAAACCATTTTCAGCTAATAAAATATTGAAATCAAAATTTTTAATCAATATGATATCATTACATATTTTATCATTAAAAATATCTATATAATAAAGTGGTGCTTTATAAAGTAACGTAAAATCTCTATTATCATTAACACCATAACATATATTAGTTGCTTGATACATGACCATTCACTTCCTATATATTCTTATATTTTTACTACCATATCTATTTTCTTTAATAATGTTTAAATCACAACTGAAATCTTCTTCTTCATATTCACAAACAATTAATCCATTATCGTTTAATAGATCATATTTTAATATATCATCTATAGCTTTCCCAATTAAATTATCTTTATAAGGTGGATCTAAAAAAATAATATCAAATTTAATGTTAAAATTTTTTAAAGCTTGATGATAATGTTTTTCAATAACAACTGCCTTATCGATATTACTTAAATTATGTTTTAAAACTTTAATAATCTCTTTACCATTATCGACGAAATAACAAATATTTGCACCATTACTTAAAGCTTCGATACCTAAACTACCACTACCCGCGAATAAATCTAAACATACACTATCTTTAATGTCATTTTGAATAATAGCGAATAAGGACTCTTTAACGCGGTCCATCGTTGGTCTAGTTCCTAATGTATCGTAACCTTTTAATATTTTTCCTTTATATTTACCACTAATAACCCTCATTTTGTCTCCTATTTTAAATTACTCATTAAGTTTGTAACAATATTTATCGTATTTATAGCGTTTTCTAATCGATCACTTGGTCTTAAATGATAGTAAGTTTTAACTTGCTCTTCAAAATCTTTAAAAGCTTTAGGATTGCGATTTAATATTTTATACCAATACGAATTATTTCTTAAATAGCTTGTATAGTATGGATTATTTTTAATAGCGAATTGAATTTGTAAAGACATTAATCTTCAAAATGTTTATAAATAGGTCTCGGTTCATATTCTTGTTTAGTTGTATTATTGTTGTTTCCTAAATCTTGTAAAACGCCAATAACTCTTTGGACACTATTTATACCCTCTTGCATTTTATCGACATCCATACTTTTAAACCAAGTTGCTATATCCGCTAAAGCTAAGGTCGCTATAGGTTTTTTAGATACGGGAATGTCTTCTTTTTCTTTATAGTCATTCCATACCTCGTTATCTTTACCATACAAGTCATATAGTTCATAAAATTTTTGCCAGTTCATATCCCCAGATTTAACATATTTAACTAGATGGGGATTAGATTTTACAAACTCTTTAAATTCAGTTAAGTTACCCACGATAATCACCTAATTTATTATATGTTATATCGTGAATAAATTAACAAAAAGAAAATTATTTATTTTTTTTAATCCAGTATTTGATTAAATAGAATTCAAAGAAAATAAATAGGATAATCAATCCCCAAATTAGGATATCATAAAGTAAACCGTTTGAATATTTAGCTAAAATACTAGCGATCGATGCTGGTATGTAGCTATTAACGACGGTTGTTAATGATGCTATCGCTAGTTTATTTACTATGATATGAACTAATCTAAAAAATATTTCTACGATGGCTAAAAAGTAAACGACACTTTTAAAGTCTTTAAAGAAAAAGACAACAATTATTACTAATGCAATTAATGCGATTAAATCCATCATACCACCTCTACTTTAATAAGTATAGCATAGATATTTCAAAAAAAAAAGATTAAATTGGGGTGTATTTATATAAATTTTATTTAATTTTCTAATTTAGTTATCGACACTTTAACATTTTGATTACCGATATTTTCTTTTAAGGAACTAGGGTTATCGATAGTACCAATTTTAGTATAGGTATATGTCGTATTAAATGATTGATAAAATATTACGATACAATTATCACCATATAACATGATATCACCAGTGTTTATTTTATCTATATTAATGGGATTATTAGGTAAGGTTGTATCAAAGTAATAGTATTTTTCGTTGTTATTTAATTCGTTCATGGTAATATCTAGGGGTAATTTTTGAATTAGATTTTTAGCAGTTTCATTATTTTCTAAGGTAGCTGTATAGGTTATATCGTTTATGGTTATTTTTATTTTATTCATCTTTTCTCCTTTATTTTTACAGATATTAAAACTTATAATCAATATTATAGATATCAAAATGATGATATATTTTTTCATATTATCTCCTTATCTTATAAGTTTATTATACACTTAATCTTAAATTTTTGTATAAAAATAATGAGCTATTACTCATTATTTTGAAAACCAACTTTTTATTTTATCGATAACACTAGTTTTTTCTTCTTTTTTCTCTACTTTCTTTTCTACTTTGTTTTCCTTTACACCATCCATTACCATAACGAATTTAGTACTGCTATCTTCGGTATTAGTCATGGTAAAGGTATTATATTCATTACCTAATTCTACTAGTTTTCTGGTCTTTCCCTCAGCATTTTTTAAATCGTTATTGATATATGAAACGATCTGTTTGATACCTTGTTCATCGTATGTTTTAAGACCATTATATAGTGTTTTAGTTCCAGCTTCGATTTTAGTAGAACCATCAAGTAATTTATTGCTACTAGATACTAATGTACCAACTGAGTTATCTAATGTATTTAAAGCGGTTTTAAATTCGCTACTACCTGCGGTTAAGGCACTAGATCCAGCGGCTAATTTATCGATACCATCTGTTACACTAGATAGTTTAGTAGTAAATCCTTTAACTCCTTGATCTAAACTTGTTAAACCGTTACTTAAAGTAGTTATTTTAGTTGCTAAACCTGTACTGTTTAAACTATTTAAAGTTTGTTTACTGATAGCTATTTTACTATCTAATTCTTTAATAGAATTATCGATAGAAGCTATTCTAGTTTTTATTTTAGTGATTTCATCTTCAACAACATTTGTATCTAATGAATTTTCAGTTAATGTTGATTTAATATTATTTAAACTATCTAAAGTACTACTTAATTCAGCTTTTGTACTTTCTAATGTAGCTTTGCTTTTCTCTAAATCAGTAATGTTAGAATTTAATAAAGCGATTGTTTTAGTTATATTACTTTCAATATCAGTACCTATTCCCGCTAAAGTAGTTGTACTAGCACTAATTTGACTTACATTAGTAGATAGATCATTAATACCACTTTTAAACGCTAATAAGGTTTGAATACCATCATTTAAACTATTAATACCATTATCAATAGTTGTATATGAACTACTTATTTTAGAGGTTCCAGCTTTTAAATCATTAACACCTTTATTAAATAGTTTATAATTACTGTTATAAGTTTTTAAACTATCATAAAGTTCCTTACTACCACTTACTAATTTATCAGTATTTTTGTTTAATTCATTTGTTTTACCATAAATTTCATTTAAGTTATCAAAGATATCTAAATCACTATCTTCTAATATTTTAGAGGTTGCCATAATATAAATATCGTTCAATTCAAATTTTTCAGTATTATAAGTAATAACTGTTTTATCAAAATCTAAATTAGATAAACCTAAACTTTCTTTTAGACCTGGTGAAGAAATACCAGCGATTATGCTTCTTGTCCCACTACTTATTATTCTACCGTTATTTACTTTAAAATCGGTATTTTCTTTATTAGATACAACTGTAGCTGCTGTTACGACAAATGGTGTATACATAGTTTGTTTTTTACCATTTACAGTAACCTCTTTTTTGTCGGTATTAGTAAATTTTAACTCGATAGTTACTTGACCTTTTTTACCGATCATATCTTCAATATCCATTTTTTTACCGTCTAATTTATAAGTAGCTTTAATCTCGATTGGTAGTTGTTTATCAGTTTTACCTTGATAGTAGATATCCTTACCATCAGCTTTCCAAATTAAGTTATCACCATCTTGATCAAACTTTTCATCACCATTCAAATTGAAGATATCAGTTAAATCAGTCACATCTTTAATTTCATCATCTTTGTTGATTAAATGTTCATTAACAGTCGTACTATTAACAGTACCATCTGTATTTAAGTTAGTATAAACTGTTTCTTCTTTAGTTAGAGCATAAACTGGTAGTGATGTGATT
This sequence comes from uncultured Bacilli bacterium, assembly GCA_947629265.1. Taxonomy (GTDB): domain Bacteria; phylum Bacillota_I; class Bacilli_A; order RF39; family UBA660; genus HGM10857. The sequence goes on along the minus strand of CANRCZ010000010.1, from coordinate 11,436 downwards.
AAACTAGAAGAAACTAATAACATTGTAAGTATTTTATTTTTCATAAATTCCCTTCTTTCTAAAACCTAAAGTCGTTTTAATAATCAATTTATCAAATATTATAAGCAAACTTGGAAGTACTAAGATAACAGTAACCATACTTATGATAGCGCCTCTTGAAATTAAAGTACAAAGTGATGCTATCATCTCTAGTTTAGAATAAACACCTACGCCAATGGTAGCGGCAAAGAAGCACATACCACTAACGAAGATCGAACTTACAGAGTTATCTAGTGCAATCTTCATAGCTTCTTTCTTATTCTCACCCTTTTTACGTTCTTCGATATATTTAGTTGTCATTAAAATAGCATAGTCGATAGTTGCACCAAGTTGAATAGTACCAATAACGATCGATGCAATGAATGGTATTGAGGTATTAGTATAATAAGGAATACCCATATTTAACATAATAGCGAATTCGATAGCAAAGACAAGTAATACTGGTAAACTGATAGATTTTAAAACTAAAATCATGATTATGAAGATGACGATAATTGACGTATAGTTGACGTTTTTAAAGTCTTGATCACTTATTTCGACCATATCTTTCATAAGTGGTCCCTCACCAGCAATTATAGCTTTTTTATCGTATTTTTTAACAATTTTGCTTAATTCGTCGATTTGTTCATTTAATTCTACAGTTGCAATATCGTATGTTGAATTAACTAGCAATAACTGATATTTATCGCTTTTAAATATTTTAGATATATCACTATCGTCATTTATATTTATACCCATATCCGCTAATTTAGAAGCACTTAAAACGAAATCGATACCATCTAAGTCTTCTATTTCATCAACCATTTCGTTTAATTCGTTGTTTTTAATATCGTTACTAATTAAGATAGCGGATGATGATACGATATTAAATTTTTCTTTTAATTCCCTACTTGCAACACTGCTACCTAAATCTTCAGGTAATGATTTATCAAGGTTGTAGTAAACCTCGGTATTTTTATTACCTATAATAGCAGGAACATATAAAATTAAGAATACAACGAATATAACTTTATAATGTTTTAATGCAAAGTTTTTAATACCTGTAAATTTTGGTAAGACAACTTTATGACTTGTTTTAGTAATTACATTATCAAAAGTAAGTAATAAAGCCGGGAAGATCGTAATAACGGATATAACACCAATTAATACACCTTTAGCCATAACGATACCAATATCTCTACCTAGAGTTAAATTCATGGTACATAAAGCTAAGAAACCAGCTATTGTTGTAAGTGAACTACCGACAACTGATACTAAGGTAGCTTTAATAGCATTACTCATAGCTTCATCTTTAGTTTTGAATTCTTTTTTTGACTTTTCATACTTATGATATAAGAAGATTGAAAAGTCAGTTGTTACACCAAGTTGTAAGATAGAACTTATAGCTTTAGTAATATATGATATATCACCTAAGAAAATATTAGTACCCATATTATATAAGATAGCCATACCGATATTTCCTAATAAGATAAATGGTACTACATAAGAATCTAGTGATATCAATAAAACGATAACACATAGTAATATCGCTATAGCGACATAAGTTACAACCTCGCCATTAGATACGTCTCTCGTATCTAGTACCATCGCTGACATACCACCTATTTTAACGCTATCATCAGTTATCTCACGCATTTCTTCGATAGCACTCAAAGTAGTATCTGATGATGTCGAACCATCATAGGTTACGATTAATAAGTTAGAATCACCTTTTTTTATTTTGGTACGAATTTCACTTGGCAAAATTTCGATTGGTATATTAGTACCAACTAGATCGTGAACACTAAGTACCTTGCCAACACCCTCTATATCTCTTATTCTATCCTCTAATTTTAATATATCTTTAGGAGACATATTATCGACGACGGTTATGGAGAATGCTCCTAAATCAAAGTCGTCAGTTAAAATATTTTGTCCTTTTATTGTTTCGATATCTTCTGGTAAGTAAACTAGTATATCGTAATTTATTTTAGTCTTATACATACCTATTAAAGCTGGTATTAGTAAGATAAAAGATAAGACTACAATAAACTTTTTATGTTTACAAATAAAATCACTAAATTTTTTCATATAACCTCCTTATCACCAGCAATCAAGATGTATCTTATCACAAAAATGACTATTAGTCAATATTTTAGTGAAATTTTAATAAAAATTGTTTGTTTTTATAATTAAATAATTGACTACCAGTTTTTTTAATGTTACAATTTATTATATGCGAGGGATTATAATATGATTAATAAAAACGATAAAATGTCTAAAATTGATTTGAATAAAAATAAAAAAAAGCAGAAATTATTAGAGTCAGCTTTTAATTTATTTATGACTAAGGGTATTAAGGATACATCTATTCAGGAAATTGTCGATGGTTGTAAAGTTGCTAAAGGTACTTTCTATTTATATTTTAATGATAAATATGATATTGAAGACTATTTAATAACTTATAAGTCCAAAGAATTATTCAATAATGCTTTAGAAGAATTAGAGAAAAACTACATTAACAATTTTGAAGATCAGATTATCTTTATTATAAATTATGTTATTGATGAATTAGTTAAAAATACTAATATATTAAATTTCATTAAAAAAAATCTATCACAAGGTATTTATAATGATAGATTCAATAATTTAATCGATAATGATACATTAGGTATTTATGAATTATTTAATAAGGGATTAAAGGATAATAATATCAAATTAAAAAATCCTAATATCACTTTATTTATGATTATTGAATTAGTAGGTTCAACTTGTTTTTCAACGATAATTGAAGAAAAACCAGTACCTATTAATGAATATAAACCATTTTTATATGATACGATTAGAATGATGTTAAAAGATAAAAAATAGTTCCGATTGGAACTTTTATTTTAGGACTATTTTTTTAACATAAGGTGCTTTATTTGTAAGATTATAATCTTCGTATCTATTATTAGCGATATTCATAATTTGTTTAAGGGTTTCTAAATTAGTTATTTTGGTATTTACTATAGAGTAACAAATTTTATCGTTACATAGTCCTTGTTTAATGCTATAAGAAGCATTTTTTAATTTTAAGTTAGCGACGTCATTATCTTTTAATACGACATATCTATTTGGATAGCTAGTATCTTCGTAATAATTTTTATCGTCTTTTTTATAACTTATAGATGATATATCACCATCGGTTATTAATTCAAAACTTAATAAATCAGCGGATCTTTTACCGTGGATTAGTGTATAATTTTTATTTGGATTAAAGCCATAAACATATAATGGACAGTCGCTTTGTTGTTCGATAATACTTTGGGTACTAAGTTCTTCAGCGATTTCTCTTATTCTTTTTTTACCATCTTCACTCAATTTTTGTTCGTGATCTGATATATCTTTATCGATAGCATAGTTTAAATGTAGCATGCTACTATCCACTAAATCACAGTAAACGTTACGGCTAAAGAATGCTTTTTTATATAATCCATCACTGATATCGACTCTTTTATCTAGTTCATCTCTAATTAAAGCGATATCTATAAATAGTTCATCATATTTGCTATCTTTATAGTAACAATATAGTTTTCTGGCTAGTTCTTCACCATTAATTTTATAGATGCCATTTTGATAAAGTAATGATAAAATGGTCGTTACAAAATCGTATTCTGTAAATATGGTGTTAGCTGCTGTATAAAAGTTTCTTTTATTATTTAATTTTTCCATAAAACCTCCCTGTTTTTTATTATACAACATTTTTTTAAAATAAACTATCTTAAACTTAAACATTTTGTTTAAGGAATTACTATATGGTGTTTGCAATCAGAATCGAACTGATGACCTCTTCCTTCGGAGGGAAGCACTCTATCCAACTGAGCTATGCAAACATAGAAAAATTATTTTCTTATTTTAATTATATCATCATATTTTAATTTTCCTACTAAAAGTGATGAATTAACGTCATGATTTTGATAGTTTAATTCAACTTTATTTTCATCGAAATTAGCATAACAATATTTACAAAAATGTCTACATGAGTTATAGACACCAATATCGAACATTTCGACACATTTACAGTTATTACCTCTAGCTTTCCAAGTTTTAAAGTTAGTTTTACCAGTTAATTTAAAGGCTAAGGTGTGAGATATACACTCTTCTTTTATAAAGCCATATTCTATTAAGTTAATATCTTCACAACATGTTTGAACGGTCATATTGTTTTTTTTAGCACTTTTGCTAAAATTGATGCCGATTTTTTGATAGTCACTATCGGTTAATTTATGATAGTTTAAAATGTTTAAATTTTTACTTACATTTTTATATTCATCGATGAATGATACTATAATATGTTTAGTATAGCCTTTTAGTAATCTACATAGGTTATCAAAGGATTTTATATGGTAATCGATATTATATTTATCACTTATAAAAATAGGATCATATCTAATATAGACATTATCTATACCTATTATTTCACTAATTTTTTTAATGGCATTAATGATATTACCTTTTGGTGGAACATTAGGTTCGATATCGTTTTTATATGGTGTTAAGGTAATATGAAATAATATCGGTTTTTTAATTTGTTTTAAGTATTTTAAGATAGGAATGGGATTTTTAGTACAAAACATTATAGCATCGACATCATCAAAATAAATACGGTTTACTAATTTTTGATTAAAAGGATTTCTAACATCGATAAAGCCTGCTTTATATCTATTTATAAACCAAGGTGTGTAGAATGCTACAATATCAGTTCTACCGCTTACATTTAAAATCATACTGATTACTATCCATAAAAATCCTCCTAATACATATATTATTTTACCATATTTTATATATTAAAAACATATCAAATTTTGATATGTTTAATAATTTTCAGCTTTTAATTCAAAGTAAGCTTTTGGATGATTACATACTGGGCATACCTCTGGAGCATATTTACCAACAACGATATGACCACAGTTACGACATATCCAAATGCAATCTTCATCTTTACTGAAGACAACTTTATCTTCGATGTTTTTAAGTAGTTTACGATATCTTTCTTCGTGTTGTTTTTCGATTTTAGCGACTTGTTCAAATTTAAATGCGATAGCATCAAAGCCCTCTTCTTTAGCGGTTTTAGCGAATTCTGAATACATATCTGTCCATTCATAATTTTCACCATCAGCGGCCATTGATAGATTTTCTTCAGTGGATTTAATTTCACCACCCATTAATTCTTTGAACCACATTTTAGCATGTTCTTTTTCGTTATTAGCGGTTTCTTCAAAGATCGCTGCTATTTGTTCATATCCATCTTTTTTGGCTTTACTAGCAAAGTAGGTATATTTATTTCTAGCTTGACTTTCACCAGCGAAAGCTGTCCATAAATTTTTTTCAGTTTGTGTTCCTTTTAATTCTAACATAATTCTCCTTCTTTCTATAAATGTAAGTTTTTGACTTACTTTCGTACATGAATATTATATCATATTTTTTTAAACTGATGACATTAATCATCGATTAGATTGAAATTTTATTAGTTAGATTTTTCACTTTCAAATCTAGCATATATACCACAAGGTAGGATTAAATCACTATCTTTAATTGGTAAACCTACCTCATCACTTGAGAAATAACCTTTATATTTATTTTTCATACTTTGTCTTAAGATATTTTCTAAAGCGACAGCTGATATACCAGTTGTGTATGAATTGATTTGAAAAAATAGTGGTTTATCACTTAGTATATCTAGACAAGCTTCGACTAGTTCATTGATATTATTTTCAAATTTCCATACCTCGCCATTGCTACCTCTACCATAAGATGGGGGATCCATGATGATAACATCGTATTTATGACCTCTTCTAGCTTCTCTTTTAATAAATTTTAAACAATCATCTTGAATAAATCTAATAGTCTTATTTTCTAAATGGTTTAAAACCATATTTTCTTTAGCCCATGAAATCATACCTTTAGAAGCATCGACATGAACAACTAAATCAGCGCCTGCATAACTACATGCGATGGTAGCTCCTCCGGTATAGGCAAATAAATTCAGTACTTTAACATTTTTAGCGTTTTTAATTTTATCGATCATATAATCCCAATTGACTGCTTGTTCAGGAAATAAACCCATATGTTTAAAGTTAGTAGGGGCTATTTTAAAGTTTAAATCTTTATATTTAATAACCCAATAATCTTTAAGTTTTTTATAAAAGGTCCAATATCCTCCACCTTTATCACTACGTTTATAGTAAGCATCGTAATCTTTCCACCTACTATTAGCTGGCCATATAGCTTGCGGATCTGGTCTAACTACTGTAACGTCTTTCCAAGTTTCAATTTTTTCACCATGTCCAGCATCTAGGATTTGATATTCTTTAAATTCTCTATTTACTTTCATTTTTTCTCTCCTAATTTAGAGTATATCATATCTTTTAATACGATACAACTAAAAAGAAGCCTTAGCTTCTAATCATTACTAGAATATAGTTTTAACAATTTATTATATATGCCACTTTCAACTTTGTTTAAGGAGTTGATCGATATTTCTAATGATTTTTGATATTCTCCTTTATAGAATAAGCTTTCAGCATATGTTAAATATTTATCTAGTTCTTCAACATTTGAGCGATATCTATTACCATATACGATTGCCATTTCAGCAAACATAGCGGTTTTAATCATCTCTTTAGTAGTCGTATATAACTTTAATACTAGATCACGAGCTGTATCAACTCTAGTATTTAAAACGTCGATCGTAATTGGTTTTTTATCTAATTCTTTAACGATTTCTTTGATTGCTAATTGGGCATCGTTTAATTCGACAAAATAATTTTGAGGTATGTATGGAAGATTGTATTCTCTAATTTTGTTTTTGCTTTGTTTAAGGATTATTTTAACCTCATCTAATTGTTGTCTAGCTCTTATTTCATCTTCTTTCATACTACCGATAGAATCTAATATAACGTCGACACGTTCATCTAATTTTGAAAGTCTAATAGTAAGCTGTTCCAATTCTTTAGTTAGTTTAGAAAAGGCAAAAGCGTTATTACTTGTATGATCGACTAATACTTTATAGTCATCATGTAATGCTGTTAGATCATCTCTAATACTTTCTAGTTCTTTAACATCATCATCAGATAGATTATATAAATTTTTAATTTCATCTAATTGACTAAAAATTTCTGACATAAGGTTACTGATTTTATCAAATTTTTGATTGAATATTTTATTAGCGTCTTCATAATGGTGACGGTTTACTTTTTCTTTATCAAAATCAGTAAGTAGTTCTTCAAAATAGTCGACTAAAACTTTAAGTTCTAATAGACTATCTTGTAAGTTTAAAACTTTGCTTTTTTCTAGGACGTCTTTTATTTTATTTTTAGCTTCGCTTACATTATGTTCCACATTTAAGTAATCAAGAGGATAGTTTTGACTTAACATTTTATTGTATTCAGTTTCTACCTCGTTTATCTTTTTAGGTAATACACTATTGGCGATTAAAAGAATGCTTGGAATTTCATCGATGACGTTGTTCATATGTTTTAGCATCTGATCGATATTTTTAACGATAGCGGCTACCTCGGTATATTCATTTTGTTCCATAACGGTTTCAAAGTCTTCAAAACGATGAGCGATATTTTCAAATTGTAAGCTTATAATATTAGCGATATCACCATATTCTTGTTTAGAATTGACAAACCTTTCGTATAGTTCACGATATTTAGTTTTTAATCCGATGATAAGTCCTCTATTTCGCTCTTCACTATTGGTTATTTCTTTAATTTCGTTAAGTAAGAACTCTGAGTTAGTTCTAACTTTATAGATTTCCATCTCTAATTTCGCGATTTTATAGATCGTACTTTTGTAATCCATTTTGGAAAGTGAGTAATCGGCTTCGATCAACATATCGGTTATTTTAGGGATCTGTTCAGTTCTTATGACGTTAAGTCTATGACTCCAATTATCGTACATTGCCTCTAGCTTTTCATTTTTAGTTATCGATTCAACTTTAGATAATTCGGGGATAACTGGTGAACTATCCAATATGTTTTTTTCAACCTCTAGTTTATCTAATTGATCACGATATTTTTTATTTTTTTTATTTTGAATTATATTTAAAATTACAACTACTGTAATAACACCTGCAATACCAAGTGTTATAAATAGCAAGATAATCTGTTGGTCCATATTATCACCTATTATTATTTTACCACATAATTCGACAAAATGCGTAAAAAAGATAAATTTGTTATAAAATTATCGATTATTGTTTTTTTAAGTAATAATTTTGTTATATTTAAACGATATTTTTGTTATATGGTATTGACTTATAGGGTAAAACATAATATAATTATAAATGCTATTCATCTAGCAGCATTCTTTGAATTTTGTAACGTGTTTATTACCTTATTGGGTTATTGTGTAACTTTAGCTGCAAAGCGAAGATATTAAAATAAACACCCTATAATTTGGCAAAGAAACTTTAGATGTTAGTAGAAAGGAGAATATTATGTCAAGATATACTGGTTCTACTTACAGAAAATCAAGAAAGTTAGGCTTTTCTATTTTAGAAACTGGTAAAGAACTTGCAAGAAAACCTTATGCACCTGGTATTCATGGTCAAGCTAGAAAGAAAAAATTATCTAACTACGGTATTCAATTACAAGAAAAACAAAAGGTTAGATTTATGTATGGTTTAAGTGAAAAACAATTTAGACGTACATTTGATATGGCTGGTAAGAAACATGGTGTTCATGGTGTTGAATTCTTAAAGTTACTTGAAAGTCGTTTAGACAATTTAGTATATCGTATTGGTTTTGCAACTACTAGAAAAGGTGCTAGACAACTTGTTAATCATGGTCATATAACTGTCAATGGTAAAAAAGTTGATATTCCATCTTATAGATGCAAAGTTGGCGATAAGATTGGTCTAAAAGAAAACGCTAAAGAATTAGCGGTTGTAAAATCTTCATTAGAACAAATGAAAAAACGTGTTGAATTTGTTACTTATGATGAAGCTAAAATGGAAGGTACTTTCGTTAGAATGCCTGAAAGAAGCGAATTAAATTCTGATATAAATGAATCATTAATCGTTGAATTCTACAATAGAGCTTAGGCTCTATTTTTTTATGTCGAAAACGCTTGGTCCCTTGATAACGTTACCATCGATATCGTATTTAGATCCATGACAAGGACAGTCCCATGTTTTATCTTGGTAATTGAATATTAAGCTACATTTGGCATGAGGACATAAGTTTCTTACGATATGTTCTTTTTGATTATCATCTATGTATATACCGTAACTTTTACCATCGATATTGACGATTTTAACGTTATCTTTATAAAATTCTTTATTTTTATTTATTTTAGTTTTTAGATATATTTTAGTGATATTAATGTTATCGGTTAAAAAGTTTAAGGTTCTTTTTAAGGTAATTTCTCGTTTAGGATTAAATAATAGTTCATATTTATTATTTCTTTTGTTTATTAGATCACTTATTAATTTACCAGCGATAGTGGTATTAGTCATACCCCATGCATTAAAGGCACATGCTACATAGTGATTATCGTCTATTTTACCGATTATTGGTAAGTAATCATTAGATACTAAATCGTAGGTAGACCAGTTATAATTGATATCAGTATTAAAGTATTTTTTAAAGTTTTGGATAAGTTCATCTTGTCTTTTTTCATAATCGATATGGTTAGACATTTTATACGACTCACCACCAAATAATAGGTAGTTTTGATAGTATCTAATGGATATTTCTTTTTTATCTACGGATATGGCATTAAAGTTATATGGTTTGGATATTTTACTTGCAACAACATGTGATTTTTTTAGATGCATTTTTAGTGGTAATAAACCTGGTATGATAAAGAATGGATAATGGGTTGTAGTAACGATATATTTTGTCGTAATCATTCCTTTATCGGTTTCGATTATGTATTTATCATCTTCTTTTTTTATTTTTAAGGCTCTTACATGTTCATATATATCGACATTGGTATTATTTAATAGTCCGTAAGCATATTTTATGGGGTTAAAGGTTCCACAGTTAGCGACTTTTATACCATATAAACATTTTAAATCATTGGGTAATTTATGGATGATATTATATTTTATATGGTTATTTTGTAATATTTTAATGATTTTTTTTATTTTGTTTATACCTTTTTCTTCTAAGGTAAAAAGGTATGAATCTTCATCTTGAAAATCGCAATCGATATTATAATTTTTTATGTTGTTTTTTATCATTTTTATTGCTTCTAGTTGGGATTTTAGATATAGATCACTTGTTTCTTCATCATGACATTTTTTTATATCGTCATAAACTGTATTTTGTAGGAATGTTACTTTAGCGGTTGTATAGTTAGTGGTTCCACTTAGTAGTTCATCTTTTTCGATTAGTGATACTTTATATTTGGTTTTGTTTAAATTAAATGCTACGTTGATACCTGCTAGTCCTCCACCGATTATTAAGATATCGGTATATAGATTATCTTTAAATTGTTTTGTTTTTATTTTTTCTTTATATTCACTCCATATTGATTTATTCATATAATCACCATTTATATTATTGATTATAAATGTTAAAGTATACAAAAAAATAGTCAAAAGACTATTTATAGTTATGCTAATATCCAAGCTTTATTTCCGAAGCTATCTCGTCCCTCACCTGTTGTTAAAACACTAGATTTTAAAACGATGACAGGGCGAAAACCATACGAGCGGCCGTTGTAGTGTCCGATATCACCATCCATATTAACGAAAACCAGGTTATTGCTTGAGTAAGCATTAGCTAACCAATAACAATCACCAGTTGTTCGTAAATTGTTAGATTGTTCGATACCACGTGCTTCTTCTTCAGTCATAGCATGTGCAGATTCAGCGTACGAATTTTTATATTCATTAGCTCGATTGTTTAATTTATCTATACTATTATTTTGATCGGTTTGGTGTTTGTAACATTCAGGTTGACCGGCGTGTACGATAGTTACGGTTTTTGTTTTTTCATCTTTAGATAGTACACGCCAACCTTGTAATGTTGTTTTATAATTACTCATCCAACACCATTCTACACTTGCTCCCTTATTTGTATGTGCTGCGTTTCCACCAAATTGTTCTTGCTCTGTCGGTCTACCAGTTGCATCGCCCCATGTTCCAGCATCATAGGCAACATATTCTCCAATTTGCACTTTATCAGCTAAATAATGCACTTTCTTTTCATAATCTGTTACTTTTTTTTCTAAATCATCAACTTTAGATGACTTAGTTATCAACTCATCTAGTGCATTTTTCACTGTTGTTAACTTTCCATCTTTTGTGTAACTAACACTCTCGCTTTGTATGCTAGTTACACCATATGTTATACCATTAGTTACCACTAATAGTATAATTATTATTAGTAGATAACCCCCCCCCAAGCCTTATTTTTT